>CAZBTD010000025.1:0-34896 GCA_964494815.1 uncultured Ferruginibacter sp. | reverse complement strand
CGCAAAATGGTACGCCAATCACTCTTCCTTCCCAGGACATGGTTCTTGGTTTGTATTACATCACCAAGGGTAAAAAATCTACTGATAAAGAAAAAGTAAAAGGAGAGGGCAAAGCATTTTATTCTGCTGAAGAGGTAATTATTGCTTTCAACGAAAAGCAAATTGACCTTCATGCACACATTCGTGTAAAAGCAAATCACAGGAATGAAGATGGTTCACTTACATATAAGCTGATTGAAACAACTGTTGGCCGTGTAATATTTAACCAGCATGTTCCAAAAAGCGTTGGTTTCATCAATGCATTGCTTACTAAAAAATCTTTAAGAGAAATAATTGGCGATATCATTACATGGACTAATGTGCCTACAACAGCTAAATTCCTTGATGATATTAAAACACTCGGTTACCGCATGGCATTCCGTGGTGGTTTGTCATTCAGCATTAATGATTTGATTATTCCTGATATCAAACAAGAGCTGATTGAAAATGCAACTGGTGAAGTGGATGAGGTTTGGGAGAACTACAACATGGGTTTAATTACCAATAACGAACGTTATAACCAAACAGTTGATATCTGGAGCCGTGTGGATACAAGGATAACTGAAACATTGATAAGGGAACTTGCAGCAGATAAACAAGGCTTCAATTCTGTTTACATGATGCTTGACTCTGGTGCAAGGGGTAGTAAACAACAGATCAAACAGCTTGCTGGTATCAGGGGCTTGATGGCTAAGCCACGTAAATCTGGTTCAAGCGGAAGTGAGATTATTGAAAACCCAATCTTGTCAAACTTTAAAGACGGTTTGAATGTATTGGAATACTTTATATCAACCCACGGTGCAAGAAAAGGTTTGGCGGATACAGCGTTGAAAACTGCGGATGCCGGTTACTTAACACGTCGTTTGGTTGACGTAGCGCAAGATGTTGTTATTAATGACGAAGATTGTGGTACGCTTCGTGGTATTGCAACTTCTGCATTAAAAGATAATGAAGATATTATTGAACCACTCAGCGACAGACTTGCTGGAAGGGTATCATTACATAATGTATTCCATCCTTTAACTGATGAACTATTAGTTGGCGCTGGCGAAGAGATTTTACCTGCTGTAGCAGAGAAAATTGAAGAGAGTGGAATTGAAAATGTGGAGATACGTTCTGTATTGACTTGCGAAAGCAAGCGTGGTGTGTGTGTGAAATGCTACGGTAAAAACCTTGCAACAGGTTACACTGCACAGAAAGGTGATGCAGTTGGTATCATCGCTGCACAATCAATTGGTGAGCCAGGTACACAGCTTACCCTCCGTACTTTCCACGTGGGTGGTGTGGCTGGTTCTGCTTCAGTAGAATCTACTATGGGTGCTAAGTTTGACGGTACTATACAGTTTGATGGTTTGCGTACTGTAACATCTGAAGATAATGAAGGCAAGAAGGTACAGGTTGTAATCGGCCGTACTGGTGAGGTTCGTATCATGGATGTAAAAAATGATCGTTTACTTATCACAAATAACGTTCCTTACGGTGCAACATTAAATGTAAAAGATGGACAAAAAGTAAGCAAGGGCGATGTTATCTGTTCATGGGATCCATTCAACAACGTTATTGTTTCTGAAATAGTTGGTAAGGTTAAGTTTGAAAGTGTGATTGAAGGTGTAACTGTTCGTGAAGAAGCAGATGAGCAAACCGGTCACAGGGAAAAAGTAGTTATCGAAACAAAAGATAAAACCAAATTACCAGCTTTGATCATTGATGGTAAAGAACATAAATCATACAACTTGCCAGTGGGTAGCCACATTGTAGTTGAAGAAGGTGATGATGTGAAAAGCGGACAGGTGCTGGTGAAAATTCCAAGGGTATTAAGCAAGTTGAAAGATATTACGGGTGGTCTTCCACGTGTAACTGAATTGTTTGAAGCAAGGAACCCGGGTAACCCTGCAGTTGTTTGCGAAATTGATGGTGTGGTTACATTCGGTAATATCAAACGTGGTAACAGGGAAATAGTAGTAGAAGCAAAAGATGGTGTGGTGAAAAAATACCTTGTTCCATTAACACGCCAGATTCTAGTTCAGGATGGTGACTTTGTAAAAGCAGGTGCTGCATTGAGTGATGGTCAAATTGCTCCCTCAGACATTCTTGCAATCAAAGGACCATTTGCAGTGCAAGAGTATGTTGTGAATGAGATACAGGAAGTATATCGTTTACAAGGTGTGAAAATTAATGATAAGCACATTGAAGTAATCGTTCGCCAGATGATGCGTAAAGTAACAATTGAAGATGCTGGGGACACAATTTTCTTAGAAGGAGATGTGGAAGACAAAATGGACTTCAACAACGAGAACGATAATATATTCGATAAGAAAGTTATTACCGAAGCTGGAGAAAGCGCTAAGCTGAAACCTGGCCAAATTGTTACACTCCGTGATGTAAGGGAAGAAAATTCAATCCTTCGCCGGGCAGATAAAAAATTAGTTGAATTCCGTGACGCTAAGCCTGCAACATCATCTCCGTTGTTGTTGGGTATCACTAAAGCTTCGTTGGGTACACAAAGCTGGATATCTGCAGCATCTTTCCAGGAAACAACTAAGGTGTTAAGCTCTGCTGCAATACAAGGCAAAACAGACACTATGCTTGGCCTGAAAGAAAATGTTATCACCGGTCACCCAATACCTGCCGGTACTGGCCTCCGTGAATTTGATAACATGATTGTAGGCAGCAAAGAGGAATATGAATTGCTTTCAACTACGAAAGAGGCCATGAGCTTTGATGAAGAAGAGTAATCGTAAAGATTAAATATAAAAAAGGAGCAGGATCAAATCCTGCTCCTTTTTTATTTAGTATTTGTTGCTATCATAAAATTTTAAAACCTCTTAAAAAAATCTTAATACCTGCTTGTTTATTTTTTCTTGCTAATTTCTCTATTATTTTGCAACACTTTTCCACGTTGGTTGTTAAAATGCTGGAAAATAGCAACAGCAAGTGTTGCTAAATACGTAACTATCTTTGAAAGTTTATTAAATCAATTAATGTATGGCAATTACTGCTACGCAAAACATTTTTGCTAACCCTGTACGAAGAATATTACAGGTGATAAAACTGGAGAAAAACGAAATTTCTTCGGTTTATTTTTATGCAATCCTTAATGGTTTAATTCAGCTTTCACTCCCTCTTGGCATACAGGCCATCATTAGTTTTGTACTGGGTGGCGCCATTTCTACGTCACTTGTTATTATGATTACGCTTGTAGTACTTGGCGTTTTCATCAATGGTTTACTCAACATAAACCAAATGCGCCTTATAGAAAAGGTGCAACAGAAAATATTTGTACGTTATTCTTTTGAATTTGCCGAACGAATACCAAGAATAAATCTGCAGTCGGTTGACAGTTATTATTTACCAGAATTAGTGAATCGATTTTTTGATACTGTGTCTTTGCAAAAAGGCATTTCAAAATTATTGCTTGATATTCCTGCTGCCACTATACAAATAATTTTTGGGTTGTTGTTACTGTCGTTTTATCACCCTGTATTTATTTTTTTTGGATTAATACTCATTCTTATTATTTACCTGATACTCCGTTTCACCAGCGCCAAAGGAATGGAGTCAAGTCTTAGGGAAAGCGATTATAAATACAGTGTGGCAGGTTGGCTGGAAGAAATGGCAAGAGTGATAAAGTCATTCAAGTTCTCTAGAAACACATCTCTCAATATACAGCGAACAGATAAATTGGTAACAGGGTACCTCACACAACGTACTATACATTTTAAAGTATTACAGTGGCAATATTGGGCATTGGTAAGTTTTAAGGTACTTATTACAGCAGCAATGCTTATAGTTGGCAGCATACTGTTAGTAAATCAGCAATTAAACATCGGGCAGTTTATTGCTGCTGAAATAATAATTATTGCAGTTATCAATTCAATTGAGAAAATACTAATTAATCTTGATACGGTGTATGATGTGCTTACTTCCGTTGAAAAGCTGGGTAAAATAACAGATAAGCCTTTGGAAGAAGATGGCACGATAGAATTACCTGTTGAAGATAACGGTCTTGCTGTTGAAATGAATAATATTCACTTTAGTTATGACGACGAAACATTGCCTGTTTTAAGCAATATCAATTTGAATATTGAGAGCAATGAAAAAGTTTGCATTATGGGTGCTACTGGTGCAGGCAAGTCAACCCTGTTAAGGCTCATGAGTGGCGCTTACAGTAATTTTCATGGCAATATTTTTATCAATGGCATACAGATTTCAAATTATAAGCAGGACTCATTAAGGATGCAAACCGGTATATTCCTAAGCCAGCAGGATATTTTTCTGGGTACACTGTTGGAAAATATTACGATGGGAAACAGCAGTATTTTACCCCAGCATGTAATAAGACTTGCTGAAAAAGTGGGCCTTAAAGCTTTTTTTGCTGAACTGAACGATGGGCTTAATACAAATATTGACCCTGCTGGTAAAAAACTATCCAGGAATATTGTTCAGAAAATATTATTGCTAAGGGCATTGGTAAATCATCCCCGTTTGGTGTTGCTTGAAGAACCGTTTGATGGAATCAGTGAAGCTGCAAGAAAATCTGTTATTAATTACATGATGAATGAAATAACTAACCAGACAATATTGATAAGTTGTAATGATGAATCATTTGCTTCGCAATGTGATAAAGTAATTTATTTGGAAAAAGGAAAAGTGAAGGCGGTTGGCAAATGGGATACCATAAAAAAAATTGTAAAAAGCTAAGCCATGAATTTTATTGAAACGAAAATAGAAGATGAGGTAAGCAACAGCAGCATTCGTTCGTTTGCTAATATTTACCGTATTAATAAAAAAAGCCGGGTTAAATATTGGGCGCTTGGAATTCTATTATTAATGCTTATTGTATTGTTTTTGCCATGGACACAGAATATTTCTGCCCGTGGTGATGTTACAACTTTAAGGCAGGAACAAAGACCTCAGCAATTGAATACAATAATTCCCGGTAAAGTGGCCAAGTGGTTTGTAAAGGAAGGAGATTACATACAACAAGGAGACACAATTTTACAGTTGTCAGAAATTAAAGACGATTATCTCGATCCAAATTTGCTTAGCCGTACAAAAGAGCAATTAACGGCAAAAGAGATGTCCGTAGAAAATTATAAAGGGAAAGCTATTACAGCCGACGTACAGGTAGAAGCATTAACGCAGGCGAGGATTTTAAAAATTTCCCAGGTAGAAAATAAAATACGGCAGCAACGTATGAAAGTTCAGGCAGACAGTATGGATATGATTGCGGCTATAAATGACTTTGGCATTGCCACTAAACAATTTAACCGCCAAAAAAATATGTATGATAGCGGCCTTGTTTCTTTAACGCAATTAGAGCAACGCAATGTGAGTTTTCAAAATGCAATGGCAAAAAAAGCGAGTGCTGAAATAAAGTTTATGAATGCTAAACAAGAGCTTGGCATTTTACAGTTGGAACTAAACGGTGCAATACAGGACTATAATGAAAAAATTTCAAAAGCTACAGGCGATAAATTTCAATCGCTTTCTCAAATAGCAAATGGGAGGGCAGATATTGCCAAGCTGCAAAACCAGTATATGAATTATGACGTACGCAGCAAGTTGTATTACATCACAGCACCGCAAAGTGGCCAGGTGGTGAAAGCAAAGAAGGCAGGCATTGGTGAAATTGTGAAAGACGGAGAAATGATAGTGGAAATAGTGCCAGACAATATTCAATATGCGGTGGAAATTTTTGTGCGGCCTGTTGATTTGCCGTTGCTTGATAAAGGACAGAAAGTACGTTTTATGTTTGATGGTTTCCCTGCGATAGTTTTTAGTGGATGGCCGCAGGCGTCTTACGGAACATTTGGCGGAGTGGTTACGGCTATTGAAAGTTCGGTAAGCGATAATGGAAAATTTCGTGTGCTGGTAGCCGAAGACCCTAAAGACCGCAAGTGGCCGCCCGAATTAAAAATGGGGACCGGAGCTTCGGGCTTTGCTTTATTAAAAGATGTACCGGTATGGTACGAACTATGGCGAAACATCAATGGTTTTCCCCCTGAGTATTATAAAACAAATACGGTAACAGAGTATAGTAAAAAGAAGTAGTTTTCTTATACGTTAGCCTGTAGCAAATAGACAACTTAAGAACATTTAAAAGTAAAGTGAAACATTTTATATTAATATTATCAGCCTTTTTTTTCTGTGTACTTTTTTGTCATGCGCAAGATAGTGCTGATAAGATTTTGTCGCCGGAAAATTTTATTGCTATTGTGAAGCAGTTTCATCCTGTAATCAAGCAGGCAAATATTAATATCGAAAAAGCAAAGGCAGATATTACAACAGCCCAGGGAGCTTTTGACCCATCCTTTTATTTAAGTACCGACCAAAAAACCTTTGATGGCAAAAACTATTACAACTATGTAAATCCAGAATTAAAAATACCAACCTGGTATGGAGTAGAAGTGAAGGCCGGGCTTGAAAACAACGGCGGACAGTTTTTAAATAGTGAGGTAAGTACAGGTCAAAGCAGCTATATTGGTTTAACAGTACCATTAGCCAAAAACTTGTTGATGGACAAAAGAAGGGCGGCGCTGCAACAAGCAAAAATCTTTAAAAATCAAACAGAAGCAGAAAGGCAAAATATCATTAATGATTTATTGTATGATGCTTACAGTGCTTACTGGAATTGGGTGAAGGAATACCAGGTGTATGAAATATTATCTAATACAGTTAAGGTAAATGAGACCAGGTTTGAATTAATAAAAATAGCATTTCGCCAGGGCGACAGGCCAGCAATTGATACCATTGAGGCATTAACACAGTTGCAAAGCTTTCAATATATGCAAAGCGAAAGCTTAGTGCGGTTAAATAATACTGCTGTTGATCTGTCAAACTTTTTGTGGCTTGCCAACAATAGTTTTTATCCATTGGCAAATGATGTGAAGCCCGGAGAAAAATATGTCGGACAAAGTATTAGTGATTTGCCATTCCCTGTTCTTGATGAATTGCTATACAGTGCAAGGCTTACCCATCCTAAACTAAAAATGTATGACTATAAACTGCAATGGCTTGAGGTAGAAAAAAAACTAAAATTTCAAAACCTGCTGCCAACTATAAATGTAAAAGCTAATTTACTCAACAAGGGTTATGATATGTTTAATGGCATAGGCAAAACAGGCTTTTATGAAAACAACAATAAATTTGGGTTAGACATAGGTCTGCCTTTGCGGTTAAGTGAGGGCCGGGGTGGCTACAAAGCAGCCAAATTAAAAATACAAGAAACCAACTTTGAAGTATCGCTGCAGCAAAGGGGTATAGAAAATAAAATAAAAACTTACTACAACGAATTACTGGGCTTGCAGCAACAAGTAAAAATTTATGAGTCAGCTTTTAAAAACTATCAAGCTTTGTTCAGGGGAGAAGATACAAAGTTTAAAGCAGGTGAGAGCAGTTTGTTTCTGTTAAACAGCAGGGAAAACAAACAACTGGAAGCACAACAAAAGCTAGTGGAGTTGAAAACAAAATATTTTAAGACGCTTCAGGCGGTGCAGTGGGCAGCAGGGCAACTGCGTTAAAAGTTACACTCCATATTTCCTTTTAATATCTCTTTCACTATCACGTTCTTTTATTGTCTCTCTCTTATCGTAATTCTTTTTGCCTTTGCCCAGCCCTATCTCCATTTTAAAAATACCTTTCTCCGTTAAAAATATTTTTAAAGGGATAATACTGTAACCTTTCTCTTTGCTTTTTGTTTCCAGTTTGCCAAGTTCTTTTTTATTCAGTAAAAGTTTTCTCTCCTGCATTGGCTGATGATTGTTGTAGGTGCCATAGCTATATTCACTTATGTGCAGGCTTTTTACATATAGTTCGCCTTTATCGAAATAGCAGTAACTGTCAATAAAACTTGCTTTACCACTGCGAAGGCTTTTTACTTCTGTGCCGTTTAATACAATGCCTGCAATGTATTTGGTTTCAAAAAAATAATCATGATAAGCCTTCCGGTTACTTATTTCCATTTTGTAAAAATACAGGATGACCAGAAAATGACATGATTAAAAAATGGTATGTACACACTTTATTTTTATGCAATGCAGCGCTTCTGTCAAATATTTTTAAAAAATGGTTACCTTACCCATGCGTTTAATTTTTCACAATGGCAGAAAATTCACTCCGAAAAATATTTACACCAACTGGTAATTTTCCATTGCCCGGCTCGGCAGAAGAAGCACAGGTGTTTACCCAGATGCAAATTGATTTTAAGGAACAGTTTGAAAATATTTTCCCTGACAGGCAGGCACCACGAACTGTAGTGATTCTGCCTTCTCTTTCACTTGACCAGGACATTCTTGCAAAAGTAAAAGGTGCCCCTTATTATGAGGAACGGATGCTTTGCCTGCTTATGCTGCTACGGATGCCAACCACTAAAATTATTTTTATTACCAGTATACCTGTGGCGGAAAGCATTATTGATTATTACCTGCATTTGCTGCCGGGTATTACTGGCCGTCATGCAAGAGAACGGTTAACATTACTAAGTTGTTACGATGCTTCTACAAAGCCGCTTACCCAAAAAGTATTGGAAAGGCCAAGACTGATGGAACGAATCAGAAAACTTATTACTGACGTTAAGAGTGCACATCTTACCTGTTTCAATATTACAGCGCTTGAAAAAACAATGTCGGTACAATTAGGTATTCCTTTATTTGGTACCGATCCTGATAAATTTTATGAAGGTTCTAAGTCGGGCGGAAGAAAAAATTTCAGGCAAAGTGGCGTATTGCTGCCAGATGGATTTGAGGATTTGCATACAAAAGATGATATCATCAATGCTTTGGTGTCGTTAAAGGTTAAAAACACATTACTGCGTAAGGCTGTAATAAAAATGAACGATGGGTTTAGTGGTGATGGTAATGCTATTTATACCTATCCTGAACTTGCCAAGGATGAGATAACGGTAAAAAACATTGCCCAAACATTTTCACAAAAGATAAAACCTGTAGCAAAGGATGTGAGCGAAGAATTGTTCCTGGAAAAATTTGCAGCCATGGGGGGTGTGGTGGAAGTTTTTTTGGATGGAGATGTGAAAATGTCACCATCGGTTCAATGTGTCATTGCCCCATCAAAGCAGGTGCAAATAGTAAGTACACACGATCAGTTGCTGGGCGGCGATGATGGGCAAATATTTTTAGGGGCACTATTTCCAGCTGATAAAAAATACAATGTAAGCCTTGCTGCCGAAGGAAGGAAGATTGCTGAAACGCTTGCTGGCAAAGGTGCATTAGGAAGATTTGCCATTGATTTTATTTCGGTAAAACAGTCAGATGGCTCGTGGATACATTATGCTATTGAGATAAATTTACGAAAGGGCGGCACTACACATCCTTATTTGATGTTGCAGTTTTTAACTGGTGGAGGCTATGACGAAAAGGCTGGAAAATACATTACGGCTGCTGGAAACGAACGTTTTTATTTTGCATCAGATAATGTAAGCAGCGAAAAATATAAAGGACTTACGCCAGAAGATTTGCTGAACATTTCTATTTTTCACGACCTGATGTATGATAGTGCAGCGCAGGAAGGGGTGATGTTTCACCTGGTAGGGGCGCTTTCAGAATTCGGTAAACTTGGCCTTGTGTGCATTGGCAGTTCCCCTGAAAGTGCTAAAGCGTATTATGATAAAACCATCTCTATATTAGATTTTGAATGCGACTGATTTTTATAGAATATTTCCTTAATAAATAAGTAACAAACTTAAAGGAGAAGGCCCTTGGCAGTGCAACTTTACATGTGATCTTTTGGTCTCACTAAGTTGAATAAGGTTATAACAATGAAGATTTTTTTTTATTGCAAAATATTTATGCGATTTTTGAAATGTATATGAGATCTGTATCTTATAATTACAATTTGCTGCTTATGCTCTGATAACTGGTATTACTGCTCATAATTTTAATGCAGCAGAAGTTTTATATCCAAATCATTGTTCATAGCCAGTTTTATCCACTGCCTTATACCCCAAAAAACTTTATTAATCAATCATAACTAGTAGTATGAGAAAGTGTACAATTCCTCTGAAAGGGCTTAAAGCTTTACCCCTTTTAATTTTATTAATAACATTTGGCAGGTATGCATCCGCACAGTTTATTACATACCCGGTGGCGGCTGAGCCGGTAACCCGTGGGCTTAACAGTTCATTGCTTACCGTGCAAATCTCCTTTCCGGCCTGCACTAATGTTTCAGTTGCTGTTAACCTGGGAGCTACCAACACACCGGGGATAATTGAATATATCCCGGGGTCGGTTACCAAGATAAGCGGCACCGGCACCATTACAGAGAGTAATATCAGTGATTTAAGAAATCCTGTTTTTGCTATTGGCAATACAACGCTTGGTCAAACATTACGTTTTACCATTTTGCGACGGGCTTATTGTGGCAGTGCGGCGAGTTCAAAAGATAATATCGTGGTAACAGGTACTGGCACTAGTTGTAATTTTAGTGAAACCAATGCTAATATCAATACCTACACATTATTATCTCCTGCCTTTACTATCACACCGCCTTCATCGCTGGTAAATGCTGAAGTGGGTAGTACTTACGACAGAAACATAACAATAGTAAATGGCGGTAACGGCTGTGCAGATACAGTTGGCTTTTGGATTAAATATCCACCGTCAACTATGCTGTTGAATGGGTTAACTATTGGAGGAAATCCTATTACGCCTGTATTCAGCAGTACAGATAGTGCTTATTTCAAGTTGTCGGGTACAGAACTTGGCGTTGACGGCTTACTATGTAATGGTGAATCAGTGGTACTGGTAGAGAGGGTAACATTGCTAAAATGTAATGTGGTTACCACTTACGGTGTGGCAGGGTATGATTTTGCACAGGCAATTTGTCAAACAAGAACAGCCGTTAGTGGAATGAGCATGAGTAACGCCACCCCTTCGCTTACTGTAACGGGTGGGCCAACGGCACTAACGGGTTGTTTTGTTTCGGCCCCAAGAGTAGCCTCATATGTTGTAAAAAACACAGGTGCAGGGCCAGCTACAAGTGTGGTTTTAAATACAGGCAACCATACCAATAACCTTACTATTGCAGATAATTATGGTTATATTGATACAGCCAGCATTCTTATAACCCTTCCCGGAGGTGCTGCATTTCATCCCGATCCTTCATACTATACGGCTTTTGTTTTAAACAGTGCATCAGCAATTAACACGCTGGCCTGCAATACTGGTAAGATTAATAATGTAAGAATAACCTTTCCAGATAATGTGATATTGGGTTCAGGAGATTCAATCATTCTTACCTATAATTATATTTATTGCCCCACAGCAAACAGCTGTACCGATGCTTTTGCCGGTACTTCACAGGGGACACAGGCTTCTTATAAAAATGCCTGTGGAAATACAACCTATTCATCAGGAAATTATGTGGGCAGCACTTCTTTCCCATATAATATACCTTCAATTACTTCATTCGAATTTCCTGCACAGGTAAGGGCGGGAGATTGTTATGATGTTACGCTGTCAACAAACTCTACACCTGCTAATACAAATTTTACAAGAGGGTATATTGAGTATTCTATCACCATGCCAGCTGGTGTTACTTTCAGTTCTGCCAATCTTATTGGTCTTGTGGCATCACCACATACAGGTTATCCACGTGTGGTAGGTAATACTGTTGTCACAAGATATTCTATTACGTCTGGTGGGAACCCTGTTAAATTTATTTTCTGTACACCAACAACATTGTGTACAACAGAAAACCTGGATGCAGTAATAACTGTAAGTGCTGACAGCAGTTGTGAATTAGCCAACTCGGCTGATATCAATAGTGTAAAGCGTTGCAGTACCTCTCCAATAGATTTTGTATGTACTGGCCCTTGTGCCGCTGGCGGTACGGTGCCCGTGTACTGGCAATACAGTAGAAAAAATTATGGTGAGCCAGATAATAATTATAATAAAATGCCTGATGGTTCAGGTACTGTGAACCCGGCTATTGTATATGAAAACAGGTATCGTCCCGGCGATACACTGCATAGTGAATACAGGAGTTATCTTGCACCGCAAACATCTCCTTCAAGTATTACATCATGGAATCATATTAATTCTAACTGGAGTTTCAGCAAACATATTTGGGCACCGGCTGGTACAGCAACGGTTACTGTAAAGCGTGGAGCCGCAACAACAGTTGTTCCCGGAGTACCGGTGGCCGTTGTTACTTATGGAAAAGAGTTTAATGCAGACTTTAGCCAGGCACCTGCGGCACTTACTTCACTGGCACCATTCCAGGTAAATGACAGTATAATTATTGAAGCAGACTTTGTATTAAAAGACAGCTTACTCACAGTAAATACCGGCTCACTTAATCATGTAACTGTTGTAGATGATGGAACAAGGGGAAGGGTATTTGCTGATGCGCCGGATATTGTACTAATGAATAATAATGTGTATGCAAGTACTGTGGCCAACCCAACAGTTGCAAACAGGTTCACTTGTTTTGTTCCTGCTTATAATGCCAATGTACTGCATCTTTACAATTTCTCATTATTGTATGGCAGCAACCTGTCTGGTTGTAATGCTACAAGGCAGGAAATAAGAGGCTATACAAGAAAGTTATCCGGTTACACAGCGAATTATTTTCCTGGTGAATACAGGCCTGAATTTATTCCTGACAGCCTTGTACTGCTTTTCCCGGCAGGCATGACGGTGATACCAGGTACACAGTATGTGGCAGGGCTTGTGATTAATACACCACCAACAACTACTGCAGTTTCTAATACAGATATAGCACCTTATGTTTCTATTAGTGGTTCTGCTATTGCCGGCACTACTGCGGTGCTTGATATAAAAGCAGCGTTAGCAGCTAACCCAAACTGGCGGATACAAAGCGAAGGCACCAGCTATAATTTCGGTATGGATGCAAGGGGAAGTTGCGCTACACCAAATGCATTTAGCATTGCTGGTAAGCAGCTTGGTCATCTCTTTGAGTGGACATCACCAACCAACCAGGCCAGGTACGATGACTCTGCAAGAATACAAGTAGCATCAACATATAGTGTGCTTAATAAACCAAATGTAAATCTTAGTTCACCTGATGCAACTGTAACTCCATCAAGTGATACGGCTTCGTGGACAATGTTATTACAAAACAGCAGTTCACAGGCAGCGCCTCTCAATTTCATACGGCTAACAAACAATGCCTCTTTCACCGATATTGTTGTAAAACTTGGTAATACAGTTATTACTGCTAACCCAGATGGTTTGTACGAACTGGGTAATATTAATGCAGGGGGCACTTCTACAGTAACGGTATTTGCTAATACTAACAGTTGTGCATTGGACAGCATAGGCATTGAAAGCGGATGGGATTGTTCGGTGTATCCAACTGGTGCGGCACTTGCTGCTTATGGTTGCTGGAAAACTTTGTGGCTAAAAGCTGATCCTTTGCCAAGCCAGATACAGCTTTCGGTTGACAGGCAACCCAAAACACCAGATATTGAATTGTGCACTTCGGATACCATGATATTTAAAATGAACAGCGCTCTTGCCAATTATTCTGACAATCCAGAATTCAGGGTGACTGTACCTGTAGGTATGACGATTGCATCAGGAGAAATTGAATATCCGGATGGAAGCGGCAATTGGGAAACCATAGCACCTGTAATTGACAATGAGATATATGTTTATAAAATTGAAGACCACAGTGCCGTAAGCGATGCCGGGCTGCCCGGTACTGTTAGCAATCCTGGTACTGCCAACAGAGCAGCAAGATTAAGGCTTGTTTACACCACCAGTTGTGATTTTGTAAGTGGTAGTAAGGTGTCTGTGCAGCAAAGGGCAGACAGGCCATGCGGTTCGCCTATCTCGACAGATCTTGGCTTTAATGGTATTATAAGAGCTAATCCAATAAATATCACAGGCGCTGCCGGCCCTGGTATTGTAGGTTTCAACATTAACCTCAATCCAGGCTCACTCAGTTGCGGCACCTCTACTGTAAGTGGTAGCATTACACCTTCAGGTGAATCTACTACTGCAGCAGATACAATAGTTGTTACTCTTCCGGCTGGCCTTCAGTACGCTGGTAATTTCAGCAGCACTGCTGGTATTACGGTAGCACCTGGCTATCCGGTGAATGGCCCAGGTGGCACACAAATAATTAAATTGAAAGTACCTGCTGGTATCACTTCAGGTAACCCGGCTGAATACATATTTGATATCAAAACATCTTATGTTGATTTTGGTTGTGGCAAACTTGATATCTCAAGCCAGTTGGAAAGAACAGTAGGTTCACTTTCATGTAACGGTAATCTTTGCCCCAACGCTACCACATTTATTGCAGGAAGTGCCGAAAATCAATTAGCTGTTGAAAAACCACAGCTTGATATCACAGGTTTCGATTATGTTTCGGGCAGTTTTGCAGAGGGTGGTACGGCACAAGTGTCATTAACCGTTGCTAACAGCACATTGATACCAACTCCTGCTAATACATACTATGTAGAGTTCTTCTGCGGCAGCAATACTACGCCATTCACTTCTGTATTGTTCCCTAAAGACATACCTGTAAGTGGCAGTGCAACTGATACCTTGACAATAAATATTCCTGTTGCGCCAGATTGCATAAACGGTCAGTCTGTTACTGTCGCCATCAGGCCATTGACGGCTGTAAACCAGGAGCAGTGCTTGTGCCAGAGTACTACAAGGGGTATACTTAATGTGTTGCCTGTTGTACTTGACAACTTTAGCGCAAGACAAAACAATTGTAAAACTGTATTGAGCTGGCATAGTGTAACAGAACTCAATCTTAAAAACTATGAAGTAGAGTATGGAATCAATGGCCGTTCATTTGCATTAGTTGGAACACTTACTGGTAATGGCGACAACAGCCGTTATAATTTCACTCACCAGCCAACTCCGGGCAGGGCTTACTATCGCCTGAGAATGGTTGATAACAATGGCACTTATAAATACAGTGATATTATAGCAATGAATGTTAGCTGTAGCGGTAAAAACCTGTTGGTTTATCCAAACCCGGCGAACAGTATCTTAAATGTAAACCTCTCCGGTTTTAGCGGTGCTGTTACAGGAAGGTTATACAGCAGTACAGGTCAATTACTGGTAAGTAAAAACCTCTTGAATGGTACTAATAGTATTTTGGTAGATAAACTATCAGCCGGTACCTATGCCCTTATGGTAAGTGATGCTGCCGGTGAACAGCAAGTGTACAGGGTACAAATTGCTCATTAAGATTTAATAATTTGTTATTAAGGGCTGTTCAAACAAATGAACAGCCCTTTTTCTTTTTTGCATGGGTCTTTAGAGAAATAGTATTTGCATATGCTGAAAAGAAAAATCATTTACCTGTTGTTGTTTATTTTTTTTACCTGGCTAGCCATTGCAACCCGTACACATGCCGTGTGGTTTCATCCTTTTGTGCAGGAATATGGCGGCGATACCATCTGGGCGGGTATGTTTCTTTTTTTCTTGCGGATATTTTGGGGAAAAGCGAACCTGCTGAAGCTGGCTTTGATTTGCTATTTAATTGGAGTATCAGTGGAACTGCTGCAGTTATATCATGCCCCATGGATTGAGGCTATCAGGCAAACAAGGATTGGTGGCCTTATACTTGGTTTTGGTTTTTTGTGGAGCGATATTGTTTGTTATGCTGTGGGTATCGTAATAGCTTATTGTATGGTTGTTCTTATTGAAAGAGCAGTGAAATAGCGGCTTACCATTTACGGAATAGCCTGCCGTTTAACACAACAACAGGTTTTTAATAATAAGGATTGCTGTAAGTTTGTTTCTCAATTGCTTATTCAACATGCAGCCGATGCAAAGTGTTTGTACTTATCTTCCTTATAGCAGTACAGGTTATTTTTCAACCATAGTTACAGATTATATCAACGCTAAGGATGATCTAAAACCTTTTTATGATTTTGCCCCAAATATAGAAGGAGTAAAAGCAGCCATTGCCAAACGCAGGGAGTTTACAACCAACCGAAACTTGCTGGTGCAGGTTTTAAAAGACCAATATCAACATGCAACGCTTTCTGCAAAGCAGCAACTGTATATAGAACAGTTAGGTAGCGAAAATACTTTTACAGTATGCACAGCACACCAGCCCAATATTTTTACTGGTTATTTATATTTCATTTATAAAATTGTTCATGCAATAAAGCTGGCAGAAACATTAACTGAGGAAATAGCAGGCTGCAATTTTGTGCCCGTATATTATATGGGTAGTGAAGATGCAGACCTGGAAGAACTTGGTCATATTTTTCTTGGCGGCAGAAAATATGAATGGAAAACAAAACAGCAGGGTGCTGTGGGAAGAATGAAAGTGGATAAAGCACTGCTGCAATTGGTAAATGAAATAAGCGGCCAGCTTTTGGTGCATCCTTATGGCAATGAAATAACAGGTTTGATGCATAATTGTTATAAGGAGGGAGCAACCATTCAGCAGGCAACATTTGATTTTATAAACAATCTATTTGCAACTTATGGATTGTTGATTGTATTGCCTGATAATCGTTTGTTGAAAAATGAATTTGCTTCGGTAATAAAGAAAGAGTTGCTGGAGCAGTTTTCTCACAAAGCGGTAGAACAATCAGTAAAAAAAATTTCGGCAAAATATAAAGTGCAGGCTGCCGGTAGGCAACTGAATTTATTTTATTTAACTGATGAAGGAAGAGAAAGGATTGAAGCAGTGGATGGGGAATGGTTAGTAGTGAATGGACAAAGAAAGTTTACTGAGGGTGAAATTATAAATGAATTAAAAGAATTTCCTGAACGCTTCAGCCCCAATGTAATTCTTCGCCCTGTGTTCCAGGAAATGATATTGCCGAATATTGCTTTTATTGGCGGTGGTGGCGAAATTGCTTATTGGCTGGAACTGAAAAAAGTATTTGAAGCCGTAGCAGTACCATATCCTGTATTGGTGTTGCGTAATTCTTTTTTGTTGATGGATGATAATAGTAGTGAACTGGTAAAAAAACTAAAACTGTCTGCTGAACAAATATTTATACCAGAGTTTGATATGATGAATATGCTGGTGAAAAAGCAAAGCAGCAACCAGCTAAGTTTAGATAAAGAAAAGGAATTATTAAAAGAGTTGTACAGCCGTTTGAAAATTACAGCCGGTAACATTGATACAACATTGCAGCCACATACTGAAGCACTGCTTAAAAAAGCGCTCGATAAAATTGAGGTGCTGGAAAAGAAAATCCTCAAAGCTGAAAAGAAAAAATTTGAAGCTCAGCAAAGGCAGTTACATAAACTAAAGCAACAGCTGTTCCCAAATAATAATTTGCAGGAAAGGGTGGAGAATTTTATGCTGTTTTACTCAAAGGAAGGCAAAGAGTTTATCAGGAGGATTTATGATAACTCCTTGGGGCTTGAGCAGGAGTTTGGAATATTGAAAGGCAATTGATCAATTTCTCATGTAATAATTTATTCCATTGATATACTTCGAATAAAAACCAGATTTCATCAACCCTTTTTGGCCATTATTATTTTCAAATGATGTATAGTAAGTAAAAGGATATTGATCAATCTGTTTTATCTTACCACTCAGTGCTTTGTCATCGTAAGAAGTGTACCACTCAAACTTTGTATTACCAATAGCTTTCAATCTTCCCCTGATAGCTTCATTTTCATACGAAGGGCAATAAGAAATCGCAAAACCACCTATGTTCTTAATATTTCCTTTTATTGCAGCATCTTCATACGATGCATAATAATCAAACTGTGTGGTGCCAATACTTTTTACTTTTCCTTTCAAAGCTTCTTCATCAAAGCTTCCATAGTAGGTGATTTGTGTAAGACCGATGTAACGGACTTTTCCACGGAATGCTTCGTTGTCGTTTTGGGTATAATAATCCACCCTACCCATATACTTTTGCAACCTGCCCGGGTAGTAGCCCATAAACTCCTTTGGATATTCAGGGCCATACTCTGCAATGGTGCCATCTTTTGTAATGGCGATCATAGTTTTATCATTAGTACTGTAATAAAAAGTATGCCCAGCCCCATAACCAGTTAACACAATAAAATCCAGCTTTTGGCTAAAACATTTGCCAGCAATGACAGCAATAACAAGAAGAGAGATAAATTTCTTCAAAGCTTATTTTTTGTAAAAGTAAAAATTGTTAAGCAATATATTCCATATTAAATATTCAATATTGATTTCAAAACCTGCCCCATTTTCCTTTACTTGCAATCTTTAAAAACGATTTGTATGCAGCAATTGATTGAATGTGTTCCCAATTTTTCTGAAGGAAACGATATGAACATCGTCCGCCAGATAACAGATGAAATTGAAAAAATAGAAGGCGTGCGCCTATTGAATGTTGACCCAGGCAAAGCCACCAACAGAACAGTAGTAACTTTTGTGGGCACGCCACAAGCCGTTATTGATGCTGCATTTATGGCAATAAAGAAATCGGGGGAGTTGATTGATATGAGTAAACACAAAGGGGAACATCCACGAATGGGAGCTACGGATGTTTGTCCGCTCATTCCTATTGCTAATATTTCGATGGAAGAAACGACAAAGTATGCACAGCAACTGGCAAAAAGAGTGGGAGAAGAGCAAGGCCTGGCGGTGTATTTATATGAAGCAGCACAGCCAGATAAATCAAGAAGCAATTTATCTGTTATCCGTGCAGGTGAATATGAAGGCTTTGCAAAAAAGATAGTGCGGCCAGAATGGAAACCGGATTTTGGCCCTGCCGTGTTTGATACAAAACGTGGCGCTACTGTTATCGGAGCAAGGGATTTTTTGGTTGCATACAATGTGAACTTAAATACTACAAGCACACGCCGTGCTAATGCCATTGCCTTTGATGTAAGGGAAGCAGGAAGAACGGTAGAGGAGAATGGCAAAAAAGTGAATAAACCCGGCACATTAAAAAGTGTAAAAGCAATTGGGTGGTTTATTGAAGAATATGGTGTGGCACAAATTTCAATGAACCTTACCAACATTAATATCACTTCTGTACATGCTGCGTTTGATGAAGTTTGTAAAAAAGCAACTGACAGGGGAATAAGGGTTACGGGAAGTGAACTGGTTGGTTTGATTCCGTTAAAAGCAATGACAGATGCCGGTAAATATTTTTTAGAAAAACAAAAACGCTCTACTGGTGTAAGTGAAAAGGAATTAATAAAAATTGCTGTCAAGTCAATGGGGCTTGATGAACTGGGAGTTTTTAAACCGGAGGAAAGAATTATTGAATACATGCTGGCGAATAAAACAGACAGCAAATTAGTAAGTATGACACTTGCAGATTTTGCTGATGAAACGGCAAGTGAAAGCCCTGCGCCAGGTGGTGGTTCTATTTCGGCCTATGTTGGTTCGCTGGGTATTGCATTGGGTACAATGGTGGCTAACTTAAGCAGCCACAAAAAAGGATGGGATGAAAGATGGAAGGAGTTTAGCGATTGGGCAGAGAAAGGTGAATATTATAAAAGTGAGTTGGTAAGATTGGTTGATGCAGACACAAAAGCATTCAATCAAATAATGAATGCATTTAGCTTGCCAAAAAGCAATGATGAAGAAAAGAAAGCAAGGACAAAAGCAATACAGGATGCAACAAAGTATGCCATTGAAGTTCCTTATAAAGTAATGGAGACCGCTTATGCAAGTTTGGAAGTAATAAAAGCAATGGCGGAGATTGGTAATCCTAATTCTGTTTCCGACGCAGGCGTTGGAGCTTTATGTGTACGCAGTGCGGTGATGGGAGCATTTATGAATGTGCGTATCAATGCGGCCGGGTATGATGATAAGGATTATGTTGCTGAAATTGTCACCAAAGGAAAAGCAATAGAGGATAGGACAATTGCAATGGAGAAAGAGATTTTGGATGTGGTGAATGAGAAGATAGGGCTGTAGTAATTTCGATTATGGTAAAAATAAAGCCACTAAATTTTAGTGGCTTTATTTTTTAAATTCAATTATTTTCTTACTGTAGCTTCGCCACCCACAAACTTGCATTCATAAATAATTTTTTATGACTGTAAACACCCCACCCGTTAAAGAGGTTGTTGTTTGGTGCCCCTGTTCCATCATCCATTGGTGAGCTGTCACCAACAAAGAAAATCCTTCCATTGCCATAAGTTGAACTTGCTGCCATTACATTACTGTTGTTTTGTGTAGAGGATGATTTCCATATCAATCCTTTTGCAGCAGTGCTGTTTAATGTAATGGTGGTGCCATTATTAAATTCCATTTGGGTTACTGCTCCCTGTGAGCCATTTAATATGGGGTCGCTGCTGCTGTTGGAACGTATGTTAGATGTAACCTGTGTAAAGTTTGCCAGGTCAACAGAAAAACCAAAGGGGTTGTTCTGAACGGTATTGTTGGTCATCAGGTCATTCCATATTGCAGGCGAATCCCATCCATCATTATTACGGTCACTTACGGTATGGTCAGATATCATTACTAATCCGCCTCCATTGCTTACAAAGTTGAGTATGGCCACTTTTTCTGCAGCAGTAAAACGGATGTTTGGTTCATCAATCACAAACACATCGTACTTTGATAAATCCTGTGCATTAGTTGTACTGCCGTAAGTGATGCTTCCACTTGATGGTAATGTTTCAACTGTATGACCAAGCTTTGCTAATGCAATACCCCAACTGGAGATTGCTCCTGTCCAGTATGTTTCTGCTGTGGTGGACGTAATATTTGATTGTGCAGGGGTGGGGATACGTTGTGGTGTGCTGTTGTCTTCATCAATCACCCAGTCTGCATTGCCGGCAGTTTCTCCCTGCGATGCATCAAATAAAAACTTTTTGGTTGTTACAACTGCGTTGATAGTAAATGTTGCGGCACTGCTTGTGCCACCGCCGGGCGCTGGTGTAAATACTGTAACACTTGCTGAACCTGCTGCAGCAATATTAGCAGCAGCAACTGTTGCTGTTAATTGAGTTGCACTTACATAAGTTGTAGTTAATGCAGTCCCATTCCAGTTAATAACAGAACCATTTATAAAATTGCTTCCATTAGCTGTTAATGTAAATGATGCACCGCCTGCTGTTGCAGATGATGGGGAAATTGATGTAAGTGATGGTGCAGGATTGGTTGCAACATTGATAGTAAATGTTTGAGCAGCGCTTGTGCCGCCACCCGGTGCCGGCGTTACAACTGTTACATCGGCTGTTCCTGTAGCAGCAATATTAGCAGCTGGAACTGTAGCGGTTAATTGCGTTGCACTTACAAATGTTGTTGTCAATGCAGCGCCATTCCAGTTAATAGTTGAGCCATTTATAAAGTTGCTGCCATTGGCAGTTAATGTAAAAGCTGAACCACCTGCATTGGCAGAAGCAGGGGAGATGGAACTTAATGTTGGCGCAGGGTTATCTGCTGTATAATCATTAATGGTAACATCATCAAAACAAATACGGTTGGTGCCGGCATCTGTTTTTCTTATTTCAAAGCGTACTGTCCCGGCTATATTTACAGTAAAACTTGCAGTTTGCAATGTAGTGGTGCTTGTTGTAATGGTAGCGCCTGTTTGTGTATAGCTTGTGCCACCATTGGTGCTGTACCAAAGTTGCCAGGTACCGTTTGCATCCGTACCATATTTAGCATGAAGAACAGTAACGGTGGAAGCCCCCGCAGGCACATCAAACTTCATGGTAAGTTTACCACTGTTGCGTACCCTTGCAGATTGTGTTCCGTTTTTAGGGTCACTTGCCGAATTACCCAGCAATGCATCATTCAAATTCCAAACACCGGATATTAAGGTTACATCTGCTGCAGCGTATGCCGTTTTTGTTCCATTCTCAAAATTTTCGCCAGTGGCAGTTGCTGATGCAAGCGAACCCCTAGCTGAAACAAGAAGGCTTGAAGAAGTTTTATCAACTACTACAGATTCTTTTTGTATGGGAGCCTTTTGACAACTGAAATAAAATACAAGGATGGCAAGAATGGATAAGCGATAAGCAGTTTTTCTCATAGTATAAAGGTTTTGGTATAGGGAAAGGTATAGTATATTATTTGCAGGAACAAAGTTTTTTTCTACACTTTTTATAATTTTTTATTTCAAAATAACTGTGTAATAAAAAATGCCGGCTCATCACCGGCATTTTTATTACTAACCCACTCACAAAAAATAATTGTTTACCCAACCACACAATTCCATTCATGTTCATCTGCATTCATACCCGTTCTTATTAATTCCAGTTCATTTTTTAATTTATTATGGAGACTGTCATTGTTATAAAATGGCAATGTGTAATCAATGCCATTGATATGGATGGTTTGTATCGGTGCTACCACAGCGGCAGTGCCTGCGCCAAATGCTTCGGTAATAGTTTTATTTTTAAAAGCCATTTCCAGTTCATCAATGCTTACCGGTCTTTCCTCAACTACAATACCCAAATCATTAGCCAATGTCAGTAACGAATCCCTGGTAACACCATCCAAAATAGAATCAGACAATGGCGGCGTAACTAATTTTCCATTGATGACAAACATAGCATTCATCATACCGCTCTCTTCAATAAATTTATTTTCCCGGGCATCTGTCCACAATAATTGGTCATAGCCTTGTTGCCTTGCTAATTTGGTGGGATAGTAAGCACCACCATAATTGCCGCCGCATTTTGCAAAACCGGTGCCCCCTTTTGCTGCTCTTACATAATTTGTTTCCACTTTTACTTTTATAGGGTTGCTATATAACGCCGGCACCGGCCCAGTGAAAATAATAAAACGGTATTCATCGGAAATTTTTACACCAAACTTTGCTTCACTTGCATACATGAAGGGTCGTATGTATAATGCTTCACCTGTTTTATTAGGAACCCATGCTTTATCAACCTCAATTAATTTCATTAATCCTTCAATGAAAATTTCTTTTGGTGGCACAGCCATGCACATCCTGTCAAGCGATTTTACAAAACGATCATAATGTTTTTCCATTCGGAAAATATTAATGCGGCCATCTTTCATCACAAATGCTTTCATTCCTTCAAACACTGTTTGTCCGTAGTGCAAAGCAAGTGTTGTTGGGTTTAACGAAAGATTGGAATATGGAACTACCTGTGGTGTTTTCCACGAGCCATTGGCATAATCACATACAAGCATGTGGTCACTTGTGTACTTCCCAAATTCAAGATTGTTGAAATCCACCTCGTTCAATTTTGAGTAGGGGTTTTTCCGTACGGGAATTTCTGTCGTTAGTTCCATATTATCTGATTTTTATTTTTTGAATAATGGTTTTTACCACAAAGTGCACTAAGAATTTCACAAGGGACACAAAGTTTAGCTTAGTGTACTTTGTGCTTACTTTGTTTTCTTTGTGGTTAATTAATTTGTTTCAATCATCACATCTTTCAAATCAATTTCCATCTTCACATTTGCCCTTGCATACACATCATTCTCCACAGGCAAATGTTTAAAACCAATTTTTTCATACAGCTTTATAGCCGCAGCATTCTTTGTATTCGAATAAAGAATTACTTTTTTAGCGCCCAATTCTTTCGCCCTGTCAAAACTTGCATACGTCAATGCTTCAGCAATTCCTTTTCTCCTGAAATTTTCTCCCACTGCCATCTTCGTAAATTCAAACACAGCATCGCTTAGTTTTCTGAGAGCAACTGTACCGGCAATTTCTCCATTAAAAGATGCCATTAAAATATCACCACCATCTTTTAGAATAGCTTCTTCCGGGTTGGTAAGCACCCATTCATCTAACGGTTCCATGGCAAACCATTGTTCGATCCATACCCGGTTAAATTTTTCAAAGTATGGCTGGTGTTCCGGTAAGTAACGGATAATATTTATTGTATTCATTGCTTTACTTTTTTTGATTCAAGATTTACGAGATATACACCTGCTAATGTTATAACAGTTCCGGTCACCATATTCATATTCATTTTTTCAGACAATAACAACCAGCCACATATCACTGCCACTATTGGATTGATATAGGCATACACCGAAACTTTTGTTGGGGGTAGTTTACTTATCATAAACACATAAGCTGAATACGCAATCAAAGAACCAAATACAATTAAATAAACCAGAGCCATTAATGAACTGCTGCCAGCGGTAGCAAGGTTTACATATTTACCTGTAATGCCACATACGGCAAGCATTATCATTCCTGCAATCAACATCTGCAATCCAACGTTGAACAGGATATTAATTGGAGGTTTTTGTTTTGATGAATACACTGTGCCAAATGCCCACGACATGGTTCCTATAGTTGCCAGTGTAATGCCAAACAAAAATGATTTATCATGTGCCTGGATTAAATAGTTATAAAAAATAACCACTATACCAGCAAAGCCAATGAGCAGTCCAGCCAGCATCAGCCGTGTTATTTTTGTGCATCTTGAAAGCAGCACAGTAAACAATGCAATGAACAATGGCACCATCGCTGCAATAACAGATGCAAGGCCGCCACTGATATATTCCACTGACCATGTCATCAACCCGTTGGAGATACATAAAAGAAAAATACTTTGAACAGATATTCTCTTTAAAACATCCCACTTAGGAATCTTGTGTCCCTTTAATAAAAAGAAACTAACCAATATTGCTCCTGACAGTAATTGCCTTAGCCCTGCCAGGAACAAACCCGGGATGTGTTGTGCGCCAATTTTGGCAGCGATGTACGTTGTTCCCCAAAAGAAGCTTACAATGGCCAATGCCATGTAAGCTTTGTGTTCTTGTTTCATGTTGCTATACTTTAAATCCTCTTTGGATAATTACAATGCAAAATTTCTTTTTATTTTTATTTTGTAACAGATTCAGATTTGTTATTTTTGACTATATCAGATTAAATGTCCCGTAGGGGATAAAAAATTGGCAGAAGAGAAACAGCAGGAATTTATGAAGTCCCATAGGGACGAAAGATTTTTTCTGTCGTTCCTACGGAACTCACTGTAATATTTATTTTATTTCTACCAATATTATGTCCCTATGGGGCTGCTAAAAAACAAGCCATGAAAAAAAACAACTTTACTACTGATGACCACAAATACCTGCAGGTAGCAGATGGTCTTGAAAAAATGATTGCAGAAGAAGTGCTGCGTATTGGGGATAAACTTCCATCTGTACGTGTGCTGAGTGAAGAATATGGAATCAGCATGGGCACAGCTTTCCAGGCGTATTATCATTTGGAAGGAAGGGGATTGATAGAGTCAAGGCCAAAGAGTGGTTATTATGTCCGTTTCAATCACAACCGGTTTCGTGAGCTGCCCGATCATGTGGAACCAAAGGCATTATCGCATGAAGTGAGTGTAAAAGAAATGATCACTTCAATCTATAGTGATATTGTTGCGGAAGATGTTATCAACTTTGCTTTAGCGGTTCCAGATCCTTCATTGATACCGGCTGCAAAAATTAATAAGTCTGTGCTGCATGCAATGCGTAATACAAAACATCACTGCATAAATTATGAACATACACAGGGCAATGCAGAATTGCGCCAGCAAATTGCAAAGCTTTCATTAAACTGGGGTGGCAAAATAAAACCCAATGAAATTGTTGTTACCGGCGGTTGTTTAGAAGCAATTATGCTTTGTATTAAAGCAGTAACAAAACATGGCGATACTGTGGCGGTGGAATGTCCTACATACTTTGGTATTTATCAATCTATTGAAAGTCTTGGGCTAAAGGTTGTTGAAATTCCATCTGATCCATGCAATGGTTTAGATTTAAATGCATTGCAAAAAGCAATAAAAAAATATCCAATTAAGGCTTGTGTGGCAGTGCCAAATTTTAATAACCCATTGGGTACTTGTATGACAGATGAAAACAAGAAGAAATTGGTGCAGTTGGTTACAGGCAATAATATCCCTTTGATTGAAGATGATACTTATGGTGAATTGTTTTTTGGAAAAAGCAGGCCACGTTCCTGTAAATATTACGATACAAAGGGTTTGGTGATGTATTGTTCTTCATTGTCAAAATCATTAGCTCCCGGTTATCGTATTGGCTGGACGATACCTGGAAAATTCATTGACGAAGTAAAACAATTAAAACGGGTACAAAATATCAGCAGCCCCTCATTGACACAAGCAGCCATGGCGCATTATTTAAAGAATGGCAGATACGAATATCACTTAAAGAATTTGCGAAAAGCATTGCACACACAAAGCCTCCGTTATATGCAGGCTTTAATACAATATTTTCCTTCGGATACAAAAATATCAAGGCCGGCTGGTGGTTTTACATTTTGGGTTGAGCTGAATAAAAAAGTGGATTCATTTAAGTTGCGTACAGAAGCGATGAAACAAAAAATTTCAATTGTGCCGGGAAAAATTTTCAGTGCCAGTATTGATTACAGCAATTACATTCGTATCAGTTTTGGTAAGCCCTGGAGCGATGATGCAGATTATGGATTGATGATGCTTGGGAAGATTATTAAAAAGATGATTTGAGGTGGAGTTATAAATTATGAGTTGAATGAAACAAAACTTAGCAAGCATAGCACTCGTTGTAAAAGATTATGATGAAGCCATCGACTTTTACACAAAGCAACTTGGCTTTGATTTAATTGAAGACACCGTATTAAGCGAAACAAAACGCTGGGTATTGGTTTCTCCTAAAAATTCTGATGGCTGCAAATTGTTACTTGCAAAAGCTGTCACTGATGAACAGCAAAGCAGGGCCGGCAATCAAACCGGAGGAAGAGTTTTCCTTTTTTTACATACAGATGATTTCTGGAGAGATTATAAAGATTACAAAGCAAAAGGAATTGAGTTTATAAGAGAGCCTGTAAAAGAAGCATACGGAACTGTTTCAGTTTTTAAAGATTTGTATGGCAACCTCTGGGATCTAATTGGGCCTGGTTCATAACTCATCACTTATAACTTATCACTGATTTTCCCTACCTTCCCTACATGAAGCATTTTAAATTCTACACCAAAGAAGATATACTCTCCCTTACCAAGGTTCGTCGCTACGAAACCAAGATAGGGGAGCGTTTGAAAAACATTCAATCAGAAAATAGCTGGGCAGAGCAACTGCAGCAGTCTTCTGCAAAGTTTGTGTTGCTTGGCATACCAGAGGATATCGGTATAAAAGGCAACTATGGAATTGGGGGTGCAGATACAAACTGGCTCCCTTTTTTGTCTTCGTTTCTCAATGTGCAGAGTAATGATTTTTTTACAGGTGAAGATGTGTTGTTGTTAGGACATTTTGATTTTGGTGATATCAAGTATTTAATAGAAAATACTGCTTATGGGCAAAACGAATTAATAGATGCTTACCGCCATGCACTGCATTTAATTGATGAAGAAGTAGAAGCAATTATTAAAGTAATTGCAGCCGCAAAAAAAATTCCTATTGTAATTGGTGGCGGGCAAAACAATGCTTATCCAATTATTAAAGGTGTAGCAAAGGGATTACACAAGTCAGAATTGATACAACTGGCGCAAATCAACGCTATCAATTTAGATGCACACCCTGATTTTCGTACTACCGAAGGAAGGCACAGCGGTAATGGTTTCCGCTATGCAAACGAAGACGGCTTTCTCGGTAAGTATTGCAGTATTTGCCTTCATGAAAATTACATTCCACAAAATGTGCTGATGGATATTCACAACGATCCATTTATTGATTACATCACTTACGAAGATATTTTTATAAGAGAGAAGAAAAATTTTATACAGGCTGTGGCACATGCAACCGGTTTTACAGAAGATTCATATACCGGAATAGAACTTGACCTTGATAGTGTTGAAAATGTTTTGAGCAGCGCTGCCACACCTTGTGGTGTTTCCGCATTACAGGCAAGAAAGTTTATTACTTTTGCAGCACAGGACTCCAAGGCTGCGTATCTCCACATTTGCGAAGGAGCCACACAATTAGGAGATGGAAGAAGAAATGAATCCACCGGAAAACTTATCAGTTACCTGGTGAGTGATTTTATTAAAGAAATTTCTCAGGATTAAATACAGTACTGCCATTACTTTCAGCGCCTTGCTTTTGGCATAGCTATGCCATCAATCAGCCTTACTTTTCTTTTTTCTGTTCTGTGCAACGGTTATCTTTAAATCATTGTCAGCATCTTCAGTTTAATGGACGAAAAGCAACTAATCAAGGATTGCATCAGGCAAAAGCCGATTGCACAGGAGCAACTTTACCGCCAGTTTGCACCTGCAATGCTGGGTGTTTGCTACCGCTATACAAAATCATTGCATGACGCTGAGGATGTATTGCAGGAAGGTTTTGTAAAAGTATTCATCCACATAAAGGATTATAAAGCCACAGGCGAACTTGGGGCATGGATACGGAGAATAATGGTAAACACCGCATTGAACTACCTGAAAAAAAATAAAAAGTATCGTACAGAAATGGTTTTTACTGATGCGCCACTGCATGTAGTTACAGATATTAACCCACAGGTGAATGTGGAAGCAAAAGAACTGGCAGAATTGATAAGGCAGTTGCCAACAGGTTTTCAAACAATTTTTAACCTCTATGCCATTGAAGGTTTTACCCATGTGGAAATAGGGCAAATGCTTGGTATCAGCGAAGGTACATCCAAATCGCAGTATGCAAGGGCCAGGTATTTATTAATGGAATGGATTGACAAATATTCTTCATCTTCTAAACAACAGCATTATGCAGGAAAATGAATTTGAAAAAGACATGCGGCAAAAGATGGAGGCATTGCAGTTGCAGCCTGCTGAAGAAGTATGGCAAAAAATAAAAGCAGAAGTATCGCAGAAAAGAAAACATAGGAGAGGACTTGTCTTTTTCCTTATTGCCGCCGGGCTGTTTGTTGCTGGTATCTTGTTTATCAATACATCGGGTGTTTTTAATAAACAAGACAAGGATGCAATAGCAGAGAATAAAATCAGTGCAGTTACAGGGCAGGAACAAAAAGATAAAAAAGATAGCGGAGCTGTAAATAATAATAATGCAACCTTAGCTACGGCAGGAGAGACGGTAAACAATAAAGAAGAAAACGCTATTCCATCCAATGAACCCTTGAATGAAGTAAGCAACAATAGCAAGGCAGCGGTTGTTGTAAGCAAAGCCAATGCACAGGAAATTTATCCAGGCAGCGATGAGAAAATTAAGAAACCGGGTGTTTTAAAAAGAAAAACAAAACCATCAATAAAAGCAACAATCGTTTCTGCAACACCAAGTGAGGATAAAGAGGAAAACATAACAGAAACTGAGCCGATTTTACTGAAAGAAAATGTAAATACTGCAGTTGTGATAAACGATAATAATAAGAATGAAGAAAAAAAAGAAGCAGTTGATGAAGTGAATAATGATGCAGTTATTAAAACCGAGACAAAACCTGCAGATGAAAAAAAGAAGGAAACAAAAAATGAAAATAAATCAGCTAAGCAAAAGTGGGGAGTAGGCTTTAGTATTGCAGGCGGCAAGTCATATGCTGGGTATAATAATACTTCTAAAAATCTTTTGTATTCATCTGATGGGGCCACCGCTACCCCAGGAAATAATACAGGCAATCCACCAGTTACATATTATCCATCTGAGGCCAGCCCCTCCTTTGGATTTACTGCTGGCTTGCAGTTGTTCAGGCCATTATCAAAAAAAGTAAAATTTATAACAGGTTTGCAGTATCAATTGTACAGCACTTCACAAAAAACTGGTATAGCATCAGGTGCAACACAATCATTTGCCGGCAGGGAAAAACGGTTTGCGTATGGTACTCAATATAATTATCGTAATTCTTATCACTATCTCACTTTGCCGGTAGGTGTATCAGCCCACTTATTTAATATTGGCAACAAAGAAATAAATGGAGAGGTTGGTATTAATTTTACACGTATGCTTAAGACAAATGCATTACTTTTTGATACAGCAGGCGGATATTATTACACTCAACCTGCATCGTTCAATAAAAACTTTATCGGGTTGTCCGCAGCTTTTTCGATAAACCTGTTTGGTAAAAATAAACCTGGATTGTATATCGGGCCACAGTTTTATTACAGTTTTACAGCACTGTCGCCAGATGGTATGTATGGAAGCACACATAGTAGGTTTATAGGTTTACGGCTGCAAAAAAATCTAACGAAATAATTTTATTGCTGCAACTGTTGGTAGTACATAGTTGTCAGCTTATATATAAAACAATAAAAACATTCTGTATGAAAAAAGCATTTTATCAACTTACACCGCTGCTTGTTTTATTTTATGCTGTATTGCTGCAAGGGTGTTTAAAAGATACGGTGTCCACCACCTACACATCGTATGAGCCTGTGTATAAAACCAAAGCTGAAGTGATGGCTGATATTAAAAGCAGCCCGGCCACTGCATTGGTAAATACAGGCAAGCTTGCTGTTTACGGTAATTATATCTTGGTAAATGAGTTAAATAAAGGAGTTCATATCATCGACAACTCCAATCCTTCATCGCCACGAAACATTGCTTTTATCAATATCCCAGGCAACCTCGATCTTGCTGTAAAAGACAATATGCTGTATGCCGATGTATTTATTGATATGGTTACCATTGACATTAGTAATCCAAACAATGCATCGCTTAAAAAAATAAATTACAATGTGTTTCCTGAACGGATTTATTCTGGCGGCTTTATGGGCGACAGCAGCAAGTATATTGTTGACTGGGTAAAGCATGAGGCTACAGAAAAGGCTGAAGTAGATAAAAATAGGGAAATGGTAATTAGGGGAATATGGCTTGAAGATGCTTTATTCAGTTCTGGGTCGTTTAGTAATATGACACCTACTGCACAAGCCGGCGGAACAAAAAGCCAAAGCGTAGGCGGGGCTATGGCAAGGTTTACCATTGTAAATAATTATTTATATACGGTTGGCCGCAGTGCACTTAGCAGCTTTAATGTTATAAACGCTGTAGATCCGGTAATGGAAAGTAATACAGGGCTTGGCTGGAATATTGAAACTATTTATCCATTGAACAATAAACTATTTATCGGCTCTCAAACCGGAATGTTTATCTATGACATCAGCAACCCCGGCACACCATCCATGCTTGGCACTTTTTCTCATGCCTGCTTTGGTGATCCTGTTATAGCAAATGACAATTACGCTTTTGTTACACTTAAAGCCATGACAGATTTTTCTCAATGCTGGGGTGTGGCGCCACAACGAAATGAAATGGACATTGTGGATATTTCAAATATTACCCAGCCCACATTAGTTAAGATTTATGATATGGAAGAACCACAGGGATTGAGCCTTGATGGGAACCATTTATTTGTTTGCGATGGTAAAGGAGGCCTTAAAGTATATGATGCGGCAGATGTAAATAATTTGAGACTAATAACAACCATTACTGATGTTGACGGGCCTTTTGACGTGATTACTTACAACAACAGGGCAATCGTAGTAGCCAAATCTGGTATTGTACAATATGATTACAGCAACATCAACAGCATAAGAAAACTAAGTACTATTAGCGTAAACAATTAACGCATGAAGTATAGCCATAAAATATTTCTGCTCACGGTAATAGTGAGCCTTTTTTCAGCCGTATCATTTTCCCAAAAAAAGGAATGGAAATTTCATTCTTTTAACAGTGTGCAGTTGCTTAATGGCAAATCCACCACATCTGCATCAATTCATTCTGTGAATGGCCTGCAGTATCAACAATTTTTTGCAGGCATTGGCGCTGGTTTCGATTATTATTATCATACATCCGTACCCTTATTTTTTGAAACCCGGTATGATGTTACTGGTAAAGAAAGAAAGTTGCAGGTATTTGCCAATGCAGGTATGCATATACCTTATGGAAATAAAAACAGGAAAGAGCCTTACAAAACTGGTGACTTTAAAGCAGGACGGCTGCTGGCTGGAGGATTTGATTATTATATTCCCGTAAAAAAGGATGCAATAATTATTGGGATAGCTTACAGCCAAAAAAAAGTGACACAGATGGTTGACAATAATATCTGGAACCCTGTGACAAACCGTTTTGAAAACGTACCTATAAAAGAAGCTTATGAATTCAACAGAATATGGATGCGGCTTGGCTGGGTGTTTTAATAGGGTTATAAATTTTTTTTGTCTTTAAGAAAATTGAGATTTCGTTTTATCCCTGCATACTTTGTTCTTTTAAGAGGAGAATTTTTAAAGATGATTTTAAAATTTTCTTCTGTCAGTTCTTCCCACTGGCTGGTGGTAAAATTTAATATTTGGGGTAATGGTGTAAAAGCTATTTCAGTATGAGGTTTGCTAAACCTGTTCCATGGGCACACATCCTGGCACACATCACACCCAAACATCCAGTTATTGAATTTTCCCTGCATGTTTACCGGTATTAACGCATCTTTTAATTCAATGGTGAAATAACTAATGCACCTGCTGCCATCAATAGTTTTGCCCGGCAATATGGCGCCTGTAGGGCAGCTGTCGATACAGCGTGTGCAGGAACCACAAAAATCTTTGGTATATGGGTTATCGTAATCCAACTCTATGTCGGCAATAAGAGTGGCAATAAAAAAATAACTGCCGCTCTTTTTATTTAGCAGGTTGCCATTTTTGCCCACCCAGCCAAGGCCGCTTTTTTGCGCCCATGTTCTTTCAAGCACAGGAGCGCTGTCAACAAAACCACGGCCGTTGATATCGCCAATCTTTTCTTTTATAAGCATCAGCAATGCATTCAGTTTTTCCCGTATCACTTCATGGTAATCTTTTCCATAAGCATATTTTGCAATTTTGGGAGCCTCTTTTTTTTGAAATTCAGCCGGATAATAATTCATAAGCAGGGTAATAACAGACCTGGCACCGGGCACTAATAATGAAGGATTAGTACGAAGGTCAAAATAATTTTCCATGTATTGCATGCTGCCATGCATTCCCTTGTTAAGCCATTGCTCCAGCCGCCTTGCATCGTCATCCAGTTTCTCAGCTTTGGCAATGCCGCAATAATCAAAGCCAAGCTCTGTGGCCAGATGCTTTATCAGCAGGGTATGGTTATTTCTTTGCAGCACTTTGTTTATTTCAGGATTTACTCTATATTCGGATTAGCATTTATACTCTAAACTACCAGCTTATGATGAAACTACAATTGATTCTCCTTTCATATGTTTTTTCTTTTATTGCCTCTTCACCAGTTGCAGCGCAAGACAAATTACCGATAAAATTCGGAAAGGTATCTGTGCAGGATTTTGATGTAAAATCGGCGCTTATTGACAGCAACACCAATGCAGTGGTGGTGGCCGAGAAAGGTACATCAGAGTTTATTGCAAATCCAACTGAATTTACTTTTTCGCTGATCTATAAAAAGAAAAGCAGGATAAAACTAATAAACAAAAATGGGTTTGATGCCGCCACTGTAATGATACCGTTATATGTGAGTACCAATGGAAAATCAGAGCGGCTTGAAGATCTTGATGCGTTTACTTACAATATTGAAGACGGGAAAGTGGTTTCAGAAAAAGTAGATAAAGCATCTATCTATACAGAAAAGGCCAGCAAAAACTGGGTGGTGAAAAAATTTACTTTCCCGGCATTAAAAGAGGGCAGTATTATTGAATATTCTTACGAAATAAAATCTGATTTCTTTTTTAACCTGCAAGCATGGACATTCCAGGGAGAGTACCCTGTATTATGGAGCCAGTACGAAGCATCCATACCAGAGTTTTATAAGTTTGTTATTCTTTCACAAGGTTATCAGCCATTTGCTGTAAACAAAATTGATAAGTCGCAAACAAGTTTCACATTTATTGATAAGCAGGAACGGCAAACGGGCGGCACATTTGCACCTGCAGGTTCGGCTAATGAGATGGTGAAGATTGACGGCAATATTAATTATCATACATGGATAATGAAAGATGTACCGGGACTGAAGGAAGAACCGTTTACCACTACGATCCAAAATTCTCTTGCAAAAATTGAGTTTCAGCTAAAAGAAATTGCTTATCCCAATTCATTTGCCCGCCCGGTAATGAATACATGGGAAAAAACAGCTCAAAGCCTGATGGAAGATGAGGATTTTGGTGCAGCTATTAACCGGCCTAATAACTGGCTGGATGATGATGTGGCACTGGTTATAAAAGGAGCATCCTCCAATGCAGAAAAAACAAGAAGACTATATGAGTATGTAAGAGATAATTTTTCCTGCACCAGTTACAACCGCCGCAACATTACCAGCTCCTTAAAAGATGTGATGAAGAATAAAAATGGTTCTGTTGCTGATTTGAATATGCTGCTGATAGCTATGCTTAAAACACTTAAGATTGATGCTAATCCAGTTTTACTTAGCACAAGGAGCCACGGCTTTACCAGCGAATTGTATCCATTAATAGACAGGTATAATTATATAGTGGCACATGTGGCTGATGGAAATGAAAACTATTTTCTTGATGCCGCCACGCCACGGCTTGCATTTAATAAACTGCCTTTATCTGTTTACAATGGACAGGCAAGGGTAATAACAGAAAAAGAAGCGATACCAGTTTATTTTATGGCTGACTCTATAACCGAAACAAATAATACCATTGTATTTATAAGCAATGGCAATAATGGTAAAGTGGATGGTTTTTTTACAACCAACATGGGTTATTATTCTTCTTTACGTTTACGCAACAAAATTGCATCATCAGGTATGGAGGATTATAAGAAGGATATAAAATCTGACTTGCCCGAAGAAATAGAAATATCAAACCTTCAGATTGATTCGCTGAAAAAATATGATGAACCTGTGGCTGTAAAATTTGAAATGCAGTTGGGTGGTTTTGGCGATGCAGATGTAGTTTATTTTAATCCCATGCTTGGCGAAGCCATAAAGAAAAATCCATTTGCAGCAGCAGAGCGCTATTATCCTGTGGAAATGCCTTGTGCAGTAAATGAAATTTATACGCTTAATATGGAAATACCCGCCGGCTATAAAGTGGAAGAACTGCCACAATCGGCCCGTATAATGCTCAATGAGAATGAAGGCATGTTTGAGTATTTGATATCTGCAGATGAATCAGCTATACAAATGCGCTGC
>CAZBTD010000024.1:23873-36615 GCA_964494815.1 uncultured Ferruginibacter sp. | reverse complement strand
AGCCTTGAGTTTTTCTTCAACATGATTGATGCAATGAATGACATTATAGAAAAAGACAAGATCGAGAAAAACAAAAAGGTAGATTAATAATTTATCACAGCACAATGGCCGCAAAGCATTCCTTACTGCCTGCTTTGCGGCTTTTATAATAACCAACGCATTGTCGAAAAAGAAAAAATGGACACTCGTTATTCTTTTCCTGCTTTTGCTGGCAGGCTGGTACAAACTGTTTTATAAAAGCTGGAACAACAAGAGTGTTTCAAAAAATGCTGACATCATTATTGCAATTGATGTAAAAAAAATCACAAACACCCTTATTTGGCAATTCATCACCACACCTTCACAATGGAATAAAGTTTCTGTGTTTTCATCTTCGGATGTGGAAACAGTAAGTTGGGAGGATATGATATCGCTGCCTGATTATGTATTTATTTTTCATAGCAAAAACCACCCTGGCAATGCCTTTTATGCGGTAGTGGAAATAAACGATAAAGAGGATTTTGAAAAAGGATTGAGACAATATCACTTTGAAAAAACCAAATACGGCTCTTACATTTCAAAAGAAACAGGCGTTGAACTGCTGCAAAACGGCAATAAACTTTTGCTGGCAAACGCAGCCATTGAAAACAAACTCTATATACAACTGGTGGCAAAGGATTTGTTTCATACAAAAGAATATATAGCAGAGGATGAACTGAAAAAAAATATTGAGGCAGTAAGCCATCTTTCTGTACAGGTTAAAAAAAATGATTTCCTTTCTGAAAACACAATCATTGCTGGCAATTTCGATAAAACAAAAATTGATATAAATGCGGATCTGCTGCCGCAAAAGAAATTTGTGTTTACTGAAAATATTTTTTCTTACAACGATACGTCGCTTTTATCATTAGGATTTACACAACCCTCTTCAGAAGTTTACAAGTTGCTATCCATTGAATCAAGAGCCAGCCTTACCAGGTTGCTGAACTTTAATATTGATTCTATGTTGCTGCCCGGTAATACATTTTATCAGCTTGCCATCAGTGGTATTAAGCAAAGAGCAGATTCGGCTGTGAGTTACACTTATGATGATAACTTTAATCCTGTTGAAAAGAAAATTGCGGACACCTTACTGGAACCAGCTTATCATTTTACCATTGCCGGCAAAGATGCTGATAAGGTATATAATTTCTGGAATGCAAATGGTAAGCTGGAACAAACAGATGAAGGGAAACTTTTTACACTTGTTCCTTTTGTAAAATCATACTGCAACTTTCTCCCGGAACTGGTTACCGTTTCTCCACACAACTATTCTGCACCACCAAAAAATAAAACAACAGAGGCTATTTTGTTTTTCAATCTTCTTTTTTCAAAAATACCGCCAGAGTTAGTTAAATATTTTCCGCAGGCAATTCAAAACGGAATATCCAATATCGAATCAGTAAATGTCATAGCACAAAAAAACAACGCACATTTAAAAGTGCGTTGCATTATTAATAAAAAGAAAGTTGATTTACCCTGGGTTGAATAAGCTCTGCTATGAATTCATGCTGCAAATAATAATACCGGCAACGATGCTGCCCACAACAGTGTAGCCTCCATTTATTAAGTGCAAACCAAATGGCCTTTTCTCATACAGGTAAGAAATAGAGAGGGCGGTGCAGCCAAAGCCAAGCCCTGTGAATAAACCAAGCTTAGCGCCATTTAATGCACCATCAGTTTGCATTTTATACGCAAGCACTGCAATAAAAATGCTTGTAATAATCATTAGTACAAATGAAGTAAGAAAAATTCCTGCCACTCCTTTTTTCATGTTGGGATCATTCACGTCAATTTTGCAGTATTCAATCCATTTAGAGGCAAATAAAACTTTTGAATACCATAAAGCGCCTAACATAAAATAAGCAAGGCCGCCAAGCAGGGCACCAATCCAGTGTACATTGTGAAGTGTTTCTGAGTTCATAAGCAAGTGTGGTTTTTAACAGTGATAAAAAATGAGTAGCAGGTAAAATACAAATCCTTTTTTATTTTACAAACCCTAACTCTTTTTAGATTCAATAAATTTCAAAAGGTTTCTCCTTGCCTGGTTTTTTATCTTTCGCTGAAAAAAAGAATTCCATCCAAACAACTGGCCCATAAAGCCAAGTGCCTGGCTGCTCCATTTATGCAGGCTGAAAGCATCACTGTGTTCAACAATTTTTCCATCCTTAATACGCATGTGTGCTTTAATTACATTCACCACTTTTCTGCCCGTTTTTGAAAATGTGTAAGTGGCCACCCAGTTGCAGGTGTAGTATTCTTCATCAAGTGCAGTTATATTATCAAACGACAAAGTAAAATCTCTTGCATTGGTGCATAGCATCTCCCACATATATTTAACTTCATCTCCACTAAGCAAATCAAAAGCCGGATCAAAAAAAACAATATCATTGCTGTAGCAACTGTTCATGGTTTTATAATCCCTTTGCTGAAAGGCAGCATAAAATTTCTCAATAAGCTGTTTGTTATCCTGCATGGTTAATTATTTGAATTGCCTAAATTTATACCAAAAAGAGAGGATGAAAAAAATTAACTGCCTTGCCCTTGTTTTATTCTTATCAATCCATATTACTGCACAGGAAAAAGATACCTACCGGATAAAAGATCATTACAACAAAACCGATACCGTTATTGCCATGAGAGATGGCATAAAGCTGTACACGGTTATCTATAGCCCAAAAAATGATTCCTTGCAATATCCAATCCTGATGGAGCGTACTCCCTACTCTGCCGCTCCATACGGCAGCAACAATTATAATCCTGAGCCAGCACCCAACGGTGATTTGCTGAAGGAAGGCTATATATTGGTAGTGCAGGATGTACGTGGCCGCTATATGAGCGAAGGAAAAAACCTGGAAGTAACACCTTACATAGTTGATAAAAAAAACAATAAAGATGTGGACGAAAGCAGCGATACTTACGATACCATTGACTGGCTGCTTAAAAATATTAAGAACAATAATGGCCGTGTTGGGCTATATGGTATTTCTTATCCAGGCTTTTATGCTACCGCCTGCCTGCCCGGCGCACACCCGGCCATTAAAGCAGTGAGCCCACAGGCACCAGTAACAGATGAATTTATTGGTGACGATGCCAATCATAATGGCGCTTTTTTCCTGCTGGATAATTTTGACTTCATGAATTACTTTGGTAAAGAAAGTGATGTGCCTGTAAAAAATTACGGAAGTGTGCTTTTTAATACAAAGGCAAGAGACATGTACCAGTTCTTCTTGAAAATGGGAACGATTAAAAACACCAACGGTAAAAATTATTTTAATAACCACAGCAGGATATGGAATGAATATATTGAACATGATACTTATGATGCTTACTGGAAAGCAAGGAATATAAGGCAACATTTAAAAAATATAAACATCCCTGTATTGGTTGTTGGTGGCTGGTTTGACGCAGAGGATTTATTTGGTGCCCTGCACACTTATGAAGCCATAGAAAAGCAAAGCCCCGAAAATACAAACCGTATTGTAATGGGCCCATGGACACATGGCGCATGGGGTTCGGATAGCTGGACAAAATTTGGCACTCTCAGTTTTGGCAGCAATACATCAAAGTATTTCCAGGATTCATTAGAAACAAGCTTCTTTAATTTTTATTTAAAAGACAAAGGCAATTTTAATGCAGCAGAAGCTACTATGTTTGAAACAGGCAGTAACCAATGGAAAAATTATGCCACATGGCCACCTGTCAACAGCAAAAAAACAACTTACTATTTTGCTGCCGGTGGAAATTTGAGCCTGCAAAAGCCTGCTGATAAAAAAAGTTTTTCAGAATATATAAGCGACCCCAATAAACCCGTGCCTTATACCAACGGTATTTTTGGCAGGCGCAATAATGAATATATGGTGGAAGACCAGCGCTTTGCTGCCACAAGGCCTGATGTGCTGGTATTTGAAACCGATGTGCTGGAAGATGATATTACTTTAGCCGGCCGCATTACTGCAGACCTCTTGGTAAGTACTACCGGCACTGATGCAGATTTTATTGTAAAACTGATAGATGTATTGCCCGATAGTGCCGTAACACCAAAGGACGCCCCAAGAGGAACTGTAATGGCCAACATGCAACGCCTTGTAAGGGCAGAGGTAATGAGAGGAAAATTCAGGAATAGTTTTGAAAAGCCTGCGCCATTTACACCGGGCAAAACCGAAAAGGTGAAATTTGATTTAAACTTTGTGGCGCATTTATTTAATAAAGGGATTAAGATATTGGTGCAGGTAAAAAGCTGTTGGTTCCATTTGGTTGACAGGAACCCACAACAGTTTATGACCATACCACAAGCAACAGAAAAAGATTATAAAAAAACGACTATCAAAATATATCACGATGCTGTAAACGCAAGCAGTATTGTATTGCCAATATTAAAATAAGTAACGATGAAGAATTTAATTGCTGTAATTGTTTTATTGTTTAATGGTTATTTTGTTTTTGGGCAGAAAGAGATGAATGTGGTGCCAAGACCGGCAGAGATAAAATTTGAAAAAGGAAACACCAGATTTATTCTTTCAAAAAAGACAAAAATTTATTTGGGTCATAACAGTATTGCAGTAAAGCACTATGCAGACTACTTGAATAAATTTATTGAATTGAAGTATGGATTTAAACTGCCAATAACGGAAAACTGGAAAGAAAGAGATAGCGGAAACTGTATTGAACTAAGCTTTACGCCTTTTGAGGTCAAACAAAAGGACTCTTATAAACTACTTGTTGAAAAAAATAATATCTCAGTAGTTAGCTATTATAACAGAGGTTTGTTTTACGGTATTCAAACACTCATCCAACTTTTACCAACGCCAAATAAAGCAAGCAATCAAAAAAAATATCAATTATCAATCCCCCAATTATCGATTAAAGATTACCCCCGTTTCAACTATCGTGGTATGCACCTTGATGTTGGCCGGCACTTTATGCCGGTTGAATTGGTAAAGCAATACATTGATTATTTAGCTATGTACAAGTTCAATACTTTTCACTGGCACTTAACAGAAGACCAGGGCTGGCGTATTGAAATAAAAAAATATCCAAAGCTTACAGAAGTGGGTGGCTGGCGCAATGGAACTATCATTGGCAGCTACCCCGGAACTGGTAACGACAGCCTGCGATATGGCGGCTATTATACACAAGAGCAAATAAAAGAAGTAGTGAAGTATGCAGCCGACAGGTACATCACTGTTATCCCCGAAATAGAATTACCGGGGCATTCTTCTGCTGCCATTGCAGCCTATCCAGGGCTAAGCTGTTTCCCTGATGAAGACACAAAATACCCGGCAGAATGTGTTTGGGCAGGCCCTGCAAAAGGCAAACAGGTGCAGCAAACATGGGGGGTGTTTGAAGATGTGTTTTGCCCCAGTGAATACACTTTTAAGTTTTTGGAAGATGTATTAGATGAAGTGATAGAACTATTCCCTTCGCAATACATACATATTGGCGGCGACGAATGCCCCAAAGATGCCTGGAAGCGATCACCCTTTTGCCAGCAACTGATGAAAGAAAAAGGATTGAAAGATGAACATGAACTACAAAGCTATTTTATTCAGCGGATTGAAAAATATATCAACAGCAAAGGCAAAAAAATTATTGGCTGGGATGAAATATTAGAAGGAGGACTAGCGCCTAATGCCACAGTAATGAGTTGGCGTGGTGAAGCTGGTGGCATTGCAGCAGCAAAGCAACATCATGATGTGATAATGACACCAGAATATCCTTTGTACCTGAACCATTCGCAAACAAAAAATGAGGATTCAGTAACGCAAGGTGGTTACAATCCCCTGGAAGCTGTTTATAATTACGAACCTATACCAAAAGAATTAACTGAAGAAGAAGGTAAATATGTATTGGGGGCACAGGGAAATGTGTGGAGTGAATACATTGACGGCAAATCAAAATTAGAGTATTCAATTTTCCCAAGAATGGCGGCGCTGGCAGAAGCTGTATGGACACCAAAAGAGAAAAGAGATTGGAAAGATTTTGAGAGGAGGTTGCCGGTAATAATGGAGAGATTGGATAAGGAGAAGATCAATTACAGTAAGGCTTTTTATGAACCCGAAATTACAATATTGCCAACACTGATGAATCAAGGTGTATATGTAAAAGTGAAAAGCAAAAAAGAAATTTCAAAATTCTATTTTGGAAATAAAACAGCAAGTAATTATTCGCTTTATTCCGACTCAGTATTTAGTTTAATAAATAAAAGCGGCACTTATGGATTAAGAGTGCTTGGAAAGATGCTTGAAAACGGTCAAGGCGAAAAATGGGGAATGGTATACGCAACTCCATTTGAATTTTTGTTTAAAGCTGATTTGAATTTTTTCTTCAACAAAGCCACCGGTAAAAAAATAACGCTCTCCACTCCTGCCGATGCTAAGTATCCCGGCGATGGCGCATTCACTTTAGTAAACGGCGTACAAAATACAGCAGGACTTTCCAAGTCATCAGAATTCCTTGGCTTTAATGGAAAAAATTGCGAAGCAGTTATTGACCTTGGCAAAACAGAAAACATCAGCAAAGTAATTGTTCATGCACTTCATCAAACAGGTGATTGGATATGGCAGCCTGCATCTGTGGAAGTGTTTGTATCAAATGATGGCAACAATTTTATTTCTGTTGGTTCATCAACCGAATACATTAAAAAAGAAAATGCAAAAGGAACAATGACCATTGGTTTTGCTGCTGCAAACTGCCGTTACCTAAAAGTGTTTATCAAAAACTGGGGCACTATACCACAGGGTAATAGTGGCAGTGGCAATCCTGCATGGCTATTTGTAGATGAAATTGAAGTGGAGTAATTTCCTGAACGAGAATTTGAAGGGATTGAAAATAAATATTTTTTTAAAGCACAATTCAGTCAAAACAAAAAATCCACCCAAATCCCCGTTCAGACTTTTTATCTTTATAAAAACTTGCTGCCATGCCGCACAAAATCGATCTCACCGATTCATTAGAAAAAATACCCGTAAAAATATTTGACACACCTGCAGAAGGTTCTGTGTATGTGGCACAGCTAATTGCCTCATTAATAAAAGAAAAAGAAACGGCAGGAAAAAAATGTGTGATTGGTTTGGCCACCGGCTCTTCTCCCAAAACATTGTATGCCGAGTTGGTACGTATGCACAAAGAAGAAAGCCTTAGTTTTAAAAATGTAATCACTTTTAATCTTGACCAATACTATCCCATGGATAAAGATGCGTTGCAGAGTTATCACTATTTCATGCGGAAGAATTTATTTGAGCAAACAGATATTGATCCAAACAATTATCATTTGCCTGATGGCATGATTGCAAAAGACAAAGTGAAAGAACATTGTATCAATTATGAAAAACAAATTGAGGAAGCCGGTGGTCTCGACCTGCAGATTTTGGGTATTGGTATAAACGGGCATATTGGTTTTAATGAACCCGGAAGCGGCATCTATACCAAAACAAGATTGACAACACTTGATAACAGCACACGTCTTGCCAACAGTTATGAGTTTGGTAATATGAGTGAAGTTCCCCGTATGGCAATCACCATGGGCATCAGTACCATCATGAAATCAAAAAAGATTATTTTAATGGGCTGGGGCCATACAAAAGCGCCAGTGATACAGCAGGCAACAGAGATGGATGATACAGAAGAAGTGCCGGCATCGCTGTTGCAAAACCACGATGACTGTACTTTTGTAATTGATAAAACAGCAGCCGGCGAACTCACAAGATTTAAGCGGCCCTGGCTTACTGGCGAGTGTGTATGGACAGATAAAATGATGAAAAGCGCTGTTGTTGATTTGGCTTTAAAATTAAAAAAGCCTGTACTCAGCCTTACCAATCATGATTATAATGACAATGGTCTTAGCGATTTAGTAGTGGAGAAAGGAGATGCCTACGAAATAAATCTGCAGGTTTTTTATTTATTGAGAGACAGTATTACAGGCTGGCCTGGCGGCAAAACAACAGAGCGCCGCAATACACATCCTGAGCGGCATGAACCCTATCCAAAAAAATGTATCATCTTCTCCCCTCATCCCGATGATGATATTATAAGCATGGGCGGCACATTTATGCGGCTGCATGACCAGGGGCATGAAGTGCATGTGGCATATCAAACAAGTGGCAATATTGCAGTTACGGATGAGTTTGTAACAAGGTTTCTCGACTTTGCAGTAGGCTTTGAAAATATGTTTGACATTGATGACACCAAAAGCAGGAAGATACTGGCTGAAGCCCGTTCTTTTTTACAAACAAAAAAAACAACTGATAAAGACACCGCTGAAATAAGATCTATTAAAGGATTGATAAGAAGATGTGAGGCCAGCGCCACCTGTCGCTATGTAGGGCTCACAGATACACAAATACATTTTCAAAATTTACCTTTTTATGAAACTGGCACTATTGAAAAGAACCCGATGAGTGAAGCGGATGTACAAAACACAGTGGAGTTGCTAACCAAAATACAGCCGCACCAAATATTTTGTGCTGGTGATTTTGCTGATCCGCATGGCACACACAAGGTTTGTTTTGATGTGGTGATTGAAGCATTGAAAAGAATAAAGGCTGAAAGTCAAAAGCTGAAAGCCGAAAGCTGGATTAATAACTGCTGGCTGTGGCTGTACAAAGGCGCCTGGCAGGAATGGGATATCACCGAAATAGAAATGGCAGTACCTATGAGTCCCGACCAGGTGGTGAAAAAACGCAATGGTATTTTCATACATCAAAGCCAAAAAGATACTGTTCCTTTTCAGGGTAGTGATGCAAGAGAATTTTGGCAGCGTGCCGAAGAACGCAATGCCAATACAGCAAAATTGTATGCCCAGTTAGGGATGACACAATATGCAGCAATGGAGGCTTTTGTAAGGTGGTTGTTTTAAGATGGGGATATTACCACATCGCAAAATCATTAAACTTCTTATCACCAATTACTTCATTAAATATCCTTATGCTTTCAGGATGGCGCAGCATATCCATATGGCGATCATGATGCAGGTCGGTGCCTACAAAATCAACCATTTCCCTTTCGAATAAATAGCGGGCAGCACGGGCTACTGGCTTTCCATAATAGCCGGTAAGGGAGAGCAGGTTTACCTGCAACAGAAAACCCATGTCTTTTAAATGAGTATATTCTTCATACTTGTTATGGTAAAATGCATACCGCTCAGGGTGTGCCATTATGGGGCGGTAGCCGGCGCCAATCAGTTCAAATGAAATTTCATTAAGGTTGCCGGTAGGCGTGGCATAAGATTGTTCAGTAAGTACAATATTCTTGTGTATCGTAAGCAAAGTTTTTTCAGTACGAACCAATTTTAAAAAATAATCATCCAGCATATACTCCGCAGCGGCGCTTATTTCAATATTGATGCCCTCTTTTGCCACTGCTTTTTTTAATTCAGCCAGCGCTGCATTAATTGTTTCGGGTGTATTGCGAAACATATCAGCAATAATATGCGGTGTGGCAATGGTTTTTCGTATGCCAAGGTCATAAAGGCCTCTTACAAGGCGCAGCGATGTTTCTATATCAGGTGAGCCGTCATCAATACCAGGGAGTATATGAGAATGTAAATCTGTATTTACCGGCAGCAACAATGGGCCGGCAAAGGATGAATTGGATTTCTTTTTAAAAAAACTAAACATGAGGATGCTAAAAGTACAATAATATTTTTTTCAATCCACCATTTTTTGAAAGAGAGTATAGTAATACTGCCGCAGCTTAATCAATGGTTTTAGTATGGAAGCTATATGCGGAAAAGGTATATCATTAATCTTCATGGCAAGGTAATCCCTGCGGTTGGCTCTCAGCCTGCTGCCGATGTTCCGGTTGCTCTGTCCCCCCACCCTCATTTTTACAATCAGCATAGGCAGGTATTTAGCACTGATGCGAAAGCGGTAAAGGTACCTGGCCATAAATTCATAATCAGCAGCCGTAAAATAATGCGATTCGTAGCCACCAAGCTCTTTCAGTAAATCACGACGGAAATAAAAAGTAGGGTGTGCTGGCATCCAGCCATAATGAAAACGGTAGCGCTTGTATGGCACGCCTTTCCAGTAACGTAATACTTTTCTTGTATTGTTCCTGTCCACATATACAAGGTCGCCATATAATGAATCCACCTGGTTTTCATGAAAGCACTTTGCTATAGCCGCTACCACATCTTTTGAAGCCAGCACATCATCGCTGTTTAAAATCCCAATCACATCACCGGTAGCCATCATCATGCCTTTGTTAATGGCATCATACATACCATTATCTTTTTCAGACACCCATTTGGCAATTTTATGTTCGTATTCTTTTATAATGGATACAGTGCTGTCGGTGGATACGCCATCAATAACGATATGCTCAATATTGGGGTAACCCTGGTTTATAACAGACTCAATACAATCCCGTAAATATTTTTCGGAATTATAGGTTACTGTTATAATGGTTACTTTCATTAGTGCTGGGACAATGGGGTTTACATCCGGGTGGCAAAATAGTGCTTTTTTTGTTTTGAATAGTTAAAGTGAAAGGTTAAACAATGTTATGACCGGTTTTATCATCAGATTAATAAGCTGTTAATTGCCGCCGGGCCAATACAATGAACGAAAATTTGTACCAGTTGGATTGAAATAGCCCTTTCATTCAATACAATAAAAACATCTTGCTACATTTGCCTAAACAGCAAATGATATGCATGTACCAACAATGGCCGAAATGATGGCTGCAGGTGAAAAACCGGAAGTATTATTTTGGGTAGGCTGTGCCGGTAGCTTCGACCAGCGGGCACAAAAAATCACCAAAGCATTTGTCACTATTCTTGATAAAATTGGAATAAAGTATGCTGTACTTGGTAAAGAGGAAATGTGTACCGGCGACCCGGCACGCCGGGCTGGTAACGAATTTATGTTCCAGATGATGGCCTATCAAAATATCAGCATACTTAATGGGTATGAAGTGAAAAAAATTGTTACTGCCTGCCCTCACTGTTTTAATACTTTAAAAAATGAATATCCTGAGCTGGGCGGAAACTATGAAGTAATACACCATGCTACGTTTTTGCAGCAACTGATTGATCAAGGAAAAATAAAAATGAGTGATGGCAACAGCTTTAAAGGAAAGAAAATAACTTATCACGACAGTTGTTATCTCGGCAGGGCAAACAATATTTATGAAGCGCCAAGAAAAGTGCTAGAAGCGCTGGATGCATCGTTGGTGGAAATGAAACGTTGCCGTACCAATGGGTTGTGCTGTGGCGCTGGCGGTGCACAAATGTTTAAAGAGGAAGAAAATGGTGCTACAAGAATTAACCTGGAAAGAACAACCGAAGCCCTGGCAACTGGCGCTAATGTTATTGCAGCGGCTTGTCCGTTTTGTAATACGATGATGACTGACGGGGTAAAAAACAGCAATAAAGAGGACGATGTGAAAGTGCTTGATATTGCAGAAATAGTCGCTGCTTCTTTATCATAAAAACCTTTTTTACTTTTACCATATGAAAATCGACCTGACAGAATTTATCCCACCTGGTTTTGATGATAACTCCCGGGTGTGGGTGTATCAAAGCAGCCGTTTATTTTCTCTCGGCGAAGCATTTGAAATAGAAAAAATGCTGGAAGAATTTGTGGAAGGATGGCAAAGCCATGGCACACCCGTAAAAGGCTATGCTAATTTATTCTATGGCCAGTTTATCATTATCATGGCTGATGAAACCGCCTCTGGCGTAAGCGGCTGTAGTACCGATAGCAGTGTAAGAGTGATAAAAACAATGGAGCAGCTGTTTAATGTAAAAATGTTTGACAGGCTTAACCTTGCATTCCTGGTAAAAGACAAAGTGCAACTGCTCCCTCTCTCCCAGTTGCAATATGCCATTGATAATAGCTTTATAGGAGCCAGTACCATCTACTTCAATAACACTGTACTTACAAAAAAAGAACTGGTTGAAAGCTGGCAGGTACCAATAGAAAAAAGCTGGCTCGCTAAAAAAATCAGCTTACCAGCTTCTGAAAATAGGGTGAAATAAATTACTGTAATTGTGCTGCAGAAACCTTCTTGATCTTTTTGATCCTGTTTTCTGCTTTTTTGAACTGTGCGGCACACCACACATTGTCTAATGCGATAAGCCTCATAGATTCTAATCCATGGGCTGTGATACATTCCCAATTGCAATCCCTTGAAAGGTCGCTCACAATTTTGCTGGACAGTTTTGGATAAGCAATCCATAATTTGGCACCGTCTGCAAGTGCAGGCACCACGTCTTTTAAAATGTCCTTTAGCTGGTTGTGATTGACAGCAAACACGAGTGCAAAATCAATTTTCCTGATTTTTAACAGCGGTGTTACGTTCTTGGAAAATGAGAGTTTTGCAAACTGCTTTTCAATAGTGGAGGGCAATCCCTGTATCAACAGGTTTTTCTCGTCTTTCAGTTCAACTTTTTCAACAACTGATAACGAGGGTGCTAATACTTCCATACTTATGAATATGATTTAAAAGTTTGCAAAAATAACAATATTTCCTGCAGAAAATAAAAATTCAGGCAAAATAATCAGAAGTATTTGCCATAAACAGTAATACTAAAATAGGAAACAACAAAACTATATCCTTGTAAATTAAGCATTTAGGCTTATTTATTCAACAGTGGCCTTAGTTTATATCCTTCTTTCTTCAGTAATGCGATAAGGCCATTATACCCCAGCAAATGGCCCGCCCCTACCGCCACAAATACCGGTTGCTTTGGCATAATTATTTTTAATTGCTGCACCCA
>CAZBTD010000024.1:0-23863 GCA_964494815.1 uncultured Ferruginibacter sp. | reverse complement strand
GCGCGAGTGGACGCGATCGAAAGTTCGCGTGCAATTGCTGCACCCAGTTTCTATTTCTCTTATTCAATAATAAATCCTGATGCTCCTGCATTCCAAACTCACTTTTGTTCAGCAATATTTCCATCGTACCTAATTGCTGACTTTTGTACACCTGCACCATCGTGTCAAAGTATTTTGCATAAGCTCGGATGCTATCGATACCGGTTAATAATTCTTTTGCCTGTTCCTCATATGGTATGCTGTCGAAGACAGATGCCTGGAATTGAATAGTCTCAAGCCCTTTTATTTCTTTCTGTTCGGTCCTGACCAATTTCATCAATACTTCTTCCACTCCACTCACCGATTTGCACGGCATCATTTTGGGGTACAACATAGCCATTAGAAAATAAGGCTTAGATCTTTCTACAAAACCTAATGACATTTTAAGACTATCGTTGAAAAAACTGCTTAGCTTTTTATATTCTTCTGCAGTATATAAGTCTTTAAGCTTTTTACCGTCTTTCATGTTCATCATAAGCAAACCGCCCATTATTACAGATGGATCATCCATATCCATCTCCATATATACTGCATCCGAATTTTTAACTGCAGCTTTTAATTGGTTGCTGATATTGATATCACTCCGGCACATTAAGTGAAAAGTGCCGAATAAATATGTATTTTGTTTAAGTCCATTTCCACTTACTTCCCAAAGCAGGCTGTTATCATCTGCATTACTAATAAGAGTTTGCTGTTTGGGCTGAGCCTTGCATGATAGCAACATACCAATCAGCATTACAAGCAAAAAACTTTGTCGTATGGACATATTTTGAAAATGATGTTTTCTCATTCGTTTATCATTTTATATAAACTGCCGCCTTTTTCAAACAGCCTGTTTATCTTTTTTTCAATTGCATTGTCAAGCTCTAATGCTGGTGCATGATGAGGTTTTATCCTAGCATCGATAATCAGAGGGCCATGACAGCCCCAGTGTTTATTTTCAGTAAAGCTGTTTATCCCGTATATGTCGTGTGATGGGTTGCATCTTGTAAAGCTAACCCATAGAAAATTATTTAGACTACCGGCTGTAAAAGAAGCATCGTCTGCAATCACTATAAATGCAATGCCATGTAAGTCTTTCGTTTTTAATTGTTCGTTCAAGCTATACATTTCTTTTACAGCAGTGGTGTAATCTGTAAATGATTTGCCTTGCATAACCACCACTCCCGGCATTGCCAAATTAGGGTTTGAAAAACCATGCAGTTCATTCATTCCGACAGGCATTTCTTTTACAAGTATTCTTTTCTTATCGCCATAAGCTGCAAATACTACTTTGCTGCCGTTGTTGATTGATGTACCTGAATAATCTAATGTATCGATGGTTGTGTTTGTATAAAAGTGAACGTCTCTTGACAAATCAATTCTTTCCAATAAATACTCCAGGTATGACTGTACATTGTATGTACTGATTTTGTTTTCATCATCCGCAGTAATAAATAAAAATTTTGCAAGGCTAAGCTGGCCCGTACCCAAAATATGATTAGCAATAGTTAAAAGTTCTGCTGGTTGTTTAGTGGGTGCATAAGGTGTATAACGTTCGCTGCCAATAGCAAGCAATAAAGGGTGTACGCCTGCTGCATCCACTGCATGTACTTCTTTAAGCCCAGGTATTTCTGCCTGTAAAGCACTACCGGTTAGTTCATGTATCAATTGTCCAAAGCTGGTATCTTCCTGCGGTGGCCTTCCGACTACTGTAAAAGGCCAAATGGCATTTTTCTTTGCATATACTGTCCTCACTTTCATTACAGGAAATATATGCTGCAAACTGTAATATCCGAGGTGATCTCCAAAAGGGCCTTCAGGTTTATTTTCATTGGGATAAACTTCGCCGGTAATTACAAAGTCGGCATCAGTACTTATACAAAAATCATTTTGATATATATACCGAAACCGCCTGCCGCCCAACACGCCTGCAAATGTCATTTCGCTAATACCTTCGGGCAAAGGCATCACCGCCGCAACAGAATGCGAAGGAGGCCCACCAACAAATACGCTTACTTTAAGCGGCTCTCCTTTTCTGTTAGCCTTGGTTTGATGTACCCCGATTCCCCTGTGCAACTGGTAGTGTAGACCAGCCTCTTTATTTAAGTCATAATCATTACCACTTAACTGGATGCGGTACATTCCCAAATTGGCATTCATAATGCCAGGCTTGTCAATATCCTCAGTATAAACCTGTGGCAATGTTACAAAGGCACCACCATCCATGGGCCAGTGATATATTTGCGGAATATCCTGTATTTGTAAATGTTGAAATAATACCGGCCTGCTAAATGGATTTTTTAATGGTAATGCTTTTAATGCTGAAAGCCCTGCGGAAAAATTTTTAAGCGGCGATTTAATTGCTTTAACAGGATCATTCTTTAATTCAATTAAGCGCTGCACCTGCGCCAACGTATCCCGAAAAATAAATTTGCTTCTTTCAAGCGTGCCAAAAATATTTGATGCGGCTCTAAAACGGCTGCCTTTCACATTTTCAAATAACAAAGCCGGCCCTCTTGCCTGGTGCACACGTAAGTGTATTGCTGCCATTTCAAGATATGGATCTGTTTCTTCTGTAATACGTACCAACTGGCCGTTTTTTTCCAAATCTATCAAACAGGATTCAAGAGAGTGATAAGCCATGTAGTAATGTTTTATCTATGTAAAACAACAAACAGGAGTATTGGTTAAAAATATTATCAATACACATTAACAGGGCAACCAAGCTTACTTTTGCCGGGCTTACGTCCACCGTCGCCACTATTAAGCCTGAAGCTTACTGAAATCCCTGTTGTATAATAAAAATCCTTGCTCTTAGGGTTACCTCTTATGCCGCCCGGCACCGGTGTTAAAGCAGGGTTTATTTCGTCGCTCCTGAATGCCAGTTCAGCAGCTTTTGCACCATTGTTTATCAGCAAGTCATTTTCATCCGCATAAGTACTGCTTACATCATCTAAATAATCCGTCAACAGTACCCTTAATGCTGCTTCAATTCTTATGTGAATATTATCAGTTAAGCCAAACTTTAGTCCTCCTCCAAAGGGAATTGCCAGTTGTGTAAGTCCGTATTTTTTTCTTCCAGCATAAAAACCCTGGCCTTCTGTACCCAATGGTTGTAGAAAAGTTTTTTTATTGCTGGTGTCAAAAGTATAAGGACTAAAATGATAACCTGCCAACGCTGCAAACAAGTAAGGAGAAACCCTGTGTTCGTAAGAATTGATAAGATCATATTCAGCTCCCACATGAAATTCCAGTATCTGGCTGCTGAAACTAAGGTTACGGGTTTGATTGGTGGGGCTAAACTTATCATTAGCACTTACTTTACCTGCCACGGCAGCTACCCTTAGAAAAAGTTTTTCTGTCAACTCATAATACACTCCAAAACTTCCGTAAGGATGCGCCTGTTTAAAAGTAAAACGCTTTGCCTGCAAATCGCCCTGGTAATTCATAAGACCTCCTCCAAAAAGAAAGTGGATGTTTTGCCCAAATACATTATTACCACAAACAATAAGCAGTATGCTGAGTAAAAAATTCTTCATGCTAATTACAAACGACAAATATAGCCAATATGGCTGTAGCATTAAGCCTTGGTTAATGAAGTTTTAATAACTGTTAGTGAAAGTTAAGTGTAGTTTTAATGGGTGTGCAGTGTTCAGATAATATTTCGGTCTTATTTTTATTTTTTACAATGATAACGCTGCAGCGCTGGTCTTCATCAAATGGCATTCCCCTGTACACTCCCCTGCCATGCCAGCGTGTGCTCACCACCGCAGTGTTTTCGTACAATTTCACAGTAATAATATTCCGGCTTACTGAATCAAGTTTGTATTCATCTGAGCCGGCGGTTTGTACCACACCATCCCTGCCAAAAACACCACCTGATTGTGTAAAATAAATATAAGCTGGTGCCAGCACCGAATCCACTTTAGTAAGGTTTTTTGTACGCCAGCCTTCATCAAATCGATTTATTACATCAATTACTTCTTTTTCAGTAAGCAATTGTTGTTTTCTGCATGATGAAAATAAAATCACCAATACTGTTACACCAACAAATAATTTTATCATAAGCACAAATATAAAATACAGTGGCTAAGAACAAAGAAATGGTTACGCTTTAAATAAAATTTTACTCCATCACTATTTTTTCCCAATCTTTGTATTCTTCAATTTTACGAATATGAAATTCTGATAAGGCGGCTTCCACACAAGTTGCCAGCACCTTAAAAAAGTTTAATGCTGCATCAGTGCAGCACTATATATCATTTTAAAAACTTAAAAAAGAATTTCATGCAGAATAATTCCAGTACAATATCATTACGTATTAACCATTTTTTCTCTCTCATAAGACAATCATTAAAAGGCGAAATACAGGATTATACCACAGGCAGCATACGCCGGGCTGTAGTACTGCTTGCAATACCAATGGTACTTGAAATGTGTATGGAAAGTGTATTTGCCGTGGTTGATATTTACTTTGTAAGCCATATTGGTAAGCATGCTACCTCTGTAGTAGGGCTTACAGAATCAACCATTACTATTGTGTATTCGCTTGCCATAGGTATTAGCATGGCTGCCACTGCTTTGGTGGCCAGGCGTGTTGGTGAAAAAAATCCTGATGCTGCTTCTAAAGCTGGTATGCAGGCCATGCTGATAGCATTGGGGCTTACAGCGGCTATAAGTATTGCAGGTTTTGTTTTTGCAGGCGAACTGTTGCGCTGGATGGGCGCTGAACCTGAAACTATTTCATCCGGTATCAATTATACAAGAATTATCATGGCAGGCAGCCTTGTTATTATGCTGTTGTTTTTGCTCAACGGTATTTTTCGTGGCGCTGGTGATGCAATGATGGCCATGAAAAGTTTGTGGCTTGCTAATATTTGCAACATAATACTTTGCCCCATTTTTATTCGTGGGCTTGGGCCAATACCTGCCTTTGGTGTTACAGGCGCTGCTATGGCTACCACTATTGGCCGTGGCATCGGCGTATTATATCAGCTGTATCATTTGTTTGATGGCAAACGATTGGTAAAGTTTGCTGTAAAGCATTTAAAACCCGATTGGGGTATTATTAAATCAATTATTGACATTGCCTGGCATGCTACGCTGCAGTTTTTGATTGCTTCAGGGAGTTGGATAGTATTGGCAAGATTAGTTGCACAAACAGGACATAGCGATGCTACCGCAGGTTACCAGATTGCTATCAGGATTGTAATGTTTTTTCTTTTGCCTGCCTGGGGATTAAGCAATGCTGCCGCAACCTTGGTGGGGCAAAACCTTGGTGCGTTGCAGCCGCAGCGTGCCGAAGAATCCGTATTAAAAACGGCTAAGTACAACGCATTATTCATGTTATCTGTGTCGCTGTTGATAATCATATTTACACCATGGATAATTTCATTTTTCACAAAAGAACCATTAGTAGCCGGTTATGCTGTTGACGCAGCAAGAATAATAAGCGCCGGTTATGTTTTTTATGGCATTGGCATGGTGATGGCAAATGCTTTTAATGGTGCAGGCGATACCCGTACGCCGACAATTATAAACCTGTTCGGTTTCTGGCTTTTTCAAATACCACTAGCTTATATATTGGCAAAATGGGCAGGGCTTGGGCCAATGGGTGTATTTATTGCAGTTCCTGTTTCAGAAACAGTTATCAGTATTGCCGCATTTATGCTATTTAAAAAAGGGAAATGGAAGTTGAAAAAAGTATAATGCATACAAAGTGGTGGCGCTAATGTGCCGCCACTTTTTTTCCAAAGTTCACAATAAATACTGTAATGATAAAAGCTGCCACTACATCAATTGTGTAGTGGGCATGCTGCACCAAAACCAATATGCCTACTAATACTGTAGCGATATAACCAATTACTTTATCACTCTTATTATGGAAACACAATGCCAGCATGAGCATATTGGAAGTGTGGCCAGAAAAGAAAAGATCTTTTGTCATAAACACATCCTTTCCGCCATAGGTAATACTTGTAAGCGGATCTTTTATCACTATAAGTGTTGCAGGCGGATCAAGCTCAACCAGGTAAATAGTTAACATTCTTACTACACAAAGAAAACTAAGGCAATAAAGCCCATTCACAAAAATATGTGGCTGGTAACAGCTTCTTATAAGAAACAGCAATGTGGTGGACCAGATAACGATGAAAATAGGAATGGAAACGTCGTAGGGTTTTATAAGATTAAGCACCACGTCATTTAGTATTACACCTTTTCGGTTTTCAATGTATGCAAAGAAATACGGAAGCAGCAGCAAGATAGTAACCAGCATTATCACACCCACCAGGAGTTTTTTCCTAAACAGTGGTTTCTCAAGCGACTTGCCCCAGTTGGTAGTTTTAATACTGGTGTAATTAGTTGTTTCCTGCACGGGTGCAAATGTAATTTATCGGAGTGTAATTACAGGCAGGCAAGCATAAATTAACATGAGGAGTGACAGCAGTTATTTACTTACAAAAGGCTGGGCCGGTTTTTCATCTGTCTTTTTTTCTGCATTCAGCACTACAGAAAGTACAAATAATATCTTTCCATCCGCCAATGCTTCATCTGCATTCATTGTTTCAGCAGTTGTAAAGCTTTTATCGGTGCAGTTTACACAACCTAAAATAATTTCTTCTTTATAAAAATCAAGTTTTCCTTTATTGCCAGTTATCACAGTACCCGACTTTAATGAATTACCACCATAAAACTGTATATCATCACCATTCAATACTCTCAATTCATACAAACTCATCCCGGGGTGTACACCGCTTTTAAAATGCCAGTCACTTTCTGCAACAAACTCACCCCCCTTCATTGCACTTCTTAGTTTTTGCTGGCCGCCAAATAAAATATCATCAATACCACACCTGTTCACCTCATCTCTCCAGATAAAAACGGCCTGCCGTGAAGTGTTTACAAACAGCACAGAACAGTTTACCAATTCATTACCTGAAAAATAATAAAAATCCTTTTTTACATTCTCCTCACCAAAATAATGCACCAGGTATTCATGAGACTGAAAGTGTAAAAGATCATCAGCATGCGTTATTTCCTGAGGGTCTGGAAAATCCTGTTCATGAAAAAGAAGTGAGTAAAAAGTAATGCTGTCTTCTGTTTCAGTATAAGTTTTTGCAATAAAATCTTTGTACTGGTAAAGCATTTTTTTGGCTGCCGGTTCGCCTTCCATATTGGTATAAAAACCGATTGATTTTAGTTCCTTTATCAAAGTACTAAACTCTTCAACCGATGCGGTTTGATACACCAGGTTAAAATCGGCTTTGCTTTCCTTGCAAAGTATCCTCCGCTGGATTGAATCAACAAGTTTTCCTTTTTTGATGGGAGATTTAAAGCTGTAATGCTTAATTAATGTGTCCTCGTTCTTTGTATTAAAAGCAAATTGAAATCTTTTCCTGCTTGCCCAATCATCAAATTTTGCGGCTGGTATAGTAAAAATGTCAAGCAGTTTTTGGGCAGGCATCTCCTGTCCGTACATGGTATGCACAGTGAGGGTAAAAAAAATTATCAGCAATTTTTTCATTGGCCTGTTCAGTTTCAGGTATAAAATGGCTAAAACAGGAAGAGATTCCCTGTAAAAACTGAATGGATAACGAAAAAATATGTGAGTTATTACTATATCACCCCATTGGGCTGGCGGCTTTCTTTCAAATGCCTGCACCAGGCAAGGAATTTTTGCAGGCCTTTACGCTTTGTATCATCCAGCCGGTATTCGATATGCCGGGTATAATATTTTTTTAGATCAAAATCGGTGTAAGGATTTTCGGCAACCACTTCATCAAGCCTTTGCAAACCAAATTCGTTGGCGGCATTAAAAGCTGTAATAAAATGTTGCGGCAATACCTTGTTGCTTACCCAGGCTGCAAAAACAAAAGGCAGGCCGGTATGCTTTTTCCATGCTTCACCAAGGTCGTAAATGTATGGCGAAACCTTTCGCTGTTTAAACGCCCTGTCGCCAATTACCACTGCAGCAGTGGTCCCTTTTATTTCATTGATAAAATCAACATCCGATTCTTTAAATACCGGGGCTAATTGCCAGTATTCTTTTAATAAGTACTGCACCAGCAATACCGAAGTGCGGCTTTGATAATCCAGCAATACCGTAGTGATATCTTGTATTGGCACTTCGCTAAATAAACAAACGCTGGCAACCGGGCCATCGGCAGCTATGCAGTAATCAGCCGCCAAATGATGTTCCTTCATTTCAGGAATGACGGCTACAGGAACTAGCCCAACATCGATGCCATTATCTAAAAGCAACTGGGCAATTTTGCCAGGATAATCATAGATCAGTTCCACCGTATCTTTCATCATACCTTTTTCAAGGCCGTAAACCAGTGGTTTTGTATTGAGATAACTTACAGCGCCAATTCTTACTTTATTGCCTTCCTCTCCGGGAGTAATCAAATTCATACCGCAAAGATATGGGCATGAGATAGTTTTACACAAAGGTTCGCCTCTTTTGAAACACAGCCTTTATCTTTGCGGCCTCTGCTATATATTATGGAACTATCAGCACTCACTGCCATTGGCCCTGTTGACGGACGATACCGAAAACAACTTCATCAGCTTGATGAATACTTTAGTGAATATGCCCTTATTAAATACCGTGTGCTTGTGGAAGTAGAGTATTTTTTATTTCTGGCAGAGAAAAAATTTTTTAAGCTGCCGGCAGTTGCAAAAGAACATTTATTGAAAGTAGCCGCCGAGTTTTCTGTTGATGATGCTGCACAAATAAAAGAGACTGAAAAAATCACCAACCATGATGTAAAGGCAGTAGAGTATTTTTTAAAAACTGCTTTGGATAAATGCAATGCTGCACATTTAAAAGAATGGATACATTTTGGGCTTACATCGCAGGATATTAATAATACCGCAGTACCGCTTAGCTGGAAACATGCTACAGAACATGAATACTTACCTGCGATTTTAAATCTGCAGGCCTCTATTAATAAAATAGCCGAAGCATATAAAGCAGTGCCTATGCTTGCCAAAACACACGGGCAACCAGCCTCTCCAACAAAGCTTGGAAAAGAGATGATGGTATTTGTAGAAAGAATAGAAAACCAAATTCAACTGTTTAGCTACGTTCCATTTGCTGCAAAGTTTGGTGGCGCCACTGGTAATTTTAATGCTCATAACGTGGCTTACCCAAAATATAATTGGGTAAAATTTGCCAATGAATTTGTGGAAACAAAGCTTAATCTCGATAGGCAGCAATACACAACCCAAATAGAACATTACGATACTTTAGCAGCACATTTTGATGCTATCAAACGCATCAACACCATACTCATTGATTTTTGTCGTGATATCTGGACGTATATCAGCATGGATTATTTTAAACAAAAAACAAAGAAAGGCGAAATAGGCAGCAGCGCCATGCCGCATAAAGTAAATCCTATTGATTTTGAAAATGCTGAAGGCAATCTCGGTATAGCCAATGCTTTGCTGGAGCATTTTTCATCCAAGCTTCCTGTATCAAGATTGCAAAGAGACCTAACAGACTCAACCGTATTGAGAAATATTGGTGTGCCGGTGGCTCATACAATTCTTGCAATTAAATCAATTGAAAAAGGAATTGAAAAACTGGTATTGAATGAAGTTGCTATCAATAAAGATTTAGAAAATAACTGGGCTGTTGTGGCTGAAGCAATTCAAACAGTATTAAGAAGGGAAAATTATCCAAAACCGTATGAAGCATTAAAGGAACTTACAAGAGGTAAAAATGCTATTGATAAAAAAGCCATTCACAGTTTTATCAACACATTAAAAGTATCTGCGGCTGTAAAAAAAGAATTAAGGAGCATAACACCGTTCAACTATACAGGAATATAATACGGTGAGGCTTGCCAACCTTATTTAAAACTCTAACAAGGTTGGCAAGCCTTTTTGAAGTGCCGCCGGTTTTTATAAATCTCACAAGTCTGCTATCTTGCACATCATGCCGCCTCTTTCTTCTATCACCATTACACAGTTTAAAAATTACGATGTAAGCACTTTCAATTTTACAGAAAGGGTAGTAGGGATTTGCGGCCTTAATGGCGCAGGAAAAACAAACTTGCTGGATGCCATTTATTATCTCTGCTTTACCAAAAGTTATTTTGCAAAAATTGATGCACTAAATGTGCAGTTTGATAAAGAAGGTTTCAGACTTGAAGGAAAAGCAGGCCAGCACAGGATAGTATGCATACACAGGGGCACGGGTAAAAAAGAATTTTACCTGGATGATGTTGCCTACACAAAATTTTCTTCCCACATTGGCAAGTTTCCTGCGGTAATGGTAGCCCCCGATGATGTGGAATTAATAACAGGCACCAGCGAAGAAAGGCGCAGGTATATTGATACTATACTGAGTCAAACGGACGCAGCATACCTGCAGCAACTTATCACTTACAATAAAGTGTTGCAGCAGCGAAACAGTTTATTAAAACGTTTTGCTGATACGGGCAACACAGACTGGCCATTGCTTGAAACAGTGGATGAACAGTTGGTAAAACCAGGAATGTACATTCATGAAAAAAGAAAGGCACTAACGATAGCGCTGATACCGGCAGTAAAAAAAATATACAATGATATAGCTGTGAGTAACGAAATTGTGGAATTGCAATATGAAAGCCAGCTAAACAACATGGATTTTTATAGCTTGCTTGAACAACTGCGGCAAAAAGACTTTTTACTGCAGCGAAGTAATGGCGGCATTCATAAAGATGATATTATCATACAGCTAAATGGCCAGGTATTTAAAAACACCGCATCGCAGGGACAGCGAAAGAGCCTGCTGTTTGCCCTAAAGCTAGCTGAGTTTGAAACCCTGAAATCAAACAAAGGATTTGCCCCTTTGCTCCTGCTCGATGATGTATTTGAAAAATTAGATGACAACCGATTGGCTCACCTTCTCCATTTAGTATGCCTGCAAAACGATGGGCAGGTTTTTATAACAGATACTCATTGCGACAGGCTACAAGCGGCTTTCAGCCAATTGAACATCGCCAGCCAGCTAATCCAACTATAACTGTTCTACAAAATTTGTAGAAATTATACTACAAACGCCCCGGTGTTTTCACCCGAAAAAATCGGTGTTTTCACCATTGTTTTTTCCATTGATATTGAGAAGCTTTGTACCTGTAATTCAACATTATTTTAATCAAGATATTACAACCTTTGACAGCCGCTGAAACATGGTATTTTGTATGGTTTGCAATCCAAATAAAGTGAATAGCAATCTTGAATTTGGATTTTTCGTAAGGGAAATTTTAAAGTGGGATAATTTAAAATAAGACAGGGAGTTTAAACTCCCTGTTCCCTTTTTTATACTAATCAACCTGCAGTCCCCAATCTTTCCCCTTTTCAGTTGCAGGCACTCCTTCGCTAAGCCATTTAGGCGGCTTCTCCCCTTTTAGTTGCCAGTCAAAAAATTGTTGCTCTCTTATTTGTATGTCTTTCCGGTTTCTTCGTTCAATAAGATTATGGGCTTCGTTATTATAATTGAGCATCCATACAGGTTTGCCTAATCTTTTTAATGCAGTAAATAATTCAATGCCCTGATACCACGGCACAGCGCCATCAGCATCGTTGTGCATTATCACAAGCGGCGTTTGTACTTTGTTTAAATGAAAGAGTGGTGAATTTTCAATATAGAGTTGCGGTTTTTCCCAAAGTGTGGCACCAATGCGGCTTTGCTGCTTTTCATATTGAAACTGCCGGTTGAGGCCGCTCTCCCACCTGATGCCACCATAAGCACTCGTCATGTTGGCAACTGGCGCACCTGCCCATGCAGCTTTAAATAGTTTTGTTCTGGTAATAAGATAAGCCACCTGGTAGCCGCCCCAGCTTTGTCCTTGTATGCCAATTTTGGTACTGTCAACAAAGCCCGCCTTTACCAATGCCCTTGCACCACTGGCTACATAGTTGTAAGCACTGTTGCCGGGATGGCCGACGTTGTATTCAATATCTGGCGCTAACACAATATAGCCACGGCTAACAAAGAAAGGAATGTTTAAGCGGCTTGGTGTTGGGGCAGGTGATTGGTAATTGTATAAATTATCTGATAATTTTTCGTAGAAATAACAGATAAGCGGATATTTTTTCTTTGGATTAAAGTCCTCTGGTTTGTAAACAATACCGGTTGCTTCTTTGCCATTGTATGCTTTCCATTTGAAAAGTTCGGCGGTAAGCCAGTTGTAATCTTTTTGTTGTGGGTTGATGTCGGAAAGTTGGATTGCAAGTTCCCCAAAATTTGCATCTGAGAATGAAGTGTCTTTTGTTTCAAGGTGAGGATCTTCTGTTATATCAATTCCATTTTTGTAACTGTAGTAAAGTGTTGCAGGTGTTTCAAATGACTCTTTAGTAAAAATAAAAGCTAAACTGTCTTTTGCTTTAATAAGATTGTTATAAGACAAAGAATATAACGGCAACATCGTCGCAGGCAGCGCTTGTTTATTTTTTTTATTTACAACTGTATATTTAGAAAAAGTTAGTTTACGCAATTCATATCCTGACGTTTTTGTTTTATTATTAAATAACCTGAGAGGGAGTTCTTTGTCTTCGTCAATAAAGCGCTCTTCCTTATTTGTTTTAATATACCGATGGGTTACTTTTCCCTCATAGCTTTCAATATAACTTCTCTGTTGAAATGTTTGCGGTTCCACAGCAATAACAGGACTAATCTTCCAGGGGAAATATCGATCATAAACAAAAAAGGAGCTATCACCTTTACTCCAGCCCATCACCCCATAAGGCTCCGCAAAATCTGGCAAATCATTTTCCTCATCATACAAAGGCACTTTTATTTTCTCTGTTACGTTCCTGATAATGCCTGTTGCCACTTCGTAAGTAAAATAATTTTTTAGAACAGGATTGTACCAATACACAAATTTACCAGCAGGTGACGCCTCTGCATTAGCATACAAATTTTTAAATATAGTTTTTTTCTCCCCGGTTTTTGTGTTAATAATATAAGCAGATGATTTTGTCCTTCCATCCCACTGCTCTTCCATGCGGTTGCCTTTATTTGTTTCTGCCAATACCCAGTTTGCATTGCCTTCATTTACTAATGTAATTTTTTCTGCATCTTCAGTGCCTAACTGCATCACTGCATTATCCTCTGTATTATACACCGCCGTATAGCTTTTCTTTAAGTCCACATCTAAATTTTTTAACTGCTTTGTTTGCAGGTAATCATCCTTATAATTCCAGATATCAAGTTTGGCTGTTTCAAAATCAATCAGCGTTGTATCTTTTGGTGAACGTACAGGTGCAGTACCAAAATACAGTTTGCTGCCATCCTTGCTGAAAATGTTGCTGGCATTTTCACTTACCGAATAGCCCAATTGAATACCTATAGTATTTTTATCTGCTATTACAACAGCGGTATCATGCCGTTTTATATCATAATACCAAAGCTTATAAAATTTAGTCAATGCTTTTTCACTGCTGTCTCTTTCTGCTGCAAAGGCCAGGTTATTTCCTGATTCATTAAATGCATAATTCCTTGCATCATTAAAACCTTTCATAACTGTATCAATTTCCCGGATTGAAATGTTATACAAAATCACCATTGCTTTGCTGTTACTGTCTTTGCTATTCCTCGATGTTTCAATCAGCAGCTTGTTTGCAGGTTTATCAAAATAATATTCACTTACTAATTTGAAAACAGTTTCCTTACCATCAGTTAAATTCCTGCATACAAGATCGGTTCCTTCTAATGCACTGCCACCACCAGCATCGTCTCCATCAGCATCTGTAATATCTTTCCCTTCTTTGATGATTTGCTTTGCTGCCTTATTTACAATTTCAGCCAACTCCTCTTTTGTAATATTTCCTTTTATAGAATCCACTGCCAGCCTTATCAGCGAATCAGCCAGCTTTACCAAATCCCTGTTTTTTAGTTTTGCAGAGTCAATCACTGCAGGTTTTTTTTTGGTAGTATCAGGCAGTGCCTTTTCCATTTGATATGCCATATAGCCAAAACCTTTTTCAGGTGTTTTATAATTTTTAACCCTTGCAATTTTTATTACGCTGTCTTTGCCCAGTTCAATAATTCCCAGCGAATCTTTTGGCATTTCATCTGTCTTCTTTTTCTTAATCTTCGCTTGTCTTGTTTCCTGGAAAAATGGTTTTATTTTGAATATTAAGTACCTGCTGTCTTCTGTAATGGTGGCATTGTAACCTCTATGCACCACTTTCTTATACTTAGTTTTGGCATTTTGAATCACCAATTCACCATCACCTTCCTGTGGATTTACAGTATAAACCACGTAAGCGCCATCATTGCTTATCATGCGTTCACCTATAGATTTCCAGTTGTCATACACAGTGTGATCAAGCGGTTTTTTTTGCGCCCACATAACTAATGGAGCAAATAAAATAAGCAGAAAAATTAGTTTTGACATATTATTGATTTTATCATGGACCTTTATGAGAAAGGCAATTAATTCATTGCTGTAATATTACAGCATCATCAGCAAAGCCACAGAAAAATTTGACGAGTGTATTTGTGCAGCATAGCTGATGCAACAAACAGGAAAACCCATATCTTGCCGCACTAAAAATTATAACATGAGTGTACACATAAGCGCCAAACCGGGGGAGATTGCAAAGATTGTTTTATTGCCCGGCGACCCTTTGAGGGCAAAATATGTAGCCGATAAATTTTTGCAGGATGTAAAACTGGTGAGCCAGACAAGAAATGCTTTTTACTTTACCGGCATCTACAAAGGCAAAAAAATTACTGTTGGTGCCAGTGGCATGGGATGCCCAAGCATCGGCATTTATTCTTATGAATTATATACCGAGTACGATGTGGATTGTATTATCCGTATCGGTACATGTGGGGCTTACAGTACAGATTTAAAATTGTTTGATCTGATTAATGTGGACAATGCAGCCAGTGAAAGCACTTTTGCAAAATATGCCTGGGGCATAGAAGGCAGTCTTATTCCTCACCAGGGAAATGCTTTTGATACAATAAAACAAACAGCTATTGAAAAAAAGCTGGCAATAAAAAATGAAAATATTCACAGCAGCGACATCTTTTACCGAAAGGAACCGGGCACGCCGGCTGTGGCAAAGGAACATCATTGCAATGCAGTAGAGATGGAAGCCTTTGCTTTGTTTGCCAACGCAAAACATGTTGGCAAAAATGCAGGCACATTACTTACTGTAAGTGATATTATTCCTACGCATGAATTTATTAGCGCCGATGAAAGAGAAAAAGCGTTGCTACCAATGATGGAGCTGGCATTGGACAGTGCAATAAGAATTGTCTGAAAAGTGATTTAGAAAGATTAATATCACTATATGATTGGGTACTTTTAATAAGTACCCAATTTTTTTTCTGGTTTATTTCATTTTCAGAAAATCTAATTACTAATCATTCTTCTTAAATCACATTACAGACAATTACCTTTGTAGCATGACAACATTATCTGTTAATGTAAACAAGATAGCTACACTACGCAATAGCCGTGGAGGCAACAATCCTGATGTGATAAAAACAGCATTGGATATTGAACGCTTTGGCGCCGATGGTATTACTGTTCACCCAAGGCCAGACGAAAGACATATCCGCTACAACGATGTATTTGAAATAAAAAAAGTAATTAAAACAGAACTCAATATTGAAGGCAACTGCATTGAAGAGAAGTTTGTACAATTGGTACTGGCCAATAGACCTGCCCAGGTAACATTGGTGCCCGATACATTGGGGCAAATCACCTCCAACCATGGATGGAATACAATTGAACATAAAGATTATTTGATTAAAATGATTGCCGTGTTTAAAAATGCCGGTATCCGTACATCTATTTTTGTGGACCCTGTGATGGAGATGGTAGAAGGCGCCGCAGCCACTGGCACAGACAGGATTGAATTATATACAGAAGAGTATGCACGGGAATTTGGTGCAGGTAATAAAGATGCCGTTCAAATGTATGTGGCTGCTGCACACAAAGCAAACGAATTAGGATTGGGTATTAATGCTGGGCATGATTTGGATTTGCATAACCTGAAATACTTTTCAGAAAATATTCCCAATTTATTAGAAGTATCCATTGGCCATGCACTCATTTGCGATGCTTTGTATTATGGTCTTGAAAACACGGTGCAGTTATACAAAAGACAATTACAATAAGATTTATACCTTTAGTTATGAAACGTTTATTATCTCTTTTTTTATTTCCAGCTATTATGTGCTCCTGCGGCGGAAGCAGCAATGGATTGCCTGCAACAGATATTGAAGCTGCCAACCAGTTTGTACAAAACATTTGGAAAAGCGATTTCCAAAAAGCTGAACAACTACTTTTGAAAGATGAAACCAATAAACAAACGCTGGATGGCTTTGAAGTATATTTTAAAAGAAGACCTGCTGAAGAATTAGAAAAATATAAAAAAGCAACAATTATTCTCAACGATGTAAAACAACTAAACGATTCTGTTTCCATCATAAATTACTCTCCTGATTTTAATAAAACCGAAAAAAACGAATTAAAAATCATTCGTTCAGGCGGGCAATGGCTTGTTGATCTTAAATACACCATTCCACAAACCGACAGCACACAAAAATGATAATAAAAGAATTTTTAATTGTAGGTGCAGGTGGTGCCATTGGTAGTATGCTACGCTACGGGGGTAATATTTTATACAACAGCAAATCATTTCCTGCTACTACTTTTATCATCAATATCCTTGGCAGTTTTGTAATAGGTATGGTAATGGGATTCTTTTTAAAAAATGAAAGCCCCACCAACTGGAAATTATTTTTAGCAACCGGTATTTGCGGTGGCTTCACCACCTTCTCTGCTTTTTCGTACGAAAATTTATTGTTGCTTCAAAATGGTAAAGTTGTTATGAGCCTGCTGTATATTGTGGGAAGTATAGTGTTTGGTATTGCCGCAGCATGGCTTGGCTATAAAATCATCACCTAAAAATATTTACACATGTATGTACTGCATCCCTGGCATGGCGCCCATTATGGAAAAAAATCACCCGAAATTGTAAGCGCTCTCATCGAAATACCACAAGGTTCAAGAGCTAAATATGAAATTGATAAAGCAACTGGCCTGCTCAAATTAGACAGGGTCGTGTATTCATCTTTCCACTACCCTATTAATTATGGTTTTATTCCGCAAACATTGGGAGAAGATAGTGACCCACTTGACATATTAGTAATGTGTAGTGAAACCATTCAGCCATTATGCCTTGTAGAAGCAACGGTGATTGGCAATATGCAGATGATTGATAATGGCGAAAAAGATGACAAGATTATTGCCGTGGCAACAAAAGATCCTACTGTAAACCATATTACGGATGTAAACGAATTGCCGAAACATTTTATAGCGGTATTAAAAAACTATTTTGAAAACTATAAAGTGCTTGAAAATAAAGTAGTGGAGATTGATGAATTCCAGGATAAGAATGCGGCATATGAAATTATCAACAAGGCAATAAATTTTTATGCTCAAAAGTTTCCTAAAAAATCATGATTAAAAAGATAAACATGGATTTACAAACGATCATCATCCTTGTGGTAACAGGGCTGGCTGCTGGTATTTTAGGTGGCATGGTTGGTGTGGGTGGCGGCATTATCATTGTTCCGGCACTGGTATATTTTTTAGGCTTTAGCCAGCACACGGCACAGGGCACTTCGCTAGGGCTAATAATGTTACCAGTGGGCATACTTGGCTTTATTCACTATTACAACTCCTGCAAAACTGCAGGCGAACCAATAGATTTTAGAGTAATTGGTTTAATTGCAATTGGCTTTGTTGCCGGCAGTTATTGGGGAAGCAAAATTGCTGTATCGTTGCCGCAGGAAACGGTGAAAAAAATATTTGCTGTGCTGATGATTTTAGTGGCAGTTAAGATGATTTTTTTTGATAAGAGTGATACTGTAAAAACAGCAGCCATTTCGTCTGCTAAAGGCAAAACAACTGCAAAAAGTAATTAATATTCTTGCGTAATCTATAACAAACTCTTACCTGCCACTCTGGCACCATTCCAGCATAATTACTTATTTTTGCCCTCCAATTTTCATCAATGGAACTGTTAGAGAGCATCAATACAAAAGTACACGACGAAACAAGGCAAGGCGAAGCATTTGCGCCTGCTGCGGATGCTGACAATATATTCAAAAAGCATTTCTATATAGAAAGCTATGGCTGTGCTATGAACTTTGCCGATAGCGAAGTGGTGGCTTCCATTCTTCAAAACAATGGCTTCGGCGCCACGCAAAACCTGGAAGAAGCAGACCTTATTTTCGTAAACACCTGCTCCATCCGTGAAAAAGCAGAGCAAACCGTAAGAAAGCGCCTCACCGAATTTAAAAGACTGAAGAAAAGCAACCCATCTATGCTGGTAGGTGTGCTGGGCTGCATGGCAGAAAGGTTAAAAGAAAAGTTTTTGCAGGAGGAAAAACTCGTTGATCTTGTAATTGGCCCCGATGCTTACCGCACACTCCCGCAATTGATACAGGAAGCTGAAACCGGGCAAAAAGCAGTAAACGTTCTATTAAGCCGTGACGAAACCTATGCTGATATCTCTCCCATCCGTCTTAATAGTAATGGTGTAAATGCTTTTGTAAGCATTATGAGGGGTTGCAATAATATGTGTTCGTTTTGTGTGGTGCCTTTTACAAGAGGAAGGGAAAGAAGCAGGGATGCAGAAAGCATCGTAGCAGAATGCAGGGATTTATTTGAAAAGAATTATAAAGAAGTAACGCTGCTGGGGCAAAATGTGGACAGTTATCATTTTGTAGATGAAAAGAAAAATGAGGTGGTAACATTTGCCATGCTGCTGGAAAAAGTTGCTTTGATTTCACCAATGCTGAGGGTTCGATTTTCTACCTCACATCCAAAAGACATCACCGACGAAGTATTATATATCATTGCCAAATACGAAAACATCTGCAACTACATTCACCTGCCGGTGCAAAGCGGCAGCACAAGGGTATTGCAGCTGATGAATCGTACTTATACAAGAGAATGGTATTTAGCGAAAGTGAAACGCATTAAAGAAATCATTCCTGACTGTGGTATCTCTACTGATGTCATTTGTGGTTTTTGCACTGAAACAGAAGAAGACCACCAGGAAACACTTAGCCTTATGGATTACTGCAAATTTGATTTGGCCTATATGTACTTCTACAGTGAAAGGCCGGGCACCCTGGCAGCAAGAAGGTTTACAGATGATGTGCCGGAAGAAGTAAAGAAAAGAAGACTACAGGAAGTAATTGATATGCATCGTGGCCATTCTCTTGAAAGCATGAAAAGAGATGTTGGCAAAACATTCAAAGTATTAATTGAAGGCACCTCAAAGAAAAACGAAAATGAATTGTATGGAAGGAATGATCAAAACAAAGTAGTTGTTTTTCCTAAGGAGCATTATAAGAAAGGAGATTATGTGCAGGTAAAAGTGAATTCATGCACAACAGGCACACTTATAGGGCAAGCGAAATAAAAGAATAAACAATGGATCAGCAAGCAATAAAAAACAGGTTTGGTATCATCGGCAATTCGCCGGGACTTAACCATGCACTCAACATTGCAGTGCAGGTAGCCAACACAGATTTGAGTGTTTTAATCAATGGCGAAAGCGGTGTGGGCAAAGAAGTGTTTTCACAAATCATACATGCACTCAGCGCAAGAAAACACAACCCTTTTATTGCGGTAAACTGCGGTGCCATTCCGGAAGGCACAATTGATTCGGAATTATTTGGGCATGAAAAAGGTTCCTTCACCGGTGCAGTTGACAGCCGCAAAGGATATTTTGAAACCGTAAACGGCGGCACTATCTTCTTAGATGAAATTGGTGAGTTACCATTGGGCACACAGGCACGCTTGCTCCGTGTGCTGGAAACTGGTGAATACATACGTGTAGGCAGCAGTAAAGTGCAAAAAACAGATGTACGTGTTATTGCCGCCACCAATAAAGAACTGTTAGAACATTCACAAACAGGAAGATTCAGGGAAGATTTGTATTACCGGCTGAATACAGTTCCTATAAGAGTTCCGGCATTGAGAGACAGGAAAGAAGATATCCCTCTCCTCTTTCGAAAATTTGCAGCAGATTTTGCTGATCGATATAAAACTTCACCAGTGCAATTGAATGATGAGGCAAGAAATATATTAATGAACTACAGTTGGCCGGGCAATGTGAGGGAATTAAAAAATATCGCAGAGCAAATTTCTGTGTTGTCGAAAGATAAAAATATTTCAGCAGCAGAGATACAGCAATTTTTACCACAGGATAACTTTAACCGCTTACCTGTATTAGCTGGTGGCAAGGGCAGTGTAAGTCAGCAGGAATTTGCCAACGAAAGAGAGATATTGTACAAACTCTTTTTTGATATGAAAAAGGATGTGAACGAACTGAAGAAAATGTTTTTTGATGTATTGCAAAATCCTGGTATGGCACAACATATACCAGTGTATAATGGCAATGATACTTCGCTGCCCGATTTAAAACCTGCGGTGATGCCCGGCAGTTACATGCCATCATCATCACAACCGGTGATACTGAACCAAAGCAACCATGATGATGTGCACCACCACGAAGCAGTGGAAGAGTCATTGAGCATAATGGACAAGGAAAAAGAACTTATTATTAAAGCATTAAAGAAACACCGGGGCAAAAGAAAAGATGCTGCATCTGATTTGGGAATTAGTGAAAGAACACTCTACAGGAAACTAAAAGAATATGATATTGAAGAATAAGATGGCGAATGGTAAATCATTAATCGTTAATAGGCTGTTTACATTATACAGGCTTCTACCTGTCGTCTATTGCCTGGTGCTTATTGTTTTTCTCTCCGGTTGCGCCACCTGTAAATATTCGTTTAATGATGTTTCTATTCCAACAGAAATAAAAACCTTCAGAGTAAATTATTTAGAGAATAAAGCAAGATATATCAATCCACAGCTTAGCCCACAATTAACAGAAAAGCTCAAACAAAAAATTATTGGCACCACCCGGCTTAGGCAAACCAATGATGACAACGCCCATTATGATATCAATGGTTATATATCGGATTATTCTGTTACCACTACGGGTGTTACATCAGGCACATCCAGTACCAACAGGCTCACTGTTTCTTTCCATGTTATCTTTAAAAACACACTTGACGAAAAGAAAAATTTCGAGTCGGATGTAACCAGCACTTTTGACTTTAACTCTAATCAAAGCCTTTCGCAGGCCGAGACAGAAAGAAATGATGAGATAATAAGGAATATTGTGGATGCCATTTTCAATAAAATATTTTCTAACTGGTAGCAGTAAAAACTTTACTGTTTGTTTTTTAAACTTTAGTTTTGGCCGATGGAAAAATACCGCCTGCTGTTTGAATCTGTTTTTAAAAAGAAACTTACTGATACTGATACAGTGAGTTATCTTGAAAGGTTAACTGCAGAGCACCCTTATTTTTCTGTGGCACAGTTTTATCTTTTGCAACTTTCTGAAAGCAATACAAATGCTTTTAAATTACAGGCAAGAAAAACAACCGCACTTTTCAACAATAATTACTGGCTCAATTTTCAATTGCTTGAAGCTGGAGCCGATAATAAATCAACTATAGCAGTATCTCCTGTGCTTGAAGAAGCAGCGATTGCAGAAACTTATGTTGAAGAAAAGACTGAGCCAATACCTGCAGACAATAATTCAACCGAATCATTTATTGCCGCTGTAAATGTTGATACAGCTTTGCAAGATGAAAAATTAGCAGAAGAGATAAAAGATGAAGAAAGCAGAGTTATCGAGCCTGTTGTTGAAAACGTAGAGGAGGTAGCTTCAACAAAAATAGACGAGCATATTAATGCAGAGCCGGCAACGGAGGAAATACAATATAATGCCAGCTCTGATGTAATTGAAGCAAGTGAACCAGTTATTGAAAATATGGCCAGTACGCCAATAAAAGAAAGTAAAACAACTGAAGAAGTGGTTATGAAAACCCCGGCAGATACAAAACCTGCTGATGAGCCATTGCTTTTTGAGCCGCTGCATACCACTGATTATTTTGCCAGCGTGGGCATTAAATTAAGTGAAGAAGAAAAATCATCAGGCAAACTTGGCAAGCAGCTAAAGAGCTTTACAGAATGGCTTAAAACCATGAAGAAAGTACATGCAGACCAGTTGATACAAGCCGCCGGCCCGGCAGAGGTGGAAGCTGCTTCTGCTGAAAGCAATATTCAAAAACTGGCAGAAAGGTCAAACGAGGAAGACCAGATAATTACTGAAGCAATGGCCGAAGTACTGCTGCAACAAGGAAAAAAGGAAAAGGCCCTGGAAATCCTGGAAAAATTAAGTTTGCTCAATCCCTCCAAAAGCATTTACTTTGCCGCCAAAATTAACCAGATAAAAGAAAAGTGATATGTTGTTGTTATTTGCAATTTTAGTAATCCTTGCCTCTTTAATTTTAGGCCTTATTGTATTAGTACAAAATCCAAAAGGCGGTGGCCTTTCTGGTACCTTTGGTGGCGTTGGCAACCAATTGATGGGTGTAAAACAAACTACCGATGTACTTGAGAAAGGAACATGGATATTTGCCGGTGTTGTAGCATTGCTTTGCCTTTTATCACCTGTATTTATTCCAACGAATGCAGGCGCATCTTCTAAAAACACAGAATTGATTGATAAAACTCCGGCAAGTGCACCTGCTAATCAAAGCAACCAGTCAACTCAATTACCTGGCAGTGCAAAGCCTGCTGACTCAACACCAAAACCATAAGCAGTTTATAAATTATTATAAGCCCTGCCTTTTACCGGCAGGGTTTTTTATTTTTACAACAAATAAAGAAATATAATTGGTATGGATTTAAAGAAAAGAATATGGCAATTGCTGCTTGCAGGAATTATTGCTGTACTGCTACTGATAGTGTGGCGCATATTTGGAAGTAATACCGCTTTTGAAGATGACAAAAAAATACTCTACATAAAAACAGGAAGCAATTATTCAAGGGTGATCAGCCTGTTGCAAAAAGGACAATTTGTAACCAATAACCGTACTTTTAATTTGCTGGCAAAACTGTATCGTTATAATAAAAACATACAGCCAGGCAGATATGTGATTGAAAAAGGCAGCAGTGTTTACAGCATTTTACAACTATTAAAATCTGGAAAGCAAACCCCTGTAAACCTTGTAATTGGCAAACTGCACACCCGGCAGGATCTAATAGATAAAATCTCTTCTAATTTTGAATGCAGCTCTGCCACCGTTTCCAGCTTTTTTAATTCAAATGATTCTCTTGCAGCATATAAACTTGATACCAGTACTGTGATGTCAACGATAATCCCATCTTCGTACAGCATTCTATGGACTTCATCATTTAAAGATATTTTTAACCGCTTGCAAGATGAAAAACAAAAATTCTGGACAGCAGAAAGAAAACAAAAAGCAGCCGGGCTTGGCCTAAATGAAGAGCAGGTTTATACACTTGCCAGCATAGTGGAAGAAGAAACAAATAAAGAAGAAGACAAAGGAAAAATTGCCAGTGTTTATCTTAACAGGCTTAATACAGGAATGAAACTTGGCGCTGATCCTACAGTAAAATTTGCCCTTAATAATTTTGACCTGCGGCGTATTTATCAAAAGCATTTAACTGTGCAATCGCCTTACAATACTTATATCAACAAAGGCCTGCCGCCAGGGCCCATTTGCAGTGTTACTACTAAAACTCTTGACGCTGTATTAAATGCCCCGGCCACCAATTATTTGTATTTTGTAGCCAAGCCAGAATTTGACGGCTACTCAAATTTTGCAGCAACTTATGAAGAACATTTACGTTTTGCAAAAGCGTATCAACAGGCTTTAGATACATTAATGAAAAGAAAAGCAGAAGGCAGGGACTAA
>CAZBTD010000023.1:0-36661 GCA_964494815.1 uncultured Ferruginibacter sp. | reverse complement strand
CATCAGATTTAAGCGTCAACAATTCCTGCAATATGTTTGATGCACCGTATGCTTCAAGCGCCCATACTTCCATTTCACCAAAACGCTGACCACCGAACTGTGCTTTACCACCTAGCGGCTGTTGTGTAATGAGAGAGTATGGTCCGATAGAACGGGCATGCATCTTATCATCAACCATGTGGTGCAGTTTAATCATATAGATAACACCCACTGTAGCTTTTTGGTCAAAGCGTTCACCAGTTTCACCATCATATAAATATGTGTGACCGAATTTTGGTAAACCAGCTTTTGTGATATGGTCATCAATTTCTTCCACAGTAGCACCATCAAAGATTGGAGTAGAGAATTTAACACCCAATTTTTGTCCAGCCCAGCCAAGAACAGTTTCATATATCTGTCCGAGGTTCATACGGCTAGGTACACCTAGTGGATTCAATACAATATCAACTGGTGTTCCATCTTCAAGGAATGGCATGTCTTCGGCACGAACAATTTTTGCAACAATACCTTTGTTACCATGACGGCCCGCCATCTTATCACCCACCTTCAGTTTACGCTTAACAGCTAAGTAAACTTTAGCAAGCTTCAGTACACCTGCAGGTAATTCATCACCGATAGAGATGTTGAATTTCTCTCTCTTATAACGGCCTAATTCTTCATTATACTTAATGGTATAGTTGTGAAGAAGGATGTTGATCTGGTCATCAGTTTTATGCTCACCAGTCCAACCTAATGGATTTACATTCAGGTAATCAATATTTGCTAAGTTCTTCTGGTTGAACTTAGCGCCTTTACCGATTAATACTTCACCAAAGTTGTTACTAACACCAGCAGAAGTTTTTTCTTTTAATAAAGTCTGCAGTTTGTTAACCAGCATCTCCATTAAATCAGTCTCATTCTTCTCATGTGTTTTCTCAATCTTCTCAAGGCTTGCTTTCTCTCTTACTTTGGCATTCTTATCTTTCTTGGCACGCTGGAACAATTTTTTGTTGATAACAACACCTTCTGTTCCGCTTGGTGCTTTTAATGAAGCGTCTTTTGCATCACCGGCTTTATCACCAAAAATGGCACGTAACAACTTCTCTTCAGGAGTTGGATCGCTTTCACCTTTTGGAGTAATCTTACCAATGATGATATCACCTTCTTTAATGTGAGCTCCAATACGAATGATACCATTCTGGTCAAGGTCTTTTGTAGCTTCCTCACTTACGTTTGGAATATCTGGCGTTAATTCCTCTTCACCTAGTTTAGTATCACGTACTTCAGTTTCAAATTCACTGATATGGATGGAGGTAAACAAATCTTCTTTCACTACTTTTTCAGAAATCACAATCGCATCCTCGAAATTGTACCCTTTCCATGGCATGAACGCCACTTTCAAATTACGACCCAGTGCCAGTTCTCCTCCCTTGGTTGCATAACCTTCAGTTAAGAAATCACCTTCGGTAACTTTCTGCCCTTTTGTTACAGCAGGGCGAAGATTGATACATGTTTCCTGGTTGGTACGGATGAACTTTGTAAGCTTGTAAACTTTAAGATCATCTTCAAAGCTTACCAGTTGTTGCATTTCACTTCTGTTGTAGCGAACATGTATTTCGTTTGCATCAACATATTCAACAACACCTGTACCTTCTGCATGTATCTGAATCCTTGCATCACGGGCAGCTTTTCCTTCCAAACCAGTACCTACTACAGGTGGATCCAGACGCACCAATGGTACCGCCTGACGTTGCATGTTTGAACCCATCAGCGCCCTGTTGGCATCATCATGTTCAAGGAATGGAATCATTGATGCACTCAAACCAACAATTTGATTTGGGGCAACGTCCATGAACTCTACCTCATGCTTATCCAATATCGGGAAATCACCGGTCTGACGGCTCTTAATTTTATCTTCAATAAAATTACCTTTCTCATCCATCGGAATATTTGCCTGGGCAATTTTCGCAGTGTCTTCCTCCTCTGCACTTAAGAAAGTTATCTTCTTCATATCAGCCTTTCCATCATTTACTTTATGGTATGGCGTCTCGATAAAGCCCATTTCGTTTATCTTAGCATGTACGCAAAGCGTAGATATCAAACCAATATTTGGACCTTCCGGAGTTTCAATAGTACAAAGACGACCGTAGTGAGAATAGTGTACGTCCCGAACCTCAAAGCCTGCCCTTTCCCTGCTTAAACCACCGGGCCCAAGAGCAGAAATACGGCGCTTGTGGGTGATTTCAGAAAGAGGGTTTGTCTGGTCGAGGAACTGAGACAATTGAGATGTACCAAAGAAAGAGTTGATAACGCTTGAAAGAGTTCGAGCATTTATTAAGTCAACCGGCGTAAACACTTCATTATCACGAACATTCATCCTTTCCCGGATGGTACGTGCCATCCTGGCTAAACCTACTCCAAACTGAGCATACAACTGCTCACCTACTGTACGAACACGACGATTACTTAAATGATCGATATCATCAACCTCTGATTTACCATTAGTTAGTTGTACCAGTGTTTTAATGATTGCAATGATATCATCTTTAGTTAATACCTTCTTTTCAATTGGAAAATTTAGGCCTAAGCGACGATTAATTTTATAACGACCAACCTCACCTAAGTCATAACGCTTATCACTGAAAAATAATTTATCAATAATCCCCCTAGCCGTCTCATTATCAGGAGCATCTGCGCCTCGAAGCTGACGATAAATATGCTGTACAGCTTCCAATTCTGAATTAGAAGTATCTTTATTTAAAGTGTTGTAAATGATGGCGTAATCGCCACTTACCTCTTCTTTTTGTATAAAGACACTTTTAACGTCCATCTCGGCAATCATTGCAATATTTGACTCGTCAAGAACAGTATCTCTTTCCAATACAATCTCATTGCGTTCTAGACTCACAACCTCACCTGTATCTTCATCAACAAAATCTTCCACCCAAGTACGAAGTACACGGGCAGCTAGGCGCTTACCTACAAACTTTGCCAAGCTCTTTTTATCAACTTTTACTTCATCGGCCATACCAAATAATTCCAGAATGTCCTTATCAGTTTCAAAACCAATAGAACGCAGCAAAGTAGTTACCGGGAATTTCTTCTTACGGTCAATGTAAGCATACATTACATTATTTATGTCCGTAGCAAACTCCATCCAGGCACCTTTGAAAGGGATAACCCTTGCGGAGTATATCTTTGTTCCGTTGGGGTGAACAGACTGCCCGAAGAATACACCAGGTGAACGGTGCAACTGACTTACTACTACCCTTTCAGCACCATTAATAACAAAAGTACCACGAGGAGTCATATAAGGTATATTACCTAAGAACACGTCCTGAACAATGGTTTGGAAATCCACATGCTCTTCATCATTACAACTCAATCTAAGTTTTGCTTTTAATGGAACGGCATATGTCAATCCCCTTTCAATACATTCATCGATAGTGTATCGAGGAGGATCAACAAAATAATCTAAGAATTCCAGTACAAAAATGTTACGGGTGTCCGTGATAGGAAAATTTTCCTTGAACACACGGAACAATCCTTCCACATTACGCTTATCAGGCGTAGTTTCTAACTGGAAAAAGTCTTTAAAAGACTGAATCTGGATTCCGAGCAAATCGGGAGTTTCTGCTAAGAGTTCAACTTTTCCAAAATTGATACGCTGAGCAGCGGGTGTTTTTGTTGCAGACATATTTGTTATAAAACGTTTTATAGCTGAGAAGGGCTTTAATAACAGGCTGGAAACAACTAAATGCAACAAGCCGAAATTAAAGGATTGCAAAGGTAGGGGTTATAATTCAAAAATCGAACAGTTTCAATTGAAATTTTAGAGATTTGGTTTGATTTTTGATAAAACGGCGTCTTTTCGCTTAAAAAGCTGATTTTCAATATATAAATAGACATTATACTTGTACACCTGTTTTTCACATCCTTAAAATAATATAGCTGCATATTTACAATTAGAGCGCTTTTTTAAAAATATTGAGCGGCTAAACATCAAAAAGGGTAAAATTCCTGCATAAAATACTGCTTCACACAATTATAGGACGTATTGTTACGTTAATGGGAGTTACAAGAGGTTCCTTTTACAGGTTCTTGCAAAAGCCATTCAGATAAATACACCATACTTCTCGTTTTGGCTCAGCTTTACCTGCGGAGGGAATAAAAATCCAACAATCATGAAAAAGTTTGTAACATTAATCCTGCTTACCGTTGTGCTTAATCAGGCACAAGTGAAGGCTCAATGCCCTCCTGGTGCATTTGCTTACCAAAGTTTATATCCACAATGCCCCAGTGGCTGCGGCGTTTTACTATTAGGCTGGCCCGAGGGTGTATTAGTAAATATTTATGGCGGCACACCATTATCTATTATTACCAGCACTGTTATTTCAGGAACACTAGGCGGTTCAGGTACGGGTGATGCATTTACCTGTGTACCCTGCAATACACCACTTGTGTATGCCTCTGCAATTACCGGCGCCACCAGTGGCTGTGTTATTGCCACCATTGGTGTAGTACCTGTAAAGCTTACTAATTTTTCTGCATCTGCAAATGCAAGCAGTTGCCTTCTTAAATGGACTACTTCCTCTGAAATTGGCACTGTGAAATATACAATTCAAAGAAGTAGAGATGGCAGAAACTTTTCCGATATAACTACTATCAATGGTAAGCAATTGCCAATAAATAATTATTCATTTGCTGATGCCAGCATTGTGAAAGGTTGTTCTTTTTACAGGATAAAATCAACTGAAGTTTCAGGTAGTGTTTCTTACTCGGAGACCGTGATGGTGAAAAACCAAAATGACTTTGGCTTTAGTGTTTATCCTAACCCAGCAAATGAACGCTTTACAATTACTTTACCTGCTAAGTTTTTACCAGCTACGGTTGAAGTAATCAATGCCCAGGGTACTGTAGTACATACAGCAAAAACCAATCAACCTTCTTATAATGTGACGAAATACCTGCAACGTGGTATTTACTCCGTAAGAGTAACAGGCAGTAACAGCGAAAGCCTTACACAAAGGCTTATCAAAAATTAATTGTAAGGTTTACTTATAGTTTCGTAATAAAAAACGTCCGTTAATAGCGGACGTTTTTTATTACGCATACCGGAAGAATTTTTACCAAATCTTTGCTCTTTCTTCTGGTTTTAAATACATCTTATCCCCTTCTTTCACATTAAACGCTTTATAAAAAGGTTCAAAATTCATTGCAGGGCCATTTACACGATACATTTCTGGTGAGTGTGGATCTGTAGTAATACGAACCCTCATAGTTTCATCCCTGTTTTTTAAGCGCCATACTTGCCCGTATCCCAGGAAGAAACGCTGATCCGGTGTAAAGCCATCTATCTTTTCATTACCCTGCCCCTGCTTTGTCATTTTAAAAGCATCATAAGCTATTGCAAGGCCTCCTATATCTGCTAAGTTTTCTCCCAAAGTTAATTCTCCGTTTACATGTAAATTATCAAGCACAACAAAAGCATCGTATTGCTTAACTACGCCGCCAGTTTTAGCTTTAAATTTTTCTGCATCAGAAGCACCCCACCAGTTTTGCATATTCCCTTTTTCATCATACTGGCTTCCCTGATCATCAAAACCATGGGTCATTTCGTGGCCTATTACCATACCGATAGCACCATAATTAATTGCATCGTCTGCATTCACATCAAAGAAAGGGAATTGTAATATGCCAGCAGGAAATACAATTTCATTATTGGTTGGATTATAATAAGCATTAATGGTTGGCGGACTCATCATCCATTCGGTACGATCAACTGGTTTGCCTATTTTACCCAGCTTCTCTTTTTGTTCATGCGCCTGTACACTTTTGGCATTGGCAAAGAAATCATTTTTGCTGATGGCTACATCATCAAAATTTTTCCACTTAGATGGATAACCAATCTTTTTAAGGAAGGTATTTAATTTTACCAATGCCCTTTGCTTTGTGCTGTCACTCATCCAGTCTAAATTCTTTATTCTTGCTTCAAATGCTTTTTGCAGGTTGTTCACCAATTCATCCATACGCTGCTTGGCTGCTTCAGTAAAATATTTTTTTACATAAAGTTGCCCCAGTAAATCGCCCATACCACCATCTACCCTTGCTACAATTTTTTTCCAGCGTGGATCATCTTTTGTTTTGCCGCTAAAAGTTTTGTTATAGTCAAATTTTGCTTCGATAAAAGCTTTACTTAACAAGGATGTATGGTTTGCGATGTACTCAAATTTCACTTTGTTTTTCCATTCCTCGATTGGCTGTACGGACAATAACTTGCTTAGGCCTGTGTAATATTCCGGCTGTCCTACATTCACACTGTCAACCTTTACATTCATTTTTGAAAAAAACTGTGGCCAGTTAATATTAGGCCCTTGTTTATCCAAATCGGCCACACTCATTTTATTATAGTTCTTTTGTGGATCTCTTTGTTCTACCGGCGTTCTGTTATACTTAGCCAATTCTGTTTCCAATGCAAGAACAGATGCTGCATTTTTATCTGCAGTAGTGGCATCTGCCCCGGTGAGTGTAAATAATTTTGCAGCATATTTTACCAATGCAGCTCTTGCTGCTTTGGTGGCGCTATCCTGTTTAGTGTAGTAATCTTTTTCGGGCAGAGATGTGCCACTTTGGTAAAGACTCAAAATATTTATACTACTGTTTTTTTCATCGGCACCTACATAAGTTGATATTAAACCATTGTCGTCGCCAACTGCATTTGTTTCTGCCACGTACAGCATTAACTCTTTATAATCTTTAATAGCATCTATTTTATCAAGGCCGGATTTTAATGGTGTTGCTGCTAATTTTTCAATGTTAACTGTATCCATACCACTGGCATAAAAATCTCCCAGCTTTTGTTCAAGGCTTCCTTTTTGACTGTTTGATGCAGCTGCTGTTTCCAATAACGACTTCAGGTTTTTTTGGGTTTCATCATACAGTGTGTAGAAACTGCCCCACCCACTTTGGTCTGCAGGTATCGTGGTATTCTTCATCCACTGACCATTGGCATACTGAAAGAAATTGTCCTGTGCCCTTGCGGAGGAGTCCATTCCTGCCTTGTCGAAGAAAGATGTTCTTGCAGGGATTGAGGAATTTTTATCTTCCTTTTTATCACCGCAGGAAATAATTACTACAGGCAATAACGCTGGCACAATAAAGCGTAAAATTTTCATGCTGTTTAGTTTTAGTTTTTTGAAGGCGTAAATATTGGCAAAAAATATTAACCGCAAAATATTTTTGTACAAGCGGAAATAAAAGACCCGGCTACTGTTGATGGATAGTTTGCAAAGCTTACTACTGGTGGTGAGGTAAGATACTGATTGCAAATAGTGTGATTGCGTGTACATGGATTATGAAGGAGAGCCTGCTGATTTTGATACAAATTATGTGTGTCAAAGCTGAATACCCCTTCCTCTATGGCTTTTCAGGCATTATCGGGAGAGGGTGCAATAACTCATTTCCTAATCACCAAAAAAGCCGCTTCTTTTTGAAGCGGCTGTATATTCAAATGTTTGTCACCTACTTTTTTACTATCCTCACCTCTTCCACTTTTGCTTTTACGTCAGCATGTTTTGTTTTGCTGTTATGTATTTTAGCAATGGTGGGTGCTATTACTAATGATACAATGCTCATCAGCTTGATAAGGATATTCATAGAAGGGCCGGAAGTATCTTTAAACGGATCGCCAACCGTATCACCTGTAACAGATGCCTTGTGCGGCTCTGATTTTTTATAATACATTTCACCATTTATTTCTACGCCTTTTTCAAATGATTTTTTTGCATTGTCCCATGCACCACCAGCATTATTCTGAAACATACCCATCAATACACCACTAACAGTGGCTCCAGCTAGGAAACCACCTAATACTTCAGGACCAAATACAAAACCGATGATGATTGGAGATAATAAAGCAATAGCACCCGGCAACATCATTTTTCTAATAGAAGCATCAGTAGAAATAGCCACACATTTGTCATACTCCGGTTTGCCTGTACCTTCCATAATACCTGGAATAGTACGGAACTGGCGGCGTACTTCTTCCACCATTGCCATTGCAGCCTGCCCTACTGCTTTAATGGCAAGCGAAGAGAATATAAACGGAATCATGCCGCCCACAAATAATCCAGCCAATACATCGGCATGATAAATGTCAATACCTTTAATACCTGCAATGCCTACGAATGCAGCAAACAATGCTAACGCTGTTAATGCAGCGGAGGCAATAGCGAAACCTTTACCAGTAGCAGCAGTTGTGTTACCCACAGCATCCAATATATCTGTTTTTTCACGAACGTCTTTTGGCAGTTCACTCATTTCAGCAATACCACCAGCGTTATCAGCAATAGGACCAAAAGCGTCAATTGCCAATTGCATAGCAGTAGTAGCCATCATACCGGCGGCAGCAATAGCCACACCATACAAACCAGCACAAGCGTAAGAGCCATAAATACCTGCAGCCAATACAAGTATGGGAAGCAATGTACTTTCCATACCCACAGCTAAACCGCCAATGATATTAGTAGCATGACCAGTACCTGACTGGCGAACGATGCTCAATACAGGGCGCTTACCCATGGCAGTATAATATTCTGTAATGATGCTCATCAATGTGCCTACGCCAAGACCAACCATAATAGCGCCAAACACGCCCATTTTTGTAAATGGCTCTCCACGCAAATGCATTTCACCATCAGGCAAAATAAAATTAACGAGGAAATAAGAGGCAATAGCGGTTAATACTATCGAACCCCAGTTGCCCATGTTCAAAGCATTTTGCACTTTGGCTGTACTTAAGCCAGCACTTTCGCTGATGCGTACGAACCATGTGCCTATAATAGAGAATACAATACCGATGCCTGCAATAAGCATTGGTAATAAGATGGGACTTAATCCACCAAAATTATCCACTGCATGAGTTTCTCTGCCCAATACCATTGTCGCCAATACAGTTGCCACATAAGAACCAAACAAATCTGCTCCCATACCGGCCACGTCACCTACGTTATCACCTACGTTATCTGCAATGGTTGCAGGGTTGCGTGGGTCATCTTCAGGGATGCCAGCTTCTACTTTACCAACAAGGTCAGCGCCTACGTCAGCAGCTTTGGTATAAATGCCACCACCCACACGGGCAAACAATGCAATTGACTCTGCACCAAGAGAGAAACCTGTTAATACTTCAATAGCTTTTTCTAACTGGCCATGATAGTAGTAAGGATTTGCTTGCGGCGTGTAGCCATATTTTAGAATAACGAAATAATACAGTGCTATAAACAAACCACCGAGGCCAAGCACAGCCAGACCAGCTACACCTAATCCCATAACAGAACCGCCGGTAAATGAAACTGATAATGCCTTGCTTAAGCTTGTACGGGCTGCCTGTGCAGTACGCACATTTGCCTTGGTAGCAATACGCATACCGATAAAGCCAGCCAAAGCACTAAACACTGCACCTACTACAAATGCCAACGCAATGCTCCAGTGACTATTGGAATTGCTATAGCCCATTACACCAAGCAATAGAGCTGCGATGATTACGAAATAGGTTAAGATTTTATACTCTGCTTTTAAGAAAGCCATTGCGCCTTCAGCAATATAATTGCTGATTTCCTTCATACGGTCGTTGCCTGCATCTTGCTTTGATACCCAGGCAAACTTGATAAAAGTGTACAAGAGGCCTACAACGCCTAATGCCGGAACTACGTAAAACAGTTTGTCCATGTTGTTGAGATGTTAATTTTTTATAGGTCGGCAAAAATAGGGGAATTGCCCCAAAAAAGGCGCAATCGTTCCCGAGTGGGGAAATGAATTGATTCCGGGATAATTTTTCCAATGACAGGCACCAGTTGCAATCCTTTGAAATGAAAATTACAAAACAATCCGGCAGCCTCTTGTAGAATTACAACTACAACAAACCCGTAATAAGTTCGTAGTAATAATAAGATGATGTTCTATTTTTTAAGGCCGTTGAAAGCTGTTTCTTGCACATGTATTTAATAGTAAACAACTATTGAATGCAACGATTGCCGGTTATTATTATAAATTGAGGAATGATATTAAAAACTATGAAAGACCTCAACAACATTACAAGCATCGTTAATTAAAGGCCTTCGCTTACCGAAACCAAAGAAATTTTAAATGGAACCAGAAACATCACCGTACCCCGGTGATTTTTTGTTTATAGCCCAGTTCATTTCCTGTTGAATCAAAAAATTAATTTTCTTTGCTCCATGTCACTGTTTATCGCATCACTCAACTCAGGCAGCAACGGCAATTGCTATTATGCCGGCACATACACTGATGCTGTATTGGTGGATGTGGGCATTAGCTGCCGGGAAACAGAGCGAAGGATGAAGCAGCTTGGCCTGAATATAAAAAATGTAAAAGCCATTTTTGTATCGCATGAGCATGGCGATCATATTAAAGGCGTAAGTGTGCTGGCTAATAAATATAAACTACCTGTGTACATTACAAGCCTAACGGCTAAACATGGCCCAATACTAATAAGGCATCTCTCCAAAACATTTATTGCTGATGAACCTGTACATATTGGCGGGCTTTCCATCACTGCTTTTACTAAGCAGCATGATGCAGGCGACCCTCACAGCTTTATCATAAGCCATAATAATGTTACGGTGGGTGTGTTTACCGATATTGGTATTGCCTGCAGCAATGTGCAGCATTACTTTAAAAAATGCCATGCTGTCTTTTTAGAGAGCAATTATGATGAAGACATGCTTGAGCAAGGCCGCTATCCTCTTCATTTAAAAAACAGGATTCGTGGCGGTCAAGGGCATCTGAGCAACAAGCAGGCATTGGAATTATTTACATCGCACCGCCCACCTTTTATGACACACCTGCTGCTAAGTCATTTATCAAAAGAAAACAATACTCCCGAACTGGCTGCAGCTTCCTTCGCAGCATTTTTAAGTGAGGTAAATATCACTGTAGCTTCAAGACATGAAGCCTCGGCAGTATTTCATATCACTGGTGATAAAGAAAACAACTCAAGCATTTTTACCAAACCGGTACAACTGGGTTTGTTTGCCTAAAATAAAAATGGATGGCCTCAATTTTTCCCAAAATAAAATCATTGGTACAGTTATATGAACTGCTGCCGACTGAAGAACGGATTATTACCGATGTATTGCGACAAATAGTAAAAGAAAATTTACCGTCTTACTGCAAAGAAAAAATTTCATACAATGTTCCGTTCTTTTATGGCAACAGGAGCATTTGCTTAATATGGCCGGCTGCTGTTCCAAGAGGAGGCATCAAAAAAGGTGTACTGTTTGCACTTTCGTACGGCAACCGTTTAAAAGATGAAGAAAATTTTTTAACCCATGGCACCAACAAACAAATCTTCTATAAAATATTTTTGAGCGCTGATGATATTGATGAAAAACCATTGATAAAAATATTAAGGGAAGCCGCAGCGCTTGATGCTGCGATGAAAACGAAATTTAAGTAACAGAATTTTCACTTTTGCCTGCCTGCCAATGCAGGGATTGCCATAGGTTGTTAAAAGCTTGTAAAGCTTTGGCAAATGAAGCTTTTGTGACTCATTCATCGTTATCAAATTAAAATTTATCGTCTATCTTACAGCAGTTATTTTGCTTATCAATTAAAAAAGAACCACGGCATAGCAACCGCAATGAATAAAATTTTACTTCCCTTTTTTTTATCGCTTATTTCAGCTGCTGCATTTGCACAGTCAGACCAATTTTCTGGCACCTGGCAAACTGAATATACAACCGGTGAAAGTAAAATCAGTTTTACGTTACACATTTCAACGCCGGAAAAAAATTTATTATATCCAGCTCATATAATTATACAATGCGACAGCTTTAGTGCAGATTATGAATTGCTACTGGTAAAGAAAAGTGCCAGGGAACTTGCCATTAGTAAAAATAAGTTTGCAAGAAGTGAGAAACCCTTCAGCATGGTTAAGTTATTGTTTTACCTGAATGGCATTTTTGATTTAAGCCGCAACTTAAAAGGGCAACCCACCTTAAACATTAACCGGCTACAAGCAAAACCTGATGCAGCGGCAGAAGCATCACTTGCAAAAGTTGACAGTAAATATGCAGTGGCTGCAAGGGCCATCAACAGTTTTTTAAAAGACGCTGAAATAAAACTGAACAAAGCAAACAGCATCCCCTGGAATAGCGAATACGCCGATCGGATCATCAGCCCATCTGTATCGCCGGCTTATTTCGGATTGATTGACACCATTTACATACCCACCCGTGACGGAATGTTATTTTTATCCGGCATCAAAAAAAATGATGTTGTATCTGTTTCGCTGAATGGCCGCTCACTGATAAGCCTTGCAGAGTTAAGTAAAAAAGCATATTCGCAGGATGTAATACTTGACACTGGCATTAATATACTCATACTGTATGCTGAAAATTTCGCTAATGATGCTGCCAACAAAGGAAAGCTTAATGTTGAGTGTGGAAAAAAAAGGGTAAGTCTTGACTTTACCAATGCCGCAGACAGTGCCGCATCCTTTATTGCTGTAAAATTGTATTATGAAAAAGACAGGGAAAATGCTACTACGTTTGAAGATTATATCTACACAAATGACAAGCCTTTAAAAGAAAATCAAAAATTGCTTGGAGCACTTACTTCCACTTCACGCCAGATTACATTGGCAATATGGGACGATGCTGTAGAAGATGGCGATACGGTTTCGATTAATATCAACGGGCAATGGGTTGCAAAAGGTTTTCCTGTAAAAAAGAATCCTCAAAAGATTACTGTAACAGTGAACCCGGGTCCAAATAATATCACCTTTGTTGCCGACAATCTCGGCTCAATACCACCCAATACATCCATCATAGAAATAATTGATGGTAAAAAAAGAAAGTCATTTATTATGGCTACTGATATTGGAGAAGATAATCTTATTAAAGTATTTTACGATCTGCGGCCTAATTGATTATCCTGTTAAACCAATACACATTCAACTCTTTTAAAGAGTCAATTTTCACTAAACCCACATTTGAAAAAAAGCTTTCATTTACCTTTGCTTAAAATTAGGCTTGATGAAAAGAATATTGAATTTAACTACAGGGATCTTTTGCCTGTTTATATCCAGTTGTACTGCACAATTAAACGTACTTGATGTTACTACTTTTGAAAAAGGCATTAACAGCAATGATTCGGTTCAAATTTTAGATGTACGAACACCCGATGAATACAACAGTGGTCACATTAAAAATGCGTTACTGGCCAACTGGAACGACAAATCAGAATTTGAAAGACGTATTTCTTTTCTCGATAAAACAAAGCCAGTATATGTGTACTGTCTTGCCGGGGGCAGAAGTGCTGCAGCAGCAAAAAAAATCATTGCAATTGGTTTTTAAAAAGTGTATGATTTAGATGGTGGCATCAACGCATGGAAGTCGGCTAACAAACCTTTGGAAGGAAAAAATAACAACAAACAAATGACGGTTGAAGAATTTAGCGCTGCTGTTAATTCATTTGAAACAGTGCTGGTTGATTTTGGTGCCGAATGGTGCCCTCCTTGCAGAAAAATGGAACCTGTTCTAAAAAATCTTGAAGCTAAAAATAAAGGTAAATTCAAATTGATAAAGGTAGATGCAGGAAAAGATGAAGTCGTACTGAAAGCCTATAATGTAACTGCATTACCAGTATTTATTATTTTTAAAAATGGCAAACAAGTTTGGCGTAAAGACGGAGTAGCGGATGAAAGTGAAATTGTAAGAAACTTTTAAGCCTAAAAATTTAGCTGCCAACAAATCAATGAGATTCTACATACTGCTTTAAGTTGTTAAGCGATGTTTCATATCCCGGCCCGGTGAGCTTATCTATAAAGATGGCATAAAATTTTTCCCAAGGATACCAATTCAAGTGTGTTGTTGCTACCCAGTCAACCCTTATTTGCTGTGACGGCTGCAATGAGGAAATAACTATTTGATTAGTGATTTCATTTTCTCCCTCAGCTTTTACAATAAAGTTTATGGAGGAAGAGTCTGATTTTATGATTTCAAGCCGTGTTGTTTTGTTGTTGTATTCAACATTACATTCACCGCCCTCTCCTTCCTGCATTTTTCCATAAATCACTTTAGCTGATTCTGACGCAAACAATGGTTGCCAGTTTTTCCAGTTACCAAAATTTTTAATTTGCTGTATTATTTTTTCTTTAGCTGCTGTATTTATCACAACTGTTCTTGACACTTTTGGATGTGCCGGTATCAGCAAGGATAACAGTGTGATAAAAACAAATAAACCAATTATTCCTGCTAAAAAAGCTTTAATCAAACGCATATTATTCCCATTTAAAAACTTTGCCAGCTATTAAAAAAACTATTACACCCCATATTGCTAAAATCCCCATTTGCTTTCCTGCAGCCAACAAACCGGCACCTTCAAAAGAAATTTTTCTCAGGGCATCATTCAATGCTGTTAATGGCAATGCTTCTACCAGCCACTGAATACTTTTAGGCAATGCTCCCTTGGGGAAAAATGTACCAGAAAGAAAATATTGTGGAAACATAAAAAGGTTAGAGTAAATAGGGATTACATTTTGGTTTTTAGCAACACTGCTGATGATAAACCCTGCCCCCATAAAAACAAGTAAAGCAAGAAGACATACAACAATCATCTCAATAAAGGTGACAAAACCATGAGCAAGCGTAAAATCATAAAAGAATTTCCCAAAAAGTATCAATACCACAACTGTTATTATTTGGAAAATAACTCTTGCAAATGTTTCAGCAAAAATGATATTTAATCTTTTTACCGGCGAAGCATATAGTCTTTTTAAAACAAGTGTTTCCCTAAGGTTAAAAAATAAAAATGCCACTCCAAAAACTGCAGAACCAATCATTGAAAAACCAATCATACCCGGCAGATAAAAATCGATTAGTTTATATTCCCTGCCTTTTACCTCTTCTGTAGTTATACTTGCAAACTGTTCATTTTCTATTTGTGTGTGATCAATTTGTGCAACAGTTCCTTTTATTACAGACAAAAGTGCTGGCAGCTCTCTTTGGTTGGCAGAAGATGATTTTACATGGATGCTGTACCGCTCTTTTTCTCCCGGTGCCGAAATTTCCTTTACCGTTATCAACGCTGTTATTTTCCCTTTAGTCATCATTTCAACAAGCGAATCCTGGCTGGCTATTTTTTCATACAACACAGGGTTATGCTTTAAGACCTGGAATACGGGATTTGCAGTATCGGAATTTTTATCAAATGCAATATCCATACTAAAGGAGCCTCCACCACTTAGTGCGCCAAAAATCACAATTAATATCACCGGAAAAAAAATGCTAAAGAAAACTGATTGTGGGCTGCGGAACATTGCCTTTAAACTTGCCACTGTAATTGCCCATGTTGCCTTTGCCTGGCTGTATTGCTTCATATCCTCCTTGTTAATTAAGCCGCAAATCTATTTGGAAAAAAGATGGTAAAAAACTTTTTAATCAAAGACAAGTGTCGTAAATTTGTGGACAAAAGACGGATTAATGAAAAAAAAGAAAGCCTTAACCAAAAAAAAGGCAGCTACATATACACAAAAAGAAGATGATTTTTCATCGATGCAAAGTGAGCCTTATGTGCCGTATATAAGAAGTATAAAAGTACTCCCCTCTTTAAAAGATTTTACCTACAGTGAATTTAAAAAAGTAGCTGATAAGGCTCCTTTTAGCCAGGCTGAGTGGGCAGCCATGCTCCATGTGAGCGAACGCACCCTGCAACGCTATGCAAAAGCCAACGGCAGTTTTGCACCCATCAATGCAGAAAGGGCCATACAAATAGATAATGTAATAAAAAAAGGAAAAGAGGTTTTTGGCACTGCCGAAATATTTTACAACTGGCTGAAAGGAAAACCGAACATGCTTGAAGGCCAATTATCTTTAGAATCACTTTCTACTGCACATGGCATCAATATGGTATTAATACAATTAGGACGAATTGAACACGGCATATTAGCATGATTATTTACAGGCTTGCCACTGGCTTACATAAACATGATCTTTCTGGCACGGGTGCAAAACTTTTAGGCGGAAGATGGAATTCACAGGGAGTACCTGCACTTTATACTGCTGAAAATATTTCGCTGGCTGTACTTGAAATATTGGTAAGGACAAACAGAAACACCATTCCGCTTTCATATTCGCTATTAAAAATTTCAGTTCCCGATAGTGCTGCAAAAATTGCTATCCCCGAAACAAAATTAAAGCGTTCCTGGGAGGATGACCTTGCTTACACACAATGGATGGGTAACGAAATTTTAAAGGCAAACGAAACATTGTTGTTAAAAGTTCCTTCTGCTATTGTGCCTGAAGAACACAATTATATTATCAATACAAACCACAGTGATTTTAAAAAAGTAAAAATTATTACTTCGGCTGGCTTTGATTTTGACAAAAGATTATTTCTGCAACATGAATAAAACTTACCTGCTGCTGGGCAGCAACATGGGCAACAGCAAGCAGCAACTGGCTGAAGCCATAAAAAATATCAGTAAAGATATTGGCAAAGTAACAAGGCTATCGAAGTTGTATGTAACCGCTGCATGGGGCAATATCAATCAACCTGATTTTTTGAACCAGGTAGCTGTTGTGCAGACTAACCTTACTTCATTGCAAACATTAAAGTCTATTCTATTAATTGAAAAAAAAATGGGGCGTATCCGTACAGTAAAAAATGCACCCCGGGTAATTGATATTGACATTTTGTTTTTCAATAAAGAAATCCTCTCTACGGAGAATCTTTTAGTGCCCCACCCTGAAATACCCAACCGCCGCTTTGTTTTAGTACCGCTTAATGAACTGTCGCCAAATTTTAAGCACCCGGTTTTTCAACAAAGCATCCACCATTTACTCAAAAAATGCAAAGACCGGCTGGATGTGAAAAAGTTTTGATTTTCCTCCTGTTGTTTCCCTTTATTTTGCGGCCGGTAAATATGAAGTACAATTTTGTAACAATAGAAGGGAACATTGGGGCTGGCAAAACTACATTGGCCAATATACTCAGCAAACATTACAATGCAAGATTGGTGCTGGAAGAATTTGCAGACAATCCTTTCTTACCAAAGTTTTACGAAAATCCTGAACAGTATGCCTTTCCGGTAGAATTGTTTTTTATGGCAGAGAGGTATAAGCAATTAAAAGACCTTTTACAGACAAAAGACATGTTTCAAAGCATTACCATTTCTGATTACCTATTTACTAAATGCCTGTTGTTTGCCAAGGTAAATTTGCTGAATGACGAATTCAGATTATATCAAAAGCTTTTCGATATTATCAATCCTCAAATATTGCAGCCAGAAATTTTGATATACCTGCACACACCTGTAAATAAGTTAAAAGAAAATATAAAAAAACGAAATAGGGAATATGAACAAAATATTCCCGGCGATTATCTTTTTCAACTGCAGGAAACTTATACACAATACATAAAGCAGCACAACATTAAAACCTTATTTGTAGATGCTTCCAATGCTGACTTTATTGACAACCCTGAGCATGTAAAAATAATTACTGATGCTTTGGATAAAGAATATAATGAAGGGCAATACTACCTTACACTCCCGTAGTTAAAACCACATTTACCATTTAAGTAAAACAATTGATGGTTCCGTAATTTTAGCGACGTAGTTTTTTACATTTGCATACCATCAACAAAAATACATCTTGAACAACTCCCCTTTTGCTGTTTTATCAATAACTGAATTCAGGAATTTTCTGCTGGGTCGTTTTATTTTTATCATGGGCCTGCGAATGATGGGTACGCTGGTGGCATGGTGGATGTATGAACTTACACATGATGCTTTTAATATTGGCATGATAGGTCTTGCAGAGGCTGTTCCAGCAGTAGGCCTTGCTTTATATGCCGGGTATGTGGTAGATAAAAGTGACAAAAGAAAACTGCTTGTAAAATCAGTTATACTTTTCAGCTTGTGTGCATTGATGCTTTTATTTGCTTCCACACAATGGTTTCATCAATCGTTTCAAAACAGGATTCTTATCATTACAATTTACGCTGTAATTTTTTGTACTGGTATTATCAGGGCATTCTCCGGGCCTACATTCAGTGCCATTATCGCATCTATCGTTCCAAGAGACTTGCTTATCCCTGCATCTCAGTTAAGTTCTACAAGCTGGTTGGTGGCAAGCATTACGGGCCATGCAGCCGCAGGTTTTCTAATAGCTGGTTTGCATGTTACAGGTACCTTTATAGTGATTGTGAGTTTTATTTTTACAGGGCTTGGTTTTCTTTGGCAGTTAAAATCAAAACCACCGGGTATTAGTGGAGAGAAAAAAACTCTGGAGGCTGTAACAGAGGGGTTGCAGTTTGTTTTTAAAACAAAAGATGTATTAGCAGCAATTTCGCTTGATTTATTTGCGGTGTTATTTGGGGGTGCAGTAGCAATGGTACCGGTGTTTGCAAAAGATATTCTTCATGTAGGGCCAATAGGTTTTGGCTGGCTAAATGCGGCAACTGACATTGGCTCCATTATTATGGTAGCATGGCTTACCTTATCGCCAATGAAAAAGAAACAGGGGATTAAATTACTTTTTGCTGTGGCAGGTTTTGGCGCCTGTATTATAGTTTTTGGTTTGTCAAAGTGGTACTGGCTTTCATTTATGGCCCTGCTGCTAAGTGGCGTATTGGATGGTGTAAGTGTGGTGGTAAGAGGTAATATCATGCAATTAAAAACACCTGACGAACTTCGTGGCAGGGTAATGAGCGTAAACTCTATGTTTATCAATTCATCAAACGAAATAGGCCAGTTTGAAAGTGGTGTGGCTGCAAAACTCATGGGCATCATACCATCTGTGGTATTTGGTGGATGTATGACAATGCTGGTGGTAGCAATAACCTGGTTTAAAGCGCCTTCATTAAAAAAACTGGAATACTAATGCAGCTTTGAGCTTATCAATTTTACAAATTCGCCCCTTGTTTCATTCTTTTCAAATTCTCCCCAAAAAGCAGAGGTGGTGGTTACTGAATTTTGCTTTTGCACCCCTCTCATCATCATACACAGGTGCGATGCTTCAATAACTACTGCCACACCCAGTGGATTAAGTGTTTCTTTTATTGCATCTAATATTTGAGTTGTCAATCTTTCCTGCACCTGCAGGCGGCGGCTGTACACATCCACAACCCTTGCAATTTTACTAAGCCCGGTAATCCATCCATTGGGTATATAAGCTACATGTGCTTTGCCATAAAATGGGAGCATATGGTGCTCACACATACTGTACAGTTCAATATCTTTTACAATAATCATCTCACTCACATCTTCATGAAACTTGGCAGAGTTTAAAATTGCATGTGCGTCCTGTTGATATCCCTGCGTCATATACTGCATAGCTTTTGCAATACGCTCCGGTGTTTTTAAGAGGCCTTCCCTTTTAGCATCTTCACCCAGCAGTGAAATCATTTGCTCATAATTTTTTATGAGCCCTGCTGTTACATCCTCATCATAGTGATCAATTTTTTTGTATGCCATCTTTTTGATATTATAGATTTATTGCACCGGGTATTCCACAAAGTTTCTTTCTGTTTCATACAGCCTTATTTGCAAATCAAATTTAGAATCAATTTTCACTCTAAGAATATCATAAATAACCACGGCGATATTCTCTACAGTAGGGTTAAGGTTTTTAAACTCCACCGTATCTTCATTCAGGTTTTTATGATCAAAGCGTTGCAACACATTTTCTTCCACTAAATCGCTCAACAGTTTAAGGTCATATACATAACCTGTTGCCGGGTCAGGCACACCTGTTAGTTTTACTATCAGTTCATAATTATGGCCGTGGTAATGCGGATTATTGCATTTGCCAAACACTTTTTTATTCGTTGCATCATCCCATGCCTGGTTGTGCAGGCGATGTGCTGCATTAAAATGTTCTTTACGAAAGACTGATACTTTATTAGCCATACAATTGAAAAATGGTAAAACAAGAATAATTAAGCAATGTACTGTTTAATATATCACAATTTTACCAGGATTAGTCATTACCAGTTACTGTATCAGAAGTTTGCTGTACAAGCGCCGGCAGTGAAGTAACAAATACAGATAAAAATACAAATTGTTCGGGCAAAAAAATTAATTGCCAAAATACTCAACAAAAATCTTTGGTGTTTCGTAGAGTTTTAAAGAATGCAGTTGAACACCAGCCGGAAGATGTGGTACCAGCTGGTTCCATATACCAATGACAAGATTTTCAATAGAACAAAGCTTGCCTTTCATAAAATCCACATCTTCGTTCAGATTTTTATGATCAAGTTTTTCTATCACATGCTCCTTTACAATAATGCTGAGGCGCTTTACATCGTACACAAATCCTGTATCAGTACTTGGTTCACCTTTTAATGTAACATACAATTCAAAGTTATGCCCATGCCAGTTTTCATTGGCACATTTACCAAACACTTCTTCATTTTTTTCACGGCTCCAGTTGGGGTTATACAACTTATGAGCTGCGTTAAAATGTTCTATCCTTGTAATGTAAACCATCCGCTGTAAAAAATTTCCGCAAAGTTAATGGCTTGCACTTGAAATATAAAGCCTCTTTTAAATCTTGAACAGAGGCTGTTTTCCCCGATTTTTGCGCCATGAAAATTTTACTTACAGCCGCCACTACATTTGAAATAGAACCAACCCTGCAATTCATTGAGAAAAAGGGGTTATTACCAGGCATTGAAACCACTGTTGTAATCACGGGTATTGGCCCAGTGATTACAACTTATCTTTTAACCACAGCTATTGCAAACCAAAAGCCCGACTTAGTTTTGCAGGCTGGCCTTGCCGGAAGTTTTAACTATAATGAAACCGGCCCTGGCAAAACAGTATTAGTGAAATATGATGCATTTGGCGATGCAGGCATGGAAGAGAAAGGAGTGTTTACCACCGTATTTGATGCAGGCTTTGCTGGTAAAAACCATTTCCCTTTTACTGATGGCTGGCTTATCAATCCTAATGCTTTACTGAACAATTCAGCATTGCCGGTTGTAAAATCTGTTACAATAAATAAGGTTAGCGACAGTAGTATTCAAAAAGAACAATTGATAAAAACATTTGCACCTCAAACAGAAACAATGGAAGGAGCTGCACTGCATTATGTATGCCTGCAGCAGCAAGTGCCTTTTTTGCAAATCAGAAGTATAAGTAACGAAGTAGGTGAAAGAGATAAAAGCAAATGGATAATAAAGGAAGCTGTAGCAAACCTAAATAATGAATTGATAAATATTTTAAATAATGCAATCAGGCTCCAATAAAAAATTAACTCTTGGTTTTTCTCCCTGTCCAAATGATACATTCATTTTCGATGCATTGGTAAATAAAAAGATTGATACGGAAGGTTTGGAATTTGAAGTATTGTTGGAAGATGTACAAACTTTAAATAACTGGGCGAAGGAAGGCAAGTTAGATGTAACTAAATTAAGTTATGGTGTTTTGCCGTTGGTACTTGATAAATACATAGTATTAACCTCCGGCAGCGCTTTAGGAAGAGGAGTTGGTCCATTGTTAATTGAGAATGAAAAACGGAAAATTGAAAATGCAGATGATTGTTTAATTGCCATCCCCGGAGAGAATACAACAGCACATTTACTTTTTTCATTGGCATACCCCAAAACAAAAAATAAAATTTTCCTTCGTTATAATGAAATTGAAAATTTTGTTCTGGCCGGAGAAGGGTTGGGCGTAATTATCCATGAAAACCGCTTTACTTACGAATCAAAAGGCCTGAAAAAAATTATTGATCTTGGTGATTATTGGGAAAAAGAAACAGGCAATCCAATACCATTGGGAGGTATTGTTATCAACCGAAAGATTGAAACTCCTCTCCAGGAAAAGGTTGATAAATTAATTAAAAAAAGTATTGAATATGCATTTAGTAAGTACCCTGAATTAAATGACTACATCCGTTCTCATGCACAGGAAATGAGTGAGGATGTAATGCGTAAACATATTGACTTGTATGTAAACGATTACTCTCTTGATTTAAAAGAAGAAGGAAGGGAGGCGATTATAAAATTGCTTAAGGTGTACCACAAAATGAATAATTCAACTGTTGACTATACAAACATTTTTGTTTCCTAAAACCAAAAGCCACCCAAAAAGGATGGCTTGCAGTTATTTACTCCGCAATGGTTGCGGAAAATAGTTTTAATATTCGTCTTCATTAAAGAAGAAATCTTCCTGGCTTGGATAATCTGGCCAGATATCTTCGAGGCTTTCATACACTTCGCCTCCTTCATCTTCCAGTTCCTGCAGGTTTTCAATCACCTCTATCGGCGCTCCACTACGGATTGAATAATCAATCAATTCATCTTTAGTTGCCGGCCAGGGTGCATCTTCCAAATGAGAAGCTAATTCAAGTGTCCAGAACATCGGTACTTTGGTTTTTAATTTTGTGCAAATGTATATTTTTGAATGAAACTACCAAATGTGTTTTTTAACAGTGTTTTTCCCGTAAATATAAGCTTGTAAAATACTGCCTGTAATTAACTTAACGTTCCGGATTATTAATTATTTTGCCCAATGCTTACTGCAAAAAATATCAGCAAAAATTATGGCAATCTTGCCGTATTGAGGTCGGTGGATATCAATATAAACAAAGGGGAAATTGTAAGCATTGTAGGCTCCTCCGGCGCAGGCAAAAGCACATTACTGCACATTTTGGGCACATTGGATAAAGCTGATACCGGCAGTATTACTTTGGAAGGCCAGCTTATCAGCAATTTAAAAGGCAGCAAACTTTCGGCTTTCAGGAATAAACATATCGGTTTTGTTTTCCAGTTTCATCATTTGCTTCCGGAGTTTACCGCCACAGAAAACGTGTGCATTCCTGGCTGGGTGGCCGGCCGTAAGAAAAAAGAAGTAATGGATGAAGCTGTTAGCATCTTACAAACACTTGGGCTTGGCGAAAGGCTTGATAACAAACCACAGCAACTTTCAGGCGGTGAGCAGCAAAGAGTGGCTGTAGCAAGAGCACTTATTAATAAACCATCGATTATAATGGCTGATGAACCCACAGGCAACTTAGACAGTGCCAGGGCAAAAGAACTGCATCAATTATTTATTGACCTGAGGAATAAATTCAACCAAACATTTTTAATTGTAACACATAATGATGAACTGGCACAAATGAGTGACAGAGTGCTGCACATGAAGGATGGGAAAATTGTGGATCAATACTTATAACGCTGAATATTCAATGTTCAATTATCAATAAAACAATCTGCTGTTTTGATTGAGTGTAGAGAATTGAATATTTTTTATTGTTTTCCAAACAGTTCCGGGCTTAAATACTTCCCTTTTGCATTGCCTGTTTTTTCCTCTTCATCTTTAATGCGATACTTCTTTGCATACGCATCATTTCTTACACCCGTAACCTGCCAGCTCACTTTTACACCTGGTTCGTTTGTTTTTATTACAAACTGGTTTTGCTTTACCTCATCGTACACAATTGCCTGTGCAAAATTTTTACCCATTACTGTAAGCTGGTATTTAAAATCAATATTCTCTGCTTCAAAATAAGAAGGCAGTTCTGCAGTAGCATATACATCTTTGTTTGTTGTTACAATACCATTGTACACATTCAGCATATCAGGGCTTTCAACAAAACTGTGTATCAAATATTTATTAGCAGGATCAAGCGGATGATCAATTTTAAATGTGCCTGCTGATTTGCTTAATGTACCAATGACAGTAACATTACCTGTAAATAAACTATTACCTGCTGTTTCAATAGCCCACCCGCTGCCGCCAGCAACTGTTAATGCACTGGCAAAACCCATAGAGGAAGCTGCTACTGCTGTTCCATTTTGTGAATATGCAAGCAAAGCTGTGCTGCCAGTGCCTCCAGTAAAATTTTCAACTCTCATTGCTTCGCCTGCTGTGCTTGTATATACATGCAAAGGCTTGATTGAATTAGTGCTGCCAACAGTAAGGTTTCCAAGTGAAGAACCCGTATTTATATTAACAGCACCGTAAAACTGGCTGATACCTGTGGCAGCCAAAGCAGGCTTGTTGCCATTTGCAGATACTGAAATGCCTGTACCATTTTGGCAATAGGCAAGTATGGCCACGCTATTGGGATCTCCATTAAAATTTTCTGTGCGTAATGCTGTATTTGTTCCTGTATTGGTGTAAATCTCTACTGCATTTCCACTGGTGGCATTGTCGCCATTAATAGTAAGTCTCCCAAAAGAACTGCCAGTACCAATTACCACATCGCCATTAGCAGCAACCCTTAATCTTTCAATAGTGCCGGCTGCTGCACCTGCAACACCCGAAGCGCCAGTGTTGTAAATTGCAACATCGCCGTTAGCAGGGTTTAGGCCAATGAGGCTGCCATAACCATTTGCAATAAATTTTCTGCCTGCATTATAATAGGTATTAAAAGCAATACCTGGATAGTTTGTTTCGATAGCCACCCCGGTAGTATTGGAACCAAACATGGCATTAATAGCGCCCACTTTTGTATCTGCCACTAAACCGCCCAACAAAGGGTTGCTGTTTCCTATGCCAACAATACCATCGTCTGTAATTGATAGCCTTTCCTGCAAGCCGCTTGTACTGCCCGATGCATAAGTGTAAAGTCCTATTCTTGCAACATTAGTACCAGTACCAATGGTTTTAACAGCGCCGGTGTACCAACTGCCATTTTTAAAATACATACCGGTGCTTGTACCACTGGCAAGCGCTGTATTGTTGTCGATTAAAAGTAAGGCTGTATCGCTTAAGCTGCTCACATGCAGCCTCATTAATGGAGATGTATTACCAACACCAACATTTTGTGCTTCCGCAAAAAAAAATGTAATTGATGCAATGGAGACGAAAATAATTTTATTCATGCTTTACAGTTTTGATATTGTAAAGCGGTAAGGTAGCAAAAGCTTTCTCTGTAAAAAGAAAGAAATAATCAACAGGTGTTAATAATGACTGAAGTGATAATATTCTTTTTTCAGGAGTGCCTAATTATGAATTAATTCTTGGCTTCCACGCTACTTCATCCACGCCAAGCAGATGGGCAATAAGTCTTGATAACACAAAAAGATAATCGCTAAGGCGGTTGATGTATTTTATTACCAATGCATCTACAAATAATTCATGCTCCTGCATGTTTACACACAAGCGCTCTGCACGCCTGCATACACAACGGGCTACATGCGCTGTGGATACAGCAGGGTGGCCACCAGGTAAAATAAATGATTTCATTGGCGGCAGCGTTTCGTTCATTTTATCAATTTCTTTTTCCAGCAACTCCACATCGCTTTCCTTTAAATCAGGAATTTTCATTAATGGCTCTTTGTGAGGATCGCAGGCTAATGATGAGCCAACAGTAAACAATCTGTCCTGTATTTCTTTCAATACAGTTTTACTATTTGCATCTGTAATCATATCTCCTACCAAACCGATGTAAGAATTTAATTCGTCCACTGTTCCATATGTTTCAATACGCAGGTGGCTTTTTGAAACTTTGGTGCCGCCAATCAGGCTAGTTTTGCCACCATCACCTGTCTTGGTATATATTTTTAGCGCCATCGTTTTTATTTTTAGCAGAGTAAATGAACAAAAAATTGTCTGAATAGTTGAAAGAAAATTCCGCTTTATACAATCTGTGCAATTGTTGATGGGTTTGCGTTAATACGGTCTGTTTCCACTAATCCATCTTTCAGCCTTATAATACGATGTGCAAATTGAGATATATCTTCTTCATGCGTTACTAAAATTACAGTATTGCCATCGCCATGAATCTTACTAAGTATATCCATTATTTCGTAAGATGTTTTTGAATCCAGGTTACCTGTAGGCTCATCAGCCAGCACAATAGACGGGTTATTTATTAAAGCCCTTGCAATAGCCACCCGCTGGCATTGTCCACCGCTTAATTCATTTGGCTTGTGATGACTCCTGTCTTCCAGTTTCACTTTTGTTAAAGCCTCCATTGCTCTTTCAGCTCTCTCCTTTTTACTAATACCGCTGTAAATAAGCGGCAGTGCCACATTATCAGCCGCAGTTAACCTTGGTAAAAGATTAAATTGCTGAAATACAAAACCAATTTCTTTGTTTCTTACTTCTGCAAGGTCGTTATCCTCCATGCGGCTCACATCTTTTCCATTCAGCACATATTTCCCTCTTGTTGGAGAGTCGAGGCAGCCAAGTATGTTCATCAATGTAGATTTGCCAGAACCACTTGGTCCCATCAACGCCACATATTCGTTTTTATTTATGTCCAGGTCAATACCCTTTAATACCTGCAGTTCCTGCTTGCCGAGGTAGTAACTCTTGCAAATATTTTCTAAGTGGATTATTGAAGGCATGAAAAATTATGAGTTATGAATTATGAGTTTTTTACTTTTTACTTCTTAATCACTTTTGGCACTTTAAAAAAAATACCGTCCTGCACAGGTGCGTTTTTTAATCCTTCGCTTCTTTCAATACTTCCTTTTATTTCGTCTTCCCTTAATACATTTACACCATCGCTCATGTGCAGCAATGGCTCTACTCCTTTTGTGTCCAGCTCATTTAGTTTTTCTACAAACTGTATCATTTTTTGCAAATCGGTTTTAATATCCTGCTTCTCCTTTTCATTGAACTGAAGCCTTGCAAGGTTCGCCAATTTGTCAACCATTTCGTCATTTACTTCCATCAAACAAAAATAATGGATTGATAACAGATTGAATACGGATTAGTATGAATGGGGTGAGGATATTTTTAAAGATGAGGGATTTTGATTGAATGATCTGAATGATTGTTATCCCGGGCTTATTTTAACCCTGCTTTAGGCTGAAGGGCACCTGTTGGTTCTTTGCCAATTTGACTTCCTGACAACTTGCCTTTTTACTTATCTTCGCCCCCGCTTATGAGTAAGAAAGAAATAGTAATGAGCGGCATCAGGCCAACGGGTTATTTACACCTTGGTAATTACTTTGGTGCCATCCGCAATTATGTACGCATGCAGGAAGATTTTGAGTGTTTTTATATGGTGGCCGACCTGCATTCTCTCACCACACATCCCGATACAAAAGAATTAAAAGCTAATGTTCACAGGGTGCTGGCCGAAAATATTGCTTGCGGCCTTGACCCTGATAAAGCCGCATTGTATTGCCAAAGTCATGTGTATGAAACAAGCGAACTTTATCTCTACCTTAATATGCTTGCATATAAAGGTGAATTGGAAAAAACAGTAACATTTAAAGACAAAGCAAGGCAACATCCTGATAATATAAATGCAGGCTTGTTAACGTACCCTGTTTTGCAAACAGCAGATATTATTTTGCACCGGGCTAAATATGTGCCAGTAGGTAAAGACCAGGAACAGCACCTGGAAATGGCAAGAAACTTTGCCAACCGTTTTAACCACCGCTATGGGGAAGTATTTCCTGAACCAGTGGCATTTAATTACAACCAGGAACTTGTAAAAGTCCCTAGCCTTGACGGCAGCGGCAAAATGAGCAAGAGCGAAAACCAAATGGCAACCCTGTACTTAGCAGATGAAGACGATATGATACGCAAGAAAGTGATGAAGGCTAAAACGGACAGCGGCCCAACAGAACCCAACTCCCCTAAACCCGATTATATAGAAAACATTTTTGGCCTTATGAAACTGGTGAGCAGTGATGATGTTTTGGCAAAATTTGAAGACGATTACAATAACTGCAATATCCGCTACGGCGATATGAAAAAACAACTGGCAGAAGACATGGTGAATTTTATTGCTCCTATCCGAAACAGGGTAAACAGCATTTTACATGATGAAAAATACCTGAAGGAGGTAATGGAAAAAGGAGCAGCAAAAGCAAGGGCCAGCGCCAAAATTACCATGCAACTGGTAAGAGATGCAATGGGATTGAATTACTAAGCCTCAAAAATATAAACAGGCTGTTTTATTTGTGAAATATCAAAGATTGCCTACATTCATTTTTTGAAAGCACACAACTACTTATTTACACTTTAAACTATCCGTGTAGCAGCGGGCGGGGATTATGGCCAAAACTAAAAAACCAAAACACATAGCCATTGCAGGCAATATTGGCGCAGGTAAAACAACCTTAACAGAAATGCTTGCCAAGCATTACAAATGGATACCCCAGTTTGAAGATGTGGATCACAATCCTTACCTGAATGATTTTTATGAAGACATGCCACGCTGGAGTTTTAACCTGCAGATATTCTTTTTAAACAGCCGCCTCAATCAATTATTAGAAATACACCGTGGTACTGAAACAGTAATTCAGGACAGAACGATTTATGAAGATGCAAACATATTTGCACCCAACCTGCACGACATGAACCTGATGGGCAAAAGGGATTTTGATAACTACTATCGTTTTTTTGAAACACTAAAATCGATGGTGCAACCGCCTGATTTGCTAATTTATTTAAAAGCATCTGTACCTACATTGGTTGCTCAAATACAAAAACGTGGAAGGGAATATGAAGAGAACATCCGCCTTGATTATTTGAAAAAGCTTAATGAGTATTACGAAAAATTTATTGAGAATTATAAAGAGGGGCCGTTATTGGTGATAAATGCAGACAGTAACAAATTTGCAGAAAACGAAGAGCACTTTGGGCAAATAATTAATAAGATTGATTCTACTTTGTTTGGATTATTTTAGTTCAGGTATTCAGTTATCGGTTTAATAACCCTCATCATCCTGGCAAACTTATAACTGATCACACTTTTTACTTACTCAATCAATTGGTTTTTCATTGCATAAAACACAAGCCCTACAGAGTTTTTTACACCAAAGCGTTCCATCATTCTGTCTTTAATAGCTTCCACTGTCCTGGCGCTTATATCCATTTGGTTTGCAATTTCAGCGGCCGTGTATTCCATGCACACCAACTTAAGCACTTGCTTTTCTCTTTCGCTTATTACAATTTCGTTATTGAGAGATGGATTAAATTTTTGTTTGCTGTAATTCTTTTTTATAAGTACCCTGTTTACAAAAGGATTAAGATAAAAGCCAGTACGCATTACTTCCATCACAGCTTTTCGTATCTCAGCCGGGTCGGTACTTTTTAATAAATACCCTGCAGCACCACAATCCATCAGGTGGCCAACAAATCTTTCATCCTCATACATGGTAAGTATGATAACTCTTATATGTGGAAACTCTTTTGTTATTTGTCTTGTAGTATCAATTCCATCTTTTACCGGCATTTTTAAATCGCACAAAACCACATCGGGTTCTGTTTCCTTTATTTTCTTTATCAAATCATCACCATTCTCAGCTTCGGACACAAACCTGATATTGGTGTATTGCCGCATAGAAAGAATAACACCTTTTCTAAAGATTTGGTGATCATCTGCAATAGCTACTTTTATTTGGTCCATATACCGGATGGCTGTAAGATTGTTAGTTGTTGGTAACTTTCCCCAGGCTAATTTTTGTAATGATGAGATTGTTACTGCAAAACAAATGTAAGAAAAACAGATGCTAATTTCCAGTGAACTGACAACACTTTATTTACTTGTTGGTTTTACGATAGGCTATCGTAATATTTATAGTAAAATTACTATAAAGTATTAATTGAATATTAGGTAATTCCAACCAGCTTTACCTAGGCTGTTAATGCGATTTGGAAAGTAAATTCAAAAGAAAATTTATTTGATCTGTATAGCCTTCAGCAAACACAAATCAATAGCAGTTCACTACATGAATAACTTTGTACTAATTTTTTTACAATAAGAAATGATTAATTATAATCTCCTTCATTAAAATCCTCATCAGAAAAAGATTGCAGCCCCATGTTAAGCATACTGCCTACAAGGTCTTTAAATTCAATTTTACCATCCAGCACTTTTTTACTTATCAGCGAATGAGCAGCTAATCCGTGCAATACAAACTCCATCAGCAGTGCTGTTTCATTTTCATTGATATTTTTAAAATACCGTTTTACCAAAGCTTGCAGCCCATCCACTTTATACAACAATTGAATTTTATCTGCATCTTTTACTTCAAAAAAACTACTTAGCTGGTTGCCGCTATCAAACCACCTGGTGATAGATTTATAAGGATTATCTTCTGCTTCTTTAGTTTTTTTCTTTTTAAGTGTATCGGGATTAGGAAAGTATTCACCAAACAGGCTGCGTATTGATTTTTCCAGCAAGTTAAAAGCCACCTGGTAAGGCCCTTCCTGCTCGCCTTCATATACAAGCTCTATTTTACCTGTGATAGATGGAATGATACCAACCAGGTCACTTATCCAAACCTGTGTGCTGGTTTCATTATTTATAATCGCCCTGCGTTCTGCAGCGCTTACTGCATTTTCATAGGCGGCAATTGTAAGCCTTGCACTCACACCACTTTTCTTATCAACAAATTCACTTGCCCGTGCTTCAAAAGCAACCTGCTCTATCAGCCTCTTTACCAAATCACTGATATTTACTTTCTGCAATTGCTCTTCATAAATATTTGCTTCCTGCCCGGTAATAGCCAATGATGTTTCTATTGATTTTGGATAATGAGTAAGTATCTGGCTTTCTATCCTGTCTTTAAGTGGTGTTACAATACTCCCCCTGTTTGTATAGTCTTCGGGATTGGCAGTAAATACAAACATAACATCGAGAGGGAGCCGCAGCTTAAAACCACGTATTTGCAAATCGCCTTCTTCTAAAATATTAAACAACGATACCTGTATCCTTGCCTGCAAATCGGGCAGCTCATTAATAACAAATATACAGCGGTTGCTTCTTGGTATAATGCCGTAGTGCAACACCCGTTCGTCAGCAAAGCTCAATTTTAAATTAGCAGCTTTTATTGGGTCGATATCACCGATAAGATCAGCTACACTTACATCAGGTGTAGCTAATTTTTCGCCGTAGCGCTGGCTGCGGTGAAGCCATTCGATGGGAGTATCGTTACCATGCTCAGCAATCAAATCAACTGCATATTTTGAAATCGGCTGTAATGGATCATCATTTATTTCGCTGCCTTTAATTACAGGAATGTACTCATCCAGCAAATCAACCATCTGTCTTGCCATCCTTGTTTTAGCCTGTCCACGCAGGCCTAGAAATAAAATATTATGCCTTGAAAGCAAAGCTCTTTCAGTATCTGGTATCACCGAATCTTCATATCCTAATATGCCGGGAAAAGGATTTTCTTTTGCTTTTATTTTTTTAATTAAGTTAGTTCGGATTTCATCTTTGATACTTTGAGATTTGTAACCGCTTTTCTTTAATTCACCCAATGTTTGTAGTTGCTTCATCTTTCGTTTTTTAGAAAACTTTTATTTGGTATTAAAAATCAATATACAGTTCGCCTTTTCCCACTCTCAAAATCTTTAAATATAAAAGCACCCAGCCTGTCAAGTGATGCAAAGAATGCTTTACCACTATTTGTTTCGGTAAACTCCTGCACAAATTTCTGCAAATACGGATCGCTTGCAATCATAAAGGTGGTGATAGGAATTTTTAGCTTTTTACATTGTGTGGCCAGGTTCATGCAGCGGTTCAAAATTTTTCGGTCAACACCAAAACTGTTTTTATAATACCGCTTACCTATTTTTAAACAGGTAGGTTTACCGTCAGTAATCATAAAAATTTGCTTATTGGGGTTACGCCTTCTTCTTAAAATATCCATGGCCAGCTCAAGGCCGGCAACAGTATTTGTATGATAAGGCCCTACTTGCAAGTAGGGCAAATCTTTTACTTCAATCGGCCAGGCATCGTTTCCAAACACCACTATATCAAGAGTGTCTTTTGGGTACTTTGTTTGTATCAATTCACTCAAAGCCATGGCTACTTTTTTAGCAGGTGTTATCCTGTCTTCGCCATATAATATCATGCTGTGGCTTATATCAATCATCAGTACCGTGGAAGTTTGTGATTTAAAATCTGTCTCCCTTATTTCCAAATCATCTTCATAAAGTTTAAAGCTTTCGGCGCCGTGGTTTATTTGTGCATTGCGGATGGATGCCGTAAAATCAATTTGTTCCAGTGTATCACCAAATTGAAAAGGCCTTGTTTCAGGATTTATTTCATCTCCACCGCCGGGTTTAAACGTATGATGATTGCCCTGCTTTGTTTTTTTAAGTTTACCAAAAATCTCCTCGAGGCTTTTTTTACGAATGCCCTGTTCTGTTTTAGGTGTAATTTTTATTTCGCCATTTTGCCTGTTTTCATCAATGTAGCCTTTCTCTTTCAGGTCTTCAAAAAAATCACCCATCCCATATTCATCATTGGTGAGTTTGTACTCTTTGTCAAGTTCATTCATCCATTGCATGGCTTCAGCCACATCTCCGTTTGTGTAAGTAAGTAATTGCATAAACAAATCGAGCAGTTGCTCAAATTTGCTTTTTGCATTTTGATTAGGATCAAATTTGGAGAAGTGATAACCTTTCATAGCGGAACCGTTTACGGTTAATGCAATTTATGAAACATTTATCGCTCCAATTAGTTCGGGCATTAAATAAAAAATCCTTCCGCATTGCGAAAGGATTTTAAACAATCGTTTTTTAGTCTCTTATGGATTTTGTGCACCAGGTGTTGCTGCAGGCAATTCATTCACTGCTGGCAATGGATTTTTGTATTGTTTTTCCAAAGCATTAATGCCATTTAAAAACTGGAACCCTCTTTCTGCATCTTCATATACTGCTCTTAATTTATTGGTAAGCCCACTCAGGTAATTGTCTCTTTCATTTTGATAGCGGAACTGCATACTCTGTGCAAGCCCTTTTTGCAATTCTTCAACAGACATATCACCTAATTTGGCATAATAACTCATCTGTTGTTCAAGATCCTTTTTCACTTCCCGGCTTACCTTTTGTGCCAATACAGTATCACCGGCTTTGTATGCTGCTTCTAAAAACTGCAATGAAAAATAATCATGTTGCTGAAACCTTGATACCATGCCGTAAGGGAAATTTTGTTCCAGCATATTTTTATCACACTTATTCAGTAGTTTTTTTGCATCTTCTTTTCTTCCTTTGTCGGCAAGATTTGCAGAAGCCGTGGCATAAGCAAGGCGTATGCTGTTGAGGTGACGGCGATTTTCTTCATCAAAATACACTCCTGGTTTATCAGCAGCGCCAAATACAAACTTGTTCATCATTTTATCAACCACCCAATCCCTGTTTACAAAATTTTGATCGTCTGCTTCTACAGGCACCAGCCTGTAAGTAAGGCCATCCTGGCGAATATATTTATCAAAACCAAGCTGTATTCTTTCAGATGTAAAATATATAGGGCGTTTCCATTTATTAGCAGCAATGATGTTTAAAATAGCAGCATCATTTTTTTGAATGACATTTTTGGGTATTTCAAAACGAAGTTCACTTACCACACTGTCATCAGCATTTACTGTGCCATTGCTTTTTACCAATGCCACATCCACTGGCACTATTACTTTTTTTGTTGGATATGTATTAATGGTGATACCATCTCCCACAGGTCTAACTTTGGTTGGGTCGTCACTGCCAGCCCAGTCTTTCATCATGCTGTACAAATCCATAAACTGGTTTTGATCAAATGCAGGATTAGGTACAAAATAAACACCATCCCTTTTTGCACCTTCAATTTGCTCAGCGCTCCAGATTGGATCAATTGGGTCACTATTGTTTATCTTATACCGGAGCTGGTTGATATACCAATCAATACCCAACAGGCTTGAATTAATTACCCTTACATCCCTTCGTACACCTTCTACTTCCTGTGCATACCATAATGGATAAGTATCATTATCGCCAAATGAAATAACAATTGCATTAGGTGCACAGCTCTCTAAATAGTCAGTGGCTAAATCACGTGCCAATACTTTTTTACTGCGATCATGATCATCCCACTCCTGGTTGGCCATAAGCACTGGCACTGCCAATGTGCAGATGGCTGCTGAAACATAGTTTGCAACAGAAGCTGAAGCAAATTTTTCGATCAATTCTTTTATGAATAATACACCAAGGCCAATCCATATTGCAAACGCATAGAACGAGCCTACAAAAGCGTAATCCCTTTCTCTGGGCATATTGCCCGGCATATTTAAGTACACAACAATAGCAAGGCCGGTAAAGAAAAATAAAAGGCCTGTAACCAACGCATCTCTTCTGTCTTTCCTGTATTGATAAAATAATCCTAGCAGGCCCAGTATTAATGGAAGACAGTACAATTTATTATTTGCTTTGTTATACTTTATACTGTCAGGTACAGCGTCCTGATCACCAAGAAACATTTTGTCAATAAAATTGAAACCAGTTTTCCAGTTACCGTCACGAACATTGGCCATGTTTACACCTTGTATATCATTTTGCTTACCGGCAAAATTCCACATGAAATAACGGAAGTACATCCACCCTGCCTGGTATTGGGTAAAGAACCTTACGTTATCACCAAAAGAAGGTTTATTGCTCCACAAATTTGTTTTTGGATCTTTTACAATATCAGCAAAGTCAGCATAGTATTGTGCATGTCCTTGCTCATTGCCTGCATCCCACATACGTGGAAACAAATGCTCATCTTCTGGCCTGTATGTTACAGACTGTTTTCTTCCTTTTTTCTCATAGCCATTCTTTGTTTTTACATAAGTGTCTTCATTTGTGTAATCAGGTTGATATTCTTCTCCTGATACATTACCTGCAGTAAAATCTGCTCCAAACATTATTGGAGTATCACCATATTGTTCCCTGCTTAAATAACCAACTAAGCTCACTGGATTATCAACATTATACATATCAATTGCGGTGTCTGCATTAGAACGTATTAATGTGGTAACGTATGAAGAATAGCCCAACAACATAAAAGCAGTACACCACAAACTCAGTCTTAAAAAATTCCAGTTGTTCTTTACTGCAATACGCAAACCCAACCAAATAAGTACGCCCAGCAATACAAAGAAGAAGGCAAAGCCACTGAAGAATGGAAGGTTAAAATCGTTTACAAATAAAATATCAAAAGCTCCTGCACCTTTAATAGAATACTGTATCACAAATTTTTGAACTACACCAGTAACAACACAACCAATAATAAATGCTATAAATGTGCCCATGCCAGTTACTTTATAACGCTTAAAGTAATATACCATTACGGCAGCAGGTATGGTAAGTAAGTTGAGCAGATGCACCCCTATTGAAAGGCCCATCAGGTAAAAAATAAGTATCAGCCATCTGTCGGCCCCAGTAAAATGTCCATTGATGCCACGTTTCTGTTCTTCAGTAACTGCATCTTCCCATTTAAGTACTGCCCAAAATACAATAGCAGTAAAGAAAGATGATAATGCATACACTTCGCTCTCTACAGCGCTGTACCAAAAAGAATCAGAAAAGCAATAAGCCAACGCACCAACAACTCCTGCAGCCATTGCAGCAAATATTTGCTGGTTGTTGAGCTCACCTCCATCTTTCTGCAATATTTTTTTTGCAAAGTGAGTAATGCTCCAGAATAAAAACAGAATTGTGAAACCACTTGCCAATGCACTCATCAGGTTTACACCAGTAGCTGCATGTTTAGGATCAAAAGGTATCATAAACAGACGGCCAATCAACACAAACAATGGCGCCCCGGGCGGATGTGGTATTTGCAGTTTGTAAGCACTTGATGCAAATTCTCCGCAATCCCAAAGGCTGCCAGAAGCCTCCATTGTCATAATATACACTGTGCAGGCAATAAGGCATATTATCCAGCCTGTAATGTTGTTGATTCTTTTATAGTTCATACTGTGCTTGTATTAAGTGGGCAAATATAATCAGTTTGCTGTTTTGGCTGCCTCCTTTGGGGTTATTTATAATTTTTTTGAAGTTTCTGTTGATGAAAACAAAACGGCCGCCATAAGGCGGCCGTTTTCAAAACTATATTTGGAGGGTTATATTTTTATTGTACCACAATAAACTTATAGGCAAGTTTCAGATCTCTTTCTCCGTTAATTAGCACTGTATAAATGCCTGGTGTTTTACCTGCCATGTTATACGAAAGTGTATTATAGCCAGTCAACATTGTTTTAACAGGTAATTGACCTACTACATATCCAGCTGCATCAAGTATGGTAATTACAACTCTTTGCGTTGCCGGCAAAGTAAAGCCAATATTTATTTTTCCATTGGAAGGGTTAGGGTAAACACCTGTTGCTCGGGTAGCTGTAAGTGGGGGCATTGCACTTTCGGTAACAGCCAACCTTCCCGTAGCTGCACAATCGCCAATGGCCGGGTTAAAACCTGTTACTTCCATCCAGTCAATATCAGCAGTTGCTTTTGCTGCAATACTTTCCAGGCGAATGGTATTATTGCCACTCTGCAATATATAATCGCCTGTTGTAACAAGAAAAGTTGAGCTACCGGTGGTTTTAGGGAATGGCACAGAGTCATCGATAACAATTCCGTTTATGATAAGTTTCATAAAGAAGGTATTAGATGTACTTCCGTTAGCATAACGCCACCTTAAATTATATGAACCTCCTGCGCCTGCATTCACACTCCAATTAAGGCCTTTTGCAAGGCTATTAGTAAGATTGATACTTTTCCCATTAGAAGCGCCAGAATTATTGCTTACTGTACCTTCTATACTGCACAGGCCTCTTGTACCAATAGTATCATCTTGTATCAAGATAGTAGTATGAGCTACAAAAACAGCAGTAACAGTTTTATTACTTGTCATCGATACCGTAACAGGGTTATTGGTACTGGTTACAGCTCCGCTCCAACCTGTAAATGTATAACCAGATGCAGGTGTTGCCGTCA
>CAZBTD010000022.1:0-37435 GCA_964494815.1 uncultured Ferruginibacter sp. | reverse complement strand
GTGCGGCAATTGTTCCATAATACCTTTAGGCGAAATTGGATGATGTTTTTCAATAACAGTCATTATTTCAAAACGCAGCCTGTTTGTTTTTTTGTTTTCTGCTGTTTTAATTTGAGCCTCAACGCTAGTATCAGGCCCCTTTGTCTGGCCTATTTCATAGGGGTATTTAATTTCATCGCTCATCGTACACCTCATTTAGAAATAAAGAGCTTGCCACATAATGTTTAATTAGGGCAAAAGACAGGCCGGATGCCGTGGCTGATTGTTTGCATCGGGCTATGATGTTTTCACCATCTGAAAGAATTGCGATAGCCAACATACCAAGAGCGGCAGCAGTGGAATCAATTACAGAGTGTAGGCGTTCAATTTCTTCTAACAATAAATCGTTTCTGCCCTTATCGTTATTATTTACAGCGTTTAAAGCAATACGCAGGCGCTCGGATGGGTTATTGCCAGGAAACTTTATAATGTTATCCATTGCTCACCGCCATCTCATCAACACTTTTTTCCCCATATGAAATAGCCGCCAACTTATTCCGGCAGAAACCGTGCCCAAGAATCTGAAAAGACATTCCCTTATCATCTTCCTGGGTGATTTTCCCCCGATAAACATCGTATAACCCATCACGAGTTTCGGTTATATTGCAAATGAAACCATTGTTTCTGTATGTGTGTTCCATATCAATCCCCCACCTTGTATGCGTGACTTTCCTTACACTTGGCACAGATACGATTAAATCTGCCGTGCGCCTTAAAATTATTATAGCACATTAGGCATTTCCTGATAAGCATCACCACTGGCTTTTCAGGTTCCGGCTTGCTTGTGATTTGCTTTTGTTTCTTATTTGTTTGGTTCATGGCTCACCCCCATGCTTGGCTATGTAATTGTTAAACAAGCGCACCCAATCGTCGCTAGAAACTTTCTTAATTTGGCTTCCTGCATGCTTCCTGTAGAAATCTTTTAAAGCTTTTGCAAACCAGGGCATTTCTGGGGCATCAACAAGCCCAGCATGAGCTTCGTCATCGCCATCCATTGCAACCCATACAAATCCTGTCTTTTCCATTTTACACACCTCCATGCTTTGTTTTTTTTTGTGATGTTAGGTGCCAACGCTTGCATTTGTGACAAATATATGGCCTCACCAACCCAGTTTTTGATTTTTTGACTAATGAAGCGGCGGCACCCAAAGCGTCAATCTTTGTTTTAAATTTATGTTTTCCGCACATATCAGTGCCCATGCTTTGCTAGGATTTCGCGGGCGCGTTGGCCAAATTTACAATCATCATCTATTAATAAATAATATCTATTTAGAATGCCGCGCAGCGCTTCAATCAGCTCTTTTTTTTGGGTGTCTACTGCATCGGCTGCGCGTAATGCCTCAATGGCCGCAACTACATAAGACACGGTCACTGCATTTTCGTTATATGCGGCAAGAGCTTTGGCAACAGCTTTAATGCGATTATCAGTCATTGGCTTTTCTCCTTTGCTCTTTCCTTATCGGCCTCAATAGCCGCTAATAGCGCTTTATTTGCAGTTAAAATTAACTCTGAAATATCCTTGTGTGCATTCAATCCATCAATGTCGTTTGAAAAACATTCCCTCTTAAATCTGTAATCCCAACATTTTTGGATAAGGCGTGATAGTTCGCACCATGCCAAGTGCTCAAGCTGGTCTGTCAAATTTATAAAACGCGCTTCTTTGATTGTTAGGTTATCTAAATTACTCATGGTTTTGCCCTCCTAGGCTGGTTGGTTGGTAAAAATTCTATTCATACGGATAATATCCTGGTTCAGTGTCCGACTGCGAAAGCGTATCACGGGTGCTTTGGGCATAACCTCTTTAGCAAACGCGGCACGGGTTAGTGCGTGGGATTTACGGCGCATTTTTATTCCCCCATTCATATTCTAAAACTTGCAACAAACAACCCAGCATGGCTAAGGCTGGGGTTTGTTTGTACGAATGAAACGTTACTCCATCATAAGTTTCGGCTTCGCACATACAATTTCCATGGCCGCCAGCATAATCAACGCCCCAGTTCCAGCCATCAGGCCAAAGCGGTATCAGCGCATCTAGGCTGGTGGTGTAGTTAATTCCGTCTTTCACTGCCGCATGCCAATTTTTAAAATCACCTATAATTATTATGTCTGGGTCTACGCAGGAAACTAAACAGTTTAAACGAGCGTTCAACTCAATGTGTTTAGCCTCATCATCCAGCAGTGTGCGTAGGTGGGCGTATGGGTTAGTCATGATGCGGCTCATCTTTAATGTATTTCAGTGTAATTCCGGCCAAACAAATTGATGTACTCCATAAGCACATCAGCACAGCGGATTCAAATAACCGCCCGCTAAATACTAGGTATATAGCAACCCCAAACGCATAAAAGCGCCATAAAAAATCAAATAATTTAGCTAGTTTTATCATCGTCAGTCTCCTTGTGGTGGTTAATCATAAAAGCAGCCAATCCATTTTTTCACCCATGGCTCTAATAGCAGCTTCGCAGTCTTGTTCGGTTTTGTGGTGGGCAAAGGGCCATGATTGCCTAGTGACTGCCGCATAAACAACGCATTGTCTATCTTCGTGAAAATACTGTGGGTAAATCTTTTGTTGTTGGCAGTTCTCCCAATTCACCCAACTCTGGTCGCCCGCCAGCCTATTCCATTCAGCTATGGCAATGCGTTTCTTGTCTGCGTTCTTGGCTTCTTCCAAGGTGCGGAAAATTAGGCCGCGTTCTAGCATTGCTCTTTCGTCACCTGCCCAAACCCAAGCGGTACGACGAGCACCTCCATAACTATTCAATGGAAAATACCTATCACCCTCCTGCGGCCACTCTCTAGGCAGCGCATCAAGTTCGGCCTGTAGTTTGGAAATTTGTGCCTTTAGTTCTTTTTCTCTGGTCATTCGTAGTCCCCTCTTTCTGATTTAACCCCAAGATGCTCATCATGGCAGAGAAACAAGCCTAGACAATATGCATACCCAGTTCCAAAATCACTCATATCACACCCTCCGCTTTAGCTATGGCAGCACGCAACTGACTAAACGCTTCACGACACCCCTCACCTTCATTAGGGCGGAGGTTACTGTCTATAAACACATAAAACTTATTAATCGTTTTCAATGCCGCCAGCATATCAGGCGCGGCGGCTATGAGTTGGGCGTTTGCTTCCCCTTGCTCGTCTGATACATCTCCGGTGTAGCAAGCGGCTATTTCAAAATAAGACTTAGAGCCTAATGGTTTAATTCTTGGCGCAAATACATATCGCATTTTGCTTTCATCGTCATCTGGGTCTACAAGCCAAAAGACAACTTGCCAAGGGCCTGGTGTATGCTTAATCATATCACACCCCCAGCCCATAAGCCCAAGAACGTAAATAGCAAAACCCAAGCGGTTGCGGCCAAGAAGATTATAATCGCAGCGCCTATAATGCCGTTTTTCTTATAGGCTGTGGATAGAATAGTGTTCATTAGGTTTTCCTTTCCTTTGGTGCTGTTTTTGAGAACCTGGGTTTTTGCCCATTTAGCACCGTTAAGGTCGTAAAATTGTTTGCCGTGGTCGTCAAAATTATCACGCATTTCCTTAGTCATTTTTCTAATATCTACCCATTTCTTTTTATTTTCAGGTGTGTCAGGAAATAATTCTAACAGGTTGTCCAGTGGACTAACCCTAACCTCACCAAACGGTGAACCGCGCAGCTCTGAGGGGCACAGCTCCTCGCTGAAATAGCCCCGCGATTGCCAATTTTCGTTAGTCATGTTCTAGCCTTTCTGCTATTTTGTGAATGATTTTGTGATATAAATCACTAGCTTTATCCTGTGGCGTTTGCCCAAAATCAGGAAAATAACAGTCTAAATCATAATAAAACTTATCATCATCTCCGAATTTATAAGCAAACAGTTCATAAATCCATTCGGCGGCAGTGCTAAGGGTATCCGAATTGCCCTGCAATTTGCTATAGGCTAACACCTGCTCAACACACCATTGGTGAACGGCCTCTTCTTCGGTGCCTTTAAACTGTGCCTCTGCTTCTTCCCAGATATTATCCCAATTTCCATCTGATAATTCGTAATTATGGCGCGCCAGGGTGTTTACGCATGTTGTACTTGGCATTGTTTAATCCTCCAATTGTTTACCCTCTTATTATGCCACTATAGCGGCATGAAGTCAATAGGCTATTATTCTTATTTCCACCCTAGGGTTTAATTTATCAACGGATGGTATATTAATAGTTATAGGCCGGAATTGCTTATCATTTATATTAAGCGCCCTAGCTATTCCGTCTAATCCATATTTGATTGCAGATAAACAATTGTCTAAATCATTTTTGCCACTAGGGGGGTAGAAATCAATTTCAAGACTGATTCGTTTTTTGCATATATTATCATTAACCTTTATTCCTAAAGCCGCGGTGTAGCCTGTTAAATAATAGGCTTTTCTTTCTTTTTCTTTGCTGCGCCAATTTCCGCGCGCGTTAGGGCTTAATTTCCATGGCGGGAAGGGCAGGGTTATATGGATGGTCACCGCGGCCTCATCTTTGCTTTTAAGGTATAAATAAATCTGGTTGTTTCCAGGCATCGTGAACGCGCTGGCAGGCTATTTTAAAATAATCAGGGTCAATTTCAATTCCCGTGCCAATCCGTCCCATTTGCTGGCAGGCCACCAAGGTAGTGCCTGTTCCCAAAAAACAATCTAAAACTGTGTCATTTATGTTAGTGATTGCACGCAGAACCCTGCGCGTCATATCAAGTGAGGTCAATCCTGGGTGGTCAAATTTTTCCTCTTTAAAAAAATAACCCATACCAACCATTTGGACATTTAACCAAAAATCAGGGCATATATTTTTAGGCTTTTTGGGGAGTAAAATTGGCGCATATTGGTGGATATAATTTGCACGAATACATCCCGATATTGTCCACCCACAGATTATCGGATGATGTTCTGGCAATCTATTTAAAAACCACCTAAAATGTTTTTTAGGGCAATAAATTGCAATAATTTCTGTTTTGTTTTCAATAATTGAAATCCAGTCATTGCACCACGCCAGGTATTCTTCATCTGTTAGGTTATCTTTATAAACCCCGTAATTCTTTTTTACATTGTATGGGGGGTCTGTCCAGGCTGCATCAAAGCTATCTAATAGCGGCATAATTAGCCGACAATCCCCAAGGATTAGCCTTTGGTTGCCTATGCGCTCTTCTTTAACAATCATGTGGGGGCTACTTTAGTTTCATTTCTTCTCTGCGGGTTGCCTCTAGGCTGCGCATCATTTCATAGTTTATTTTCATACCGTCATAATACACCTTTGCGCGGTTCGCTATGCGCCTAGCCTCTACCATGCTGGCTATGTGCTGGCTGTACAAAGGGCTGGCCTCTGCAATCAATTCGGCTTTTGCCACGGATGAAGATTCAGCCAGGCAATCATTGGCAATTTTGGCTTTAACGCTGCGGCGAGTTTCTTCCAGAGCCGATGCCGCAGCGTCTTTGTCTGCCCAATCATTTCCGGCATCAATAATTTTTTGCGCCAGGTCTTGCATGATTACATAAAATCATCGGCAAAAGTATCATCAAGGCTATAAGCATCGGATGGTGCTGGCGCTGGCGGATTGTGCTTTTCTTGCCATTCCGCGCTTGCCTTAATCTTTTCCCGCACAAATTCTGGCAATTTATCAAACACGGCCTGATTATGATTATCCACCGAATAGGCAACCAATTCATTTACTGTTGGCGGAATAACCATTCCTTTCATGGTTGGGGTGATAGACATGATTTTTGCGTACTCTTTGCCTTTTCCGCTTAAAACATGCCCCACGTTAAGCAAGCACGGCTTGCCTAGGATTTTGGTTATAGGAAGCCCGCCCATCTTTTCTAATTCATCATCGCTATATTTAAGCCCGCGCCAGGCTTCAATGTCTTTACGCAGGGCGCTTTTTTCATGACTGGAAAATGTATATTCCTTGGAAATGGAAAAAGGCCGCCCATCGTCCATCATGACATCGCCATGCAGCTCAAAGGTTAACCTGATTTTTTTGGTTATCTTTGGCTCCCCCATATATTCATCTTGCTGGGTGCCGATATACACCACGCTGTAACAAATTGCTAAAAGCATTCCGGCTGGCGCTAAGGCATAATCACCACTTTTGGTAATGGGTGCAATAATTTCCATTTGTTTTACTCCTTCTCTGGGTTGATAAAATTATAAAAATTGTCACGCAAAAAATCATCCAATAGACTTAATGACCCGCTATCCCATAAATAAGATTCAGTGTCATTGATTGGTGTTCCCCGCATTAGCCGCATCATGCGTTCTGTATCCCGCGAATCTTTGGCCTCTAAATAGGGGCGCATAGCCCGTATGGTTGGCCTTAGATAGGCTATAATTTTGTTGTGTTGCTCAATATCTGTCTCAATGGTGATTGATTTCTTTTCTGTAGCACGAATGATTTTAACAGGCACTTTTAACGCCTCACGGTAAATCGCACATTGGACTTGCTCGCCGTAAGATTTGGTTGTCATGAGCTTAGAGCTGGTTTTTAATTCTAGCGCCTCATCATGAAACACAATATCAGCAAAGCCCGTAACCAGAACACCCTCTAATTCGGTTTCTATTGGTAATTCAATCCTAGCGTTTTTATCCTGGCGCATAAATTCTTCGGCCAATTTAACAGCCATAAGTCCAGCATTTGGATAATCCGTCCAGGCCATATCGCGCTGTGATTCGAATATCTCATTGGCGCGCCCCTCTATGTCTTTAGCTTCAATCGCCTTAATAGCCCATTCTTGTGCCGCCATACCTGCTGCACGCCCTGCCGCCATTTTGGCATTGTCTGGCTGGCGGTAATTACCAAAGTACCGAAAGCACCAAAGCATAGGCTCTTGCCGGAATATGTTAATCTGATTAGGGGATATACGCATTTGATTATTCCAGACCTAATGACAGCCCCAGGCTATCATTTAAAATTTTTTGCAGAGCGGTAATTGCATCATCAATATCTTCTTTATTTTTTTGGTTTAAATAAGAAATGTTTTTATTTAAAAAATCAATGCCTCCAAAAAATTCGTGACAAGTTAAATTTATTAAATGCTCGCGAATTTCTTCTTCGGTTAAATTTACATTGCTTTCCATGGCCGCCCCTCTTTTTGTTTGACAAATCCCGCGTTAACCGCTAAAGTGTCTTTGTGTTTTGCCACTATAGCGGTATTACAAAAAGATATCAAGAGGAAAAAAATGAGAGATTTTGCAACCAAGATGCGAATTGAAATGGCGAAGAAAGGCCTTAAATGTACGACGCTTTCAAAGTTAACGGGTATTTCTCATGACAGCTTGAAACGTTATCATTTTGGTAGTAGATTGCCTACCCCTGAGCGGCAGATTTTAATCATAAAAACAATAAAAGAATATTTACAAAAAAATAAATAAGTTATAAATTGGGGTGGCTGGGCGACTCGGTGGTTGCCAAATTACCCTTTTTTGTCGCTAGTCCGCAAAAATGGCCCAGTCACCTTTAGGCCGGACTAGGCGCACTGGCAACCGCGCGGCAGAAAAGGACTGGTAAATCATGAATAAAAAATGTTTTTATTGCGGCGCCCACGCTTGCAGCACAGACCACCTTGTATCAAAAAAAATGGGGGGGAATGGCAGTCCGGATAACCTTGTCCCTTGTTGTCGTAGCTGTAATTCATCTAAAGGTGCAAAATCAATAGAGGATTTTCGTATATGGAAAACTTTTAAATTATTAGGGTGTCCTGGGTTTAGCGGCGACCAAAAAGATTGGCTGCTTAAAACATATGGCATAAATCTATATATACCTAATTCTCCTTTGGTAACCTTTTTTGGGGAAGGTATGCAATGAAAATACATACAATTCCTTTTCACATTGGCGACTGGCTGGGCGGAACTCTAGGCTGGGATGCGGTAGAGTGCGGCGCATATATCAATTTAATCGTAGCGCATTACAATTATGGATTAGATGGACTACCTAATAACCCTGTTGAATTAGCAAAGTTGGCAAAATGCAGCAAAAAAATTTGGTCACGCATAGAGGGTAAAATTTTACAGAAGTTTTCCCAAAATGGCTCCAAAATAGTACATCTACGGACTATTTTGGAAATCCAAAACATAACCAGGAAGTCATCCGAAAATTCAGCTAACGCATTGAAAAGATGGAATAGTGTAAATGCGAGCGCATCAAATTCGCAAAGCGATGGCATTGCCATCCAGAATCCAGAATCCATAAACCATAAACCAATAACCAATAACCAAGATAAATCTAATAATAATAAAAAAAATATAACAAAAAAAAATACTACTTACGCGGATGAATACACCGAAGAATTTTTAGAATTTTGGGTTGCTTATCCCCCACACAAGGGCAGTAAATATGAAGCGTTTAAATCTTATCAGAAAGCCAGAAAGGGCAAAGACCATGAAACAATTATCCGAAGTGCTACCGCCTATGCCGAATTTTGTGCAATCACAGGTCAGTACATCGCTAACGCCACAACATGGCTTAACGGAAAGCGCTGGGAGGTTGACTACACAACCAGCATCACGCCTGCTCGCAGACCGACCTATGGAAAACCAATCGGCCAGGGAGCTGCAACAGAAATTGCCATCGCTGAGCTTGTCGCTGAACAGGCTCAAGCCGATAGAACCGCCCAATGGCCGGTATCTTCTCGCCAGTGATTACCGATACCGCCTGAACCGTGAGCTGACAGGGGAAGAGATACTTGCCTTGCACAGCCTATCCGCCCTATCCACGGCTAAAAACCTAACGATTTATTTAACCCGTTTGGTTGCTCACCGTCCAATTTATCAGGGCACGCCGGATATTATTAAAATCCGAATCAGGGATTCGATTGAAGCCATTTTATCCGAAGGATATTCTGATTACGCGGCCTTCATGGGGATTTCTGATTTAATCAATAATGACCAGAACGGAAGATTTTTCCCTACGATAGAAAAATTAAAAACCGAAATTGAGAAATACGATTTCCAAGTGAGAATGATTCTTGATGCTCATGAAAATCATGGCAAGGAATTAGCCCCTGGGGTTGAATACCGGATGGATGGAAACCTAGCACAGGTAATAGCAGCGATTAGTATGCCCATATCTTACGACTGACGGGGGCTGTGTGCGTGAAGCTAGGTTGCCCTATACCTACCTACCAGGGGCAACACAAAACGCACCACTGGGCTTTGTATGAATTGAAACTTTAACAGTTACAGATAAAGTAACCCCACGCATAATCAGATGCTGTTATTTCGCCATCGTTAACGGCTTGCGCTATGTTCTTTTTTTTAGAAATTCCATAACACTCAATTAACGCATCTTTTCCGTTCAATGATGCTATTACAAAATCGCCACCTGGCAATTGCGTAACAATTAACGCATCACCCGCATATTTAACACTGCCATCAGGGTTAAAAACCGGAAGGTCTGATTTGTTACGGTATCCGTACCAAGTTTTTTCACCCGTCTTTAGGTCTTCGTATTCGGCATCAATTCGGCATATTGAAAAATTAAAGTGAATAGGCTGACTAATCATGTTGTCTCCTTTTGCTATTTGCATCTGGTTGTTTTGGTGAGCAAGATTACCCACCCACGCAGCCCCACATTGGGCGGGACTGCTAGGCTGGGAAACCTATTTAAGCAATTCCTTAAGTCGCTTTTTATCGCTGTTACGTTGCTCTGTCCATTTTTTGAAATCTTCAGGCCAGGTCGCTTTCCAGGCTGCCTCAAAAACCTTTCTTGCCCTGCCAGTGTGAGTGTTTTCGGCAAACAACAGGCATGAATCTATTCGTTCTTCTTGCGTGTCATCTTCGGACAGATAGCGCCAATTACTTAGCCGCCAAACGTATTCATCATAAAGGTCATTATTTAATACATTGCCAGGCTTCCGACCCAACAAATCATTTTTGTGCCTCATGTGTTTCTCCATTGCTTGCTTTGGGGTGATTCCCTCTGCATGTCCCCAATATAGCCACTATAGTGTCATAAGTCAATAGGTCAATGTTCCTATTTTATAGGAATATGTACTTATAAAATAATTTAAAATAGTTGTTGACGGCAGCCACCAAAGCGGCTATATTAAGGACATAGGCCAACGATGGCCGCCAACAAGAAGGAGAAACAAGATGACACACAGCAACGAAACAAAATTTGGTGAAGTAACCGTTTATCACTTTGAGGGTATCAAAGCATACGTTTCATTCCCTTCTTTTAGACCAGATGGAAGCCAAGGCATAAAAGAATTTATCCAAGACCTGGAAAAAGCCGCTGCCCTGGTTGAGCAAATCAACGCAACATTGCAAGGTTAAATTGACCCCCGCTCAATTTAAATTCACCCGCTATAGCTTAGGATTGTCAGTCAATCAAATGGCCGAAGCCTTAGGCGTAGCCCCCAGGATAATCCGATACTACGAATCAGGGGACAGGGTCATTAGTGGAGCAGTCCAAAGGTTATTGCTCTATTTCCAAAAATATGGGATAATTCATACCCTGAAAGGTGGTGGTTTAGATGAAAAAAGGTAAAGGAAAAAAGGGTAAAGGCGGAAAAGGTTGTTAATGTCGGATATTTTATGGTCAACACAGCGATTAAAGGTTTCTGATTTAAAGCCGTACGAACGCAACCCGCGCCTGATTACAAAAGACAAATATCAAAAGTTGATTGAATCAATTCAGCGTTTGGGATACATGACTCCAATTATAGCGCAACCTGACGGGCGTATTATTGGTGGCCATGCCCGCAAAAAAGCTTTGCAGGAATTAAAAATTAAAGAAGTTGATGTTCGCATACCAAATCGCGAACTGACCGAAGAAGAATATAAAGAAGCTTTGCTTAGAGATAATATCAGCAACGGCGATTGGGACTTTGACATTCTATCGGCTGATTTTGATTATGAGTTTTTGGATTTTGTAGGGCTAGAAGTGCCTGGCATAGCCAAACTACCAACAGAGGTTGATGAGGATGAAGCACCAGAGGTTCAGGAGACGGCTAAGTCAGTCCGTGGGGATGTTTGGTTATTGGGCAAGCACCGTGTTATGTGCGGAGATAGCACGATGATAGATGATGTTGAAAAGCTGATGAATGGGCAAAAGGCGGATTTATTCCTTACAGACCCGCCTTATAACGTAAATTATGAGGGCAAAACAAAAAAATCACTTAAAATTCAAAACGATAAAATGGGCAATGATAACTTTAGGGAATTTCTGAAAGATGCCTTCTTGTCCGCCGTTTCTGTAATGAAGCAAGGTGCCGCATATTATATCTGGCACGCTGATTCGGAGGGGTATAATTTCAGGGGCGCTGCCAATGATGCCGGCCTAACAGTCCGCCAATGCCTTATTTGGAAAAAGAACATTATGGTTATGGGTCGTCAGGATTATCACTGGCAGCACGAACCTTGTCTTTATGGGTGGAAAGACGGTGCTTCGCATTTGTGGGCAAGCGATAGGAAGCAAACAACAGTATTAGAATTTGACCGACCATCTAAGAATTTAGAACACCCCACTATGAAACCAGTTGCTTTGTTTGCTTATCAAATCGGAAACAATACAAAGCCAGGGGACTTAGCTTTTGACCTATTTGGCGGCAGCGGAACAACCCTTATAGCATCAGAGCAAACAGGCCGAACCTGCTACATGATGGAGCTAGACCCAATCTATTGCGATGTCATCATTCGCAGATGGCAAAACCTCACAGGCCAGCAAGCAGTCCACGAATCAACAGGCCATCCATTCGGTGATTGATTAGCGCAATCAAAATAGGCTATATTCACGACGGAGAAACGATGCCAAGAGACAATTCGCCAGAGTTTATGCGAAAAATAGGCCCCAAAAAAGGGGAAGTGCGTAATCCTAAAGGGCGCCCAAGGGGTATCATGGATAGAAAAACAGCTTTTGCGTGGCTATTAAACGACGCAACCATTGCTGAAATAATGGGCATAGATGAAAAGAAAGCTGAAGAATATGCCCGCAAAATAGGAGTGCCAAAGCACATAAACAGGGCGCAGATGCTTACCGCAGTTGCGTATAGCAAAGCCATAAAGGGCGATTTAAAAGCCGCAGAAATGATTTTTGATGGGGTTTTTGGAAAAACAGAACAAGCAGTTAAGCATGGCGGGGATGCTGACAACCCTATTAAAGTTTTTCACAAAATAGATGACGCAGAGATTCTTAAGCGATATATTAACAGCGTAACGAATTAAGAGGCAAATTATGACGCAAGAAACAATTGAAAGTATCCGCAACAAACTGTTGCAGATTGGCGCAAGTTATCACCACAAAGAAAAACTAGAGACTTTGGAGCGGCGTTATTCTGAACTCACTATGGCTGTACAGCCCAATGAGGTTTACAAGAAAGCAGAACTAGTTGCGATTAAAGAAGCGCCCAAATACCCAACAAAGAAAGAGGTTGAAGAGGCAATCCGGCCATACATTGACCGTGGATTAAGGGCACACGTCAATGACGAAGAATTTTTTTTCGCGTTTAATGAAAAGCAAGACAGCGGCACATTAAAACAGCCGTTGGAAGTTATTAAACGTTGCGCGCTTTATTTAACGCGGTAGAGCTTGTCTAAAAGTCTAACGGAACTTAGGGGCATAGCGCAAGCAATCGGCGCAGAATTCACCTTTGCCGATAACGCGGCAAAGCTGCAATTAATTATTGAAAGGCACGTTGAATCAAAGTACAAGCCGCCCGAAATAGGCACAATGGAGCCAGAGGATTTAACTTTACGCACTAGGCCGCCTGCCAAGAACGCCACGCAAGTGGAAATTGTGGAGTATTTGAAAGACTACATTGCCAAAGGCTTAACATTAAAGTTTCCATGCCAAGACCAATGGCACATGGATTTTAAAGGCAAAAGCGATTCAGGTAATATCAGGATGCCGCCCCGTGTGATAGTGGGATGCGCTAAGAGGCTTATGGCATGACACCAGAAGAAGCAGAAGCACTTGATGCTTTGTGCCGGACAAAATTTGATGCGTTTGCGCACCGCGCATTTAGGATTATAGAGCCAGGCATTGAATACGAATGGAATTGGCATATGGGCTGCATTGCAGAGCATTTAGAAGCAGTGGAGCGCGGGGAGATTAACCGGCTGATTATTAATATCCCACCGCGAACCCTAAAAAGTTATTTGGTTGCCAAAGCGTTTCCGGCATGGGTTTTGGGCAAAAAGCCAGAAACTAAGTTCATTATTGCCTCATACGGTTATCAGGTCGCCGAAGCCAATAGCGTAGCGTGCCGAAATATCATGCGTGATGATTGGTATCGCCATTGCTACCCGGAAACTGTCATAGACACGCAGATGGACAGGAAAACCCATTTTATGACTACACAGGCCGGCCAGTATTATGCAGCCACATCTCTGTCACCAATTACAGGTCTAGGATGTGAATATTTAATTTTAGATGACCCTCTCAAGCCTCAAGATGCGTATTCTGAAACTATCCGCAAAAGCACTAATTTAAATATAAGAACAACGTTATTTAGTCGATTCAATGACCGGCGAACGGGTAAATTCATTATGATTATGCAACGGCTGCATGAAGATGACCCGACAGGTAACCTTATAGAAGACGGGGGCTATACTCTTTTGAAACTGCCGGCAGAAACCAAAGAACCCCTAAGCATTACATTCGGCAACCATTTATGGAAAATGGATGAGCTGCTTTTTCCGCAAAGGCTTAGCCGAGAAGATTTGGACAGGTTACGCCTTGAAATGACGGATGCCAATTATGTTGGCCAATACCTTCAAGAGCCGGCGCCAGTAGGCGGAGGTGAATTTAGAGAAGAATGGCCTCAAAAGTTTACCTTATCCACCGCTAGGCCGCAGGATATGAATATCTATATTTTGGTGGACGCAAGCGCCGGCGATGAAATTAACAAGCGCAAGCGTAAAAACAGCGACTACACGGCCATGATGGTTATAGGCCTGGCGTCTGATAGGAATTATTATCTATTAGATATTGTCAGGGATAGGCTGAACCCAACAGACCGAATCAACACGCTGTTTATTTTGCACCGTAAATGGGCGGCATTAGCCAAAAAACCACCAAAGGTTATTTATGAAGAATATGGCATGATGACCGATATTCATTATGCCAAACAAAAAATGGACATGGACGGCTACCGGTTTGCACTCACAAAAGTTGGTGGCGGCATGATGAAGGAAAACCGAATTAGGCGCATGATTCCTGACATGCAGATGGGTAGATGGTATTTCCCCCACGAATTGCATTACACCACCACGGATGGTAATACGTTTGATTTAGTCAAGGAAATAATTTTTAGTGAGATGGCGACCTTTCCAAAATCACGCTATGATGATATGATGGACGCGCTTTCACGGATTTATGACGCAGAAGTGAGTGCCGTATTTCCTGCAGTTAATGAATCCAAACGGATTGATGTTGCCCCTCAAGAGGATTGGATGCAATTTTAATGAAAACCAAATCGCAAATTGCGCTGCAATTTAAAAACCACAAATCCACGAGCCAGCGCTATTTAAGCGCGCAATACGATAACACTATGCGGTGTCAGGCTTTTTATGCCGGCGATATTATGAATTATCAGGATAAAGTACAGTTCTATGATACAAGGGGACAACGGCGCCAAGCCATGGTGCAGTTCAACAAGATTAAGCCATATGTTAATTCGGTTAAAGGCTTCATGGCGCAGAACCGCCGCAAAGCTTCTTATATCGCAAGAATACAAACAGACGGTGTTCAACAAGCCTATTCCAAGTACGCCAATGCCCTATCTTCGTTTTTAAATGAGGAAGCTAATTCGGACCAATACGAAACCCAACAGGATGGCGATTTATTAATTTGTGGGTATGGGGCAACAGAGACAGCACTCACTTATGGTGTTGGGATGTCTACAACAGACCCTAATGGCCAATTACAGATAGGGCGATTAGACCCTCTCAAGGTGGGCTGGGACCCATTTTCAGCGCAACCTAATATGCTTGATGCGCGATGGGCTTTCTACGAAGATATTTATAATCTTGATGACGCTATGGATTTATATAATGCGTACCAAGAAGATTTTGAGCCAGCGGATGGCCTTGGCAACGACAAGGATTCGGGGTTTCAGTTTATGCCGAATGGCGGCAGATATGATAAAGTTAAAATTACGGGCAATGTAGACTGGAGCGACCAGGCCAATAACATGTGCCGTGTCTATTTTTATCAATGGTTTGATTATGAAACTTTTTACAGGGCGGACAATCCAATTATCTCAACCCTTAAAAACCCGCAATCTCTAGCGGCAGCGCAAGCCCAGCTTGATGCTATACAGCAAGAGCTAGAGGACAGCGGCAAGAATGATGATTTGTTTAGTTTTAATGCCAGAGCTGAAATCTTAACCTTTGATGGCACAACCAAAGCAAAACTTGAATCTATTTTTGGCGAATATATTAAGCCTTATGAATTTAAGCGAAAAGTGTTTTATACAGCCGTTTTGTCTGGAATGCATGTGTTCACGGCATTTAAAAGCATTTGCCAGCAGGGATTTAGCATAAAGTTTAAAACCGGCGACTATGATTCAAAAAATAAAATATGGACTGGAATGGTTAATTCCATGATGCAACCGCAGCTTTATTACAATAAAGCTTTAACTGAAACCATGTTTATTATTGGCGCCAATTCAAAAGGCGGGGTTATGTACGAAAAAGGCAGTATATCTAATATTGCCGACTTTGAATCAAAATATGCTAAAACTGACACAAGCGTAGAGGTATCGGAAAATGCTCTTATGGAAGGGCGGATTAAGCCAAAGAAAGAACCGTATTCCCCTACAGGTTATGAGGGGATTTTAGCAGAGGCCAATACGTCTATTAATGATGTGAATGGGATTGATAAAACATTTTTAGGCTCTAGCGAAAACAAGAATGAAACGGGAATACTTCAAAAGCGCCGTATCCGGCAGGTAGTTTCAGCGCTTGCGTGTTACTTTGATAGCCTTACATTGTATAAAAAAGAGCAAGCAAGATTACTTTTGGATTTAATGCGAGTTTATGCCGAAAACAATGACGGTTCTCTATTTAGGGTTTTAGGCCAAAACGGAAAATCAGAATTTATTAAGATATCGGCGGATAAATTAGCACCGCAATATGATGTAGTAGTAGAAGAAGCCCCACAAACGCCGGAAGACAAGGAAGAATTTGCCAGCACGCTAGTTGCCATTGCGGATAAGTTAAAATCATCTGGCGACCCTGCCGCTAATTCAGTTTATGCTATGGCAATCAAGTACACAACATTAGACGCCGAAGATAAATTGGAGTTGATGCAAATTTTGAAACCGGAACAAAAACAGGTTGACCCAGCCTACGTTCAACAGTTAGAACAGCAACTCTCGGCGGTCATGGGTGAAATTAGCCAAGCGGATATTAAAGAAAAACTGTCACGCGCTGACATGAACATTGCTAAGGTAGAGGAAATCAAGGCTACTGTGGCAGAAAAAGAACAAAAAGCCCTGCAAACGGGTTTAGAAAATAAACTGGCATTAGAAGAACCTGGTAGGGTCAAGATATCAATTTAACAACCAAGGGAGTGATTATGGTGGATTTGTATCAACAGATTGAAGAGTTAGAAAAACTGGTGGAATCAGAATCAGAAAACCAAGAGGTTAAATTAGTAGAAAAAGAAGTAGAGGAAGAGCAAGATTTACCTGATGTCAATAAAGTAGAATCCGATAAGAAAGCCGAGCCTGAAAAGGCCGAAGAGCCAAAGGCAGTAGAAAAGGCAATAGATAAGCAGCCAGAAACAAATGCAGAATGGGCTTTGCAGCGCCGTAAAATGAAGCAGCTGGCCGAGGCCGAGGCCAAAATAGCCGAGCTTGAGAAGAAAGCGCAAGAGGCAGCACACATAAAGCCGGTTGAAGATGTTGAGCCTAACAAGGCTGAAGATTATGATGGTTGGCTAGACTGGAAATTAAAACAAGTTGACAAGAAAACCCAGGAATTGGCAGAAAAAGCCCACAAAATAGAGCAAATAACAGAGGCGCAAGCTAAAGCCAAGGAACAGGAATTAATATGGCGGCAAGCAGCAAAAGAATTAATTTCTTATGAAGAAACTTTCCAAAAAGAGCAGCCGGATTATGAGGCGGTTACGCGTAATGGCTACGAGCAATTGCTTAAAAGCTATTTAAACGTAGAGCCATGGTTATCAAAAGAAGAGGCTGGCGCTAAAGTTGCAGATTTTGTTATGCGCTTTGCCGCACAAGCCGAAATAAGCGGCGTTAACCCAGCAAAAGCACTTTATGATTATGCCCTATCTAAATTTGGTTCACCGCAAGCGCAAAAAGAAGATGTTCAAACTAAACAAAAAACAGATTTGGGCAAAATAGACAGAAACATGAAGCGCTCCGCATCGCCCCTGGCCGGCGGCGGCGCAGGAAGTGGCGGACAAATCACGCTTGAATCATTGAACACGATGTCAAACGGTGAACTGTTAAATTTAGACCCATCTATTCTGCGTAGACTTGAGCAGCAAGCTGTATAGACAATAAGTTAAAGCAATGCTATAATGGCGGCGTCCTTGCAAAAGAGCGCCTCCATGGGCTTATTCATGAGTGCCTAGCTTTGGCCAAAAGCGGTTGCAGCACCTTAACTGTCATCCCAAAAGCGGGGTCGCGTCCGTAAAATCGCAGAGCTATCCAGTGCTTTAACTGTGTTTCGGGGTTGTTCCACAACAACTTTTAGGAGAGACACATGTCATCTACACCTATGCTTACTGGCAATGCCAATACCGTAAAACTATGGGAGCGTAAAACCTGGTTGCAAGCAATGCAACGCAGCGTTGTTGGTCATGCTTTTGACCGCGGCGCAATTTACGTTCCTGAAAAGCTGATGAACGCTAATGTTCGCGGCGACAATATCACGTTTCCTTATGTGAGCAAGTTGACTGCTGTTCCGCTTGGCGAAGGCCAAACAATGGACGGAAACGAAGAATCACTGCAGACAGAATCGTTCAACATGTCTGTGAACGTGACTCGCTTCGCAGTACTCAACCCTAATGATGATACTATTGAGCAACAGCGCACAAACATTGAGTTTGAAAAAACAGCAATTAAACAATTGGGCAACCGCGCAGTTGAATTGCTTGACTCTTCATTCTTTTATCAAGCGGCTGGCGCAAACCCAACTACTGTTACTCTGAACGGTACCACTTACTCTGGCACCTCACGTTTGCAGATTCAGGGTAACAATACGCCCGTTGCACCAACAACCAACCGTATTTTGCGCGCAGCTGCAGCAGCTACAGACCAAGCCTTAACATCATCTGACAAGTTAACACTTGACATAGTAGATTATGCGCTTGAGCTTAACGACCGCAGCGACCAGCCTATTGAGCGATTAGAAGATAATACATTTGATTTGTATGTATCGCCCGAGCAATTGGTAGACTTGATGCAAGATACATCTGGCAAAATTCAATGGTTTAACATTGAATTAGCCAAAATTACTGGCGGCAAAGATAACTTTATTGAGACCAGCTTTAAAAATAAAATTATTTGTGCTGGTAAATACCGCGATGTCTATATCTATAGCGCCCCGCGTGTTGCTTACGGCCTAAACAGTGGGACTTCCGCTGTCATCACTACTGTCCGCCGGGCAGTGCTGGTTGGCAAGGACGCCTTGTCTTATGCGTCACCATTTGGTGGCCGCGTAACCGACACGGATGTTCCATTCAAGCTGAAAACACAACTGAAAGACTACGATTATTATAAAGGCATTGAAGCGCGGTTGATTTATGGCATGAAAAAAATGTCCCCTTCTAACAAAGAGGATATTGGAACGATAGTTATTTCAACCTATGCAGCAGCTCACACCTAAGAGGGGACTAACATGACATTACCTAGCATTGTACCAACAGGATTTGCGGGAACTTCCGCAGATTTCACTAAAGCAAAGGTTGATAGAGGCGGCGCAGCTCGCATAGTTGCCGGCTCTGTTACTGTTCCATCCGGCACCGCCGCTGATGCTTATGTGGGGTTGTTCCCATTTAACAAAGGCGCACGGGTACGTATTGGCAACAGTGATGTTTATTGCGGCAATTTTGGCGCAGGCTCGACCACGGTTAACCTTGGTTATATTTATGATGATAACGTCACATTTACAAATGATGTTGATGCGTGGGCGTCTTTATCTACAGCAGCACAATCTGGCGGTTTTATCACGGTTGATGAAATCGAAGGTTTGTCGTTTGTTGCAGAGGGCAATGGATGGGTAGCAGTGCAGTTGAAAGCGGCAGCAGCCGATGCAACCGCAGCTATTACATTCCAAACGCTAGTAGCTTACGACCCATAAGAAAAATAGTATGCCCACGTTTGCCCAACTAAAAGCCAAAGTGGCCTTGAAACTTCAAGACCCCAATAACACGGCTGTTAGTGAAGCAAGCGTGGGTGATGCTATCAATGACGCTGTGCGCTTTTGGCGCTACCAGCGTTTTTGGTTTAACGAGGCCAGTGCTACAATTACTATACCGCAAGGCACACAAAACATTACCAGCCTTTTGCCTAACGATTTCCTTTATGAATTTCAAGAAAATGCTTTTGTCATCGCCTACGACTCTATGTTTTATAACTTGGCAAAAGTCAGCCCATATGATTTTGATAGAGAACAATTAACAAATGGCTATGGTATTCCATACATTTACACTTACAGAAACCAACAATATCAGATTTATTTTTTACCCGACCAAAATTACACGGCTAATGTGTATTACCTTAAAGATTATGCAGAGTTAGTGGGGGCATCGGATACGAATGACTTCACAACTTATGCGGATGAATTGCTTGTTTATGAGGCTCTGTCATCGCTTTCAGGCGAAAACAGGCAAGACTTACAAATGAGCAATACCTATGCGGCAATGGCGGATAGGGAAGCAAAAAACCTTATAACCAAAACCTTTAAGCAAACTAATTTAGGGCGCCTAGAGGTTGAAACAATCATCTAACAAAAGGGGTTTACCATGTTTGTAACTTTAGGAGCACTTCGGCGATATGCGTCAATCGTATTTCGCGCAATTACAGCAGATAGCGTTACCACCACGGGCGCTGCTGTTATTGGGGGAAATTTATCAACTGCTGGATATACGCTTGAATCCGTAGGTAATGCGCTGACTGCGGCGGGTACAACGCGGGCTGATGCTTTGCAATTAGCAAAGGAAATCAACAATATTACAACGGCAGCGGCCAGCACAGGTGTTGTGCTGCCGGTTGGTGTTATTGGAATGCGCATCACTGTTTTTAATGGCGGAGCAAGCACAATTAAGGTTTATGCGTCTGGTTCCGAAACAATTGACGGCACCGCTGGCGCCACAGGTGTCAATTTAACAAACGCAAACCGTTGTGAATACTTTTTTACAGCCGCGAATACTTGGATAAGCGCAAAGCTGGGCGTTGTATCTTCATAATTATTAATGGGGGTGAAATTCCCCCATTTTTTTGGGTGTTTTTTCAACCGCTAACCGTAAACTAGGTGCATAATGCCTACATTCACAACTAATTATAATTTAGCTAAACCGCTGGTCAATAATCCAGTAGACCAGGATTTGTGGGGCGACCAATTAAACAGCAACATGGATATAATAGACACCACCCTAAAGGCGGCATCCGGGCAGGTTCGCTCTACATCCACAACACCGGATTCAATTACAACATCCGACCTCAACAGCACTATTTTAGTGGATGCAACATCCGGAGCTTTTACGGTCAATCTTCTATCTGCGGCTACGGCAACGGCTGGATTTTCTGTTACCATTAAAAAAGTTGATACAAGCGCAAACGTTGTAACAATAGACGCCAGCACAACTGAAACTATTGATGGGGCGTTAACCTATACCATAGGCGGCATTTATCAAACAGTTACTTTGGTTTCAGACGGCACAAACTGGCGCGTTAGAAATAGATATGTTGGCAATGTTTATGAACGATTAGGCGCTGATGTTGCAAGCGCAGCTACGGTGGATTTAAGACAATCAGCCGTTACGGGATACAAGGTAAATCTAACCGGTACTACTACAATCACCGCTATTCAATTAGAGATAGGTCAGACCCGTTTAGTAAAAAGCACCGGCGTTCATGTTATAACTTATAACGCTACCACATTACTTTTACCTACCAAGGCCAATATTACAACAGAGGTTGGGGATTATTGGTGGGTTATTGGTATACCAGGAGGTGTTGAAATCTTTGATTACATGCGGGCAAGCGGGCAAAGTATAGCAGGGACAGCCGCTTTTAATGCAACAAAGACTATTACTTCAACAGGCGTAATTACTGCATGGACAGAAAACAATGACGATGGCGCCGTGTTTAACGCGACAACCGGTCAATTCACCGCCCCTACTTCCGCTTGGTATATAGTTAATGTTTCGGTGTCACAAAACGACCCTGGCGGCAGTGTGCAGCTGGATTTATTAAAAAATGCATCTAATTTTGTTGTCCCAGTATTACGTTTTCAAGATGATTACGCGGCAGGATTTTCCCAAATAGTAAAACTGACGGCAGCGGATATTCTTACAGTAAATTGCTCTCTTATTTCTGGCTCTGGTTCAACGGTCTATTTTAGTGCAGCGCGTTTATAGGTGACAAACTGTGACGACATTAGCCTCTGAATTTCGTCAAATTATGGCGCTACCAGGCGTTATGCCGGCTGCGGATAGAACCGCCTTTGCCACCAAACATTACACAGAGGCCAAGGCTATTCGTTTTCGCAACGGTCTGCCTGAAAAAATAGGTGGATGGCAAGGATATTTGTTTCAGGGCGGAGACACAATAAACGGCACATGCCGCAGTATGTATTCGGATAATTTAAGCAATGCCGCCACGCAGTCTATTATAGGAAGCCACACGCGGCTTTATTCTCTAATTGGACAATCTTTAGTAAATATCACTCCCCTACAAACAAGCACAACAGCAATTGCCAATTCTCTTGCCACGCAATATGACACGCTAGCTAATAACCCAATAACTACCGCATCGGGTAGCAGTACTGTAACTATTGCAGACACACAGGCATCTAGGTTAGTGGCCGGGGATTTAGTTAGACTATCAGGCGCAACAGCGGTCGGGGGCATATTGGCGGGAGCGCTAAACACTACTCATATAGTCCGCTCTGTTGGGGTTAACTCTTACACAATTAATGTTGGCACCGCCGCTAGCAGTGCCGCCACGGGTGGTGGGGCAGGTGTTGTGAGGGCAACGGGCCTTGTAAATGTAAGTGCTGCCGCACACGGTCAAGCCAATGGCGATAGGGTTAAAATTACAGCAGCAACAGCATTTGGCGGGATTACAGCCCCGCAAATGAATTTGGAATTTATTATCAGAAATGTGGCGACAAATACTTTTGATGTGATGACCGCAGGATTCGCAACAAGCTCTGTCACTGCCGCAGGGGGCGCGGGGACACTTTATCAAAAACAAATCCCTGCAGGGCAATTGGATGAATCTTTCGGCCTTGGCTATGGCATGGGTTTATACGGCGTTGGGCTTTATGGGGTGTCCAAGCTATCATCGGCAGGGCGCCTATATCCGCGCATTTGGTTTTTTGATAGGTATGCTGCAAACTTTATTGCAACCGCCGGAAATCAAACGAGCGTTTATTCATGGGACGGTGACACCACAGAAGCACCGGTTTTAGTGACAAACGCTCCGACCAATATAAATTATGCATTTGTTAGTAATAGCATCCTAGTGACGTTTGGCGCTGGCGGGGTAAACAACAAGATTAAAACCAGTGACCAGGGAGATATAACTATATGGACAGCTTCTTCTGCAAATCAGGTCTATGAGGATTTGATTGAGGGTGCCGGGCGTTTAACGTCTCACGCCTCGGTTGCTGGAACAAATTTAATTTTTACGGACACGCAGACTTATTTGTTTTCTTATATCGGTCTGCCAAATGTCTGGTCAATTCAATTGCTAGAGCCGAGTATTGGTATAATAGCGCCACTTGCCAGGATTGTTGTGAAAGGTGTTGCTTATTGGATGGGGCAGCAAAACTTTTATCGTTACCACGGCGGCAATGCGGAAATTATTCCCGCCAATTCTCAAATTCAAAGCACGATTTTAAATTATGTTATGAATGACCTTAATTCATCGCAGAAATCCAAGATATTTTGCTGGTACAATGAAAAATATGATGAAATTTGGTGGCATTACCCGTCACAAAGCAGCCTAGAGCCGGACAGGGTAGCTCGCCTTGCGCTCCAAGACTTATCATGGACACCGGACGATATTAGCCGTACCGCTGCCGAGGCACCTTTTAACCCTTACGGCAATCCATTTCTGTTAAACGGTGGATTGCTATATCGCCATGAAATAGGCAGCGATGACGATACAGCACCGCTATCCTTTAATTTAACTACAAACCTTCAAACAATCGGCAAACCGAATACAATAGTAACCGGCTTTGTCCCTGATTCAAGGCAAACAGGCAACATTTCGGTTAGAATCATAGGGTATCAGTTTCCCCAAACGTCAGGGGGGGCAAGTTTTGATAGAAGCTACACCGTAACGCCAACAACAGAGCGTGTGTCTGTTCAAAATAGTGCGCGGGTCATTCAATATAATTGGAGTGGTGAAGAATTAGGCCAAGAATGGCATATGGGTGCATGGCTTGAATACATCCAGCCGGGGGCGCCAAACTAATGAACCCTTATCCTAAAACCATACTTCCACAACCTGAAATGCTGGCCGACCAGTTGCAATTAATAGCTCGTGAAAGGGAAAGTGATATTATTGAGTTTAATAACCTACAAAATATATTCATGCGGGGACGGAAGGTTGGGAAAGTGCCGACGGGTTCGGCTGACATAGCCGCTACGGATAGGATTGGAGATTTTAATTATAGCGCATCTACTGGTTATTTTTATCTTTGTTTTGATAATGCCGGTACGGCTGAATGGCGGCGGGTGGCGTTTGCAACATGGTAAAGTATTTCTGGGAGCCTGTTGAGGATTTACTAAAAGACGGTTTGGAAGAGCTTGGCCGCCAAAGCTTTGATGAACTTATGAGTGACGAAAAAGCTTATAAATATTGCCCAAACTGGGATAGATACAGGGAATTAGAAAAACAAAACTCTTTGCGCTGGATTAGCGTTAGGGATGATGACAAGTTGGTTGGCTATGCGTCTGTTTTAATGCACACCAGCATGACCGATAGCACACTAATTATGGGCGTAATTCAGGATTTGTTTTTACATCCTGATTATAGAAAAGGGTTTGCCGGGATAGAATTTGTCAAGACCATAGAGAATCAATTGCGGGATTTAGGTTTTGGTGAAATTATTATATCGGACAGGGGAAATCGTGGTGCAATTTATAACAGAATGGGGTATAATATGAGCGAAAAAATTTGGTCTAAATCTTTGCGGGGTGCAGCATGAAAACGTTAATGGGTAGCCCAAGCTCGTCCTCTAGCTCATCGGGTGGTTTTAACCAATTACCTGATGAGATTAAAAAAGCTTTTATGAGCCTTGGCTCTGAAGCACAAAAGTTTATTGGTGACGCGGGCTATAAAGCATTTACCCCTATTGGCGAAACAGATGCGGAAAAGCGCGCCCTTGAAATGATTAATAAAGGGTTTACGCCGACGCAAGAAAGCCTAAATTCCGACATTCAAATGCAAATGAATCCTTATGATTCGTATGTCATTGATGAAATCAACCGACAGGCCGGCGGGCAGTACAGCGTATTGAAGCAAGCGATGAATCAGGCCGGCCAATTTGGCAGTAATCGCCAGATGCTTGGCGCAAATGATATTGACCTAACTCGCTTAGGGCAGATAGGCCAATTTAAGCAATCGCAGTTTAATAACTCACTACAAAATGCATTAAACGCCCTTCCGCAATCACGCAGACAGGACGCGGCAGGAATGATGGGCGGCGGGGAGTTCCAGCGTAATCTTGGATTACAGACATCTACAGCCCCTATTCAAGCGCTGCAAGCGTTGGCACAGGTGTTGGGCGTATTGCCTAAACAAGAAGGAAGCACAACAAGCACAACAAAAGGCGCAAGTGGCGGATTATTGGGGAGTTTGGGCGCAATTGGAAGCCTAGCAAGCGGCATAGGGACAATTGCGGGCATGGGGGCTGGTGCTGGATTGTGGGGCGGGCTAGACCCAAGCACTGGTATTACATGGAATAGCGGGAGATAGTATGGAGCTTAACGGACTTCAGCGCTTCGGATTATCCTTGCAAGGGCCACAAGGCCAGCAAGTTTTAATGGAAATAGAAAAACAAAAACAAGAACAGCAAAGGGCCGCTGCATTACAACAAATTGCTCAAGAGCAATTTGGCGGTGACCCCGCATTGGTAGCGATAGCGCAAAGTAATCCTGACGTGTTTGCTGCATTGATTGCTAAAAAGTACGCAACCCAATTTGAGCCAAAATCTCCCCAATCATCACTTGCTAAGCTTTCAGCAGATTACAAGGCCGGGTTTATTCCAAAGGAAGCTTATGATGCGGCCATTGCTAAAGAAACAGCGCCTACGAAAGAGCAGAAAGACCAATCAGACCAATTAAAGGGCAGGCAATCTGTTGAGACATCGCTATCTAAGGTTATGAAGGTTTATAATGAATTAGACCAAGCCGCCGCCATACCGTCAACAAAACGAAGTCCTGTTAGCAACGTATTTTCTTCTATTGGCGCAGCAGAGCCGGCTACTCTTTTTGGTTACGAAATTCCAACACCGTATGGGCAAGATTTCGGCAGATTTATTGGGTCTGAAAATCAATCAAAACGTGATTTTATTAAAAATGCTAGAACATTAATCTTGCAGGATATTAAAAATGCTACAGGAATGTCAGCGCAACAAATGAACTCAAATGCTGAATTGCAAACATTCCTAAGCTCACTGGGTGACCCACGGCAATCTATTGAGACAATTAAAGAAACCATATCTAATATGTCTGAAAAGTATGGCACTGGAGCTTTAGCGGGAAAACCGCGAACCGACACCAATTATTACCCATCGCAAGGGCTTCAAAAATTAAGTGATAAAGAATTGTTGGAGGCGCTGGGGCAATAATGCTGCAGAAGAATCAATCTTACCTTGCCTACCTGGCGCAGCTTGAAAAAGAGAATGCGTTGCCAAGCGGATTATTAAAAACCCAAATGATGGCAGAAAGCGCGGGCAACCCTGCGGCTATGTCCCCTGCTGGGGCGCTGGGCGCGTTCCAATTTATGCCGGCTACAGCTCAAGAATATGGCATTGACCCTTACGACCCCATTCAAGCAGCGCAAGCAGCCGCAAAAATGAATAGAGATATGCTTAATAAGTATGAAGGTGATATGCCAAAGGCTTTGGCCGCTTATAATTGGGGGCAGGGAAATGTAGATAGAAAAGGCCTGGCGCAAGCGCCAAATGAAACACGAAGCTATGTTAATAAAATCCTTAGTGCATTAAACCCTATTAGCGCCGCGCAAGCTTCGGAATTGGCCCAAAACGACAAAATAAGTTTGATGTTAGAGGCCGAGCGTAGGGGTATATTACCAGATAATAAAAAAGAATTACTGGCAGAGGCCAGAAGGCGAGGATTGGTTGGTGGAAATAATTTTGACCAAGAAAGAATACAGGCCAGGGTAGAAGAAGAATTTAATAAATTAAATAAGCAAAGGGGCGGTGATAACGCTCCAGCGCCCGTTGGTGGTCTTGAGGCATTGGCTTATGGTGTTGGGCAATCTATTCCCGGCGGTGATGAAGCGGCAAGCGCTCTAGCCGCTTTATTGGAACCAATAGCAGCAACAATAGGCGGCAGGGAACAGCGCAGCCGTGATGAAATTTTAACTGGTATGCGTGCGGCAACTGATGCCAGCGCCGAAACTAATCCAGCAGCTTACTACACTGGTATGATAGCGCCAACAGCAATTTCCGCACTAGCCAGTGGTGGGGCTTCTGTTCCTTCATCGCTTTCAAAAATAGCAGGTGGTGCAGGGCGACAAGGTGCATTGTACGGCGCGGCTTATGGTTTTGGCGCGGGAGAAGGTAATTTAGAAAACAGATTAAAGAATTCAATGGCGGGGGCTGTGACCGGCGCGGTTGCGGGTAAAGTTTTAGAACCAGTCATAAATACTGGTAGCAGCGCATTATCACGGGTAGGCAAGACATTCAATCGTTATCGTGGGAAAGCACCTCCATTAATAACTAAAGCTGAAATCCCTCCCGCAACCGTTAGCCCTAATTCACTTGGCATGGCTGATGAATTGTTGCCGCAATCTAATTTTACGCCCACGGCAACAAAACCAAACGGTGATTTATTTACAGCTACAGCCGGACAGAGAACCCAAAATGTAGATATTCAAAGGCTAGAGAATTCCGCATTGGCCGGGACCCTAACCCCAAAAGCGCAAAGCGCCGCGCAGAGCGTTATAAACAAGCAAAACCTGGAATTTAATTCATTTTTAAATAATCTTGGAAGAAAAAACACGGATATTAACGCATCACTTGATGATATTTCTGGCGTTATCAAAAATAACTTTAAAACAGCGCAAGGTAATGTTCGTTCTGCTTATGATTTAGCAAGGCAGGGCACAAGCGTCACGATAGGAAAGAATGAAATTAAGCAAGGGTTATGGAATAACATTGCCCAATACCGACGTGATGGTAATTTTGATTTATCCAAAGAAGCTATGCCAGCTGCTACACGCGTCATTAAAAAGCTGGGCGGATTGTCTAAAGGCTCGCAGCGCACAAATGTTACAGGCATTAAATTAGGGGCACTGGAAAATTGGCGGTCTATTGCAACATCAGCGGCAAATGATAGCAGAATACCATCAGAGCAAAAATTTCTGCGTGGTGTAGTACGTCAATATGATGATTTTATGGAACGCACGGCGGCACAAGCGGTTGATTTAGGTGACACTGCGGCAATTAATGCCTTTAGAAACGCGGTTAAAGAGCGTAAAACTATGGGGCAATTGTTTGAACGCAATAAATTAGTAGAAAGCATTGCCCGAGGCGAGAAAGATATTGCCGATGTGGCAAAAGACTTGGTGGGAACCGGTTCTATTCGTGGTATGCGCGCAATGAAAGAAAATTTAAATGCTATATTAAAAGCGGCAAAAGATGAAGCACCGCTTGTAAAATCGGATTTACAGTCTGTATTTGCCAATCGCATCTATGAAAAGGCGATTACCTCAACACCCAATCCGTTAAATCCTAATCAAAACTTAATATCACCTTTAAAATTAGCGGGGCAGCTAGAAGAAATGTTTGTTAAACAGCGTAATTTTGCAGAAACGCTTTACGGTAAAGAAGCCACAGCCCAAGCGCGCCAAGCCATTAAAGAGTTACGATTGATTGGTGGAAGACAGCCAAAAGTGGGGTCTACGTCAGGTTCAGGCGAAGAAATTGCACGATTTTTAACGCCTATCATTCGCCGAATACCCGTTGTAGGAAATCTAGTGGTTTCTAATTTTGAAAAAGGGGCAATAGCCAAACAATCTTCGTCAGCGCTTGAAGCATTATCTGGAACCGTTCCTAAGGATATAGTAAAACAAATGGTAAAAAATGATTTTGTGCCAAAAGCAAAATTCTGGTATCCATCAAGCGAAGCGGCAAAAGCGGTATCAGCGCAAGCAATGGAGGTAAACCCAAATGAGTAGCGGCGCACCAACAATAGGCGGACTCACACGGTTAGATGAATATATTGCCGGGCAAAAAAAATGGGACGTAGATATCACCGGCGGCACGATAGAGAATGTCGCCTTGTCCAACATTACCATAAACGGCAGTGCTCCGGGCTCTGTATCAAGTGTGGCGGTTAGTGGAGGCACAACCGGTCTAACCGTTACTGGCTCGCCCGTAACTACGGCAGGAACAATAACGCTGGGCGGCACATTAGCGGTGGCTAGTGGGGGCACGGGCTCTACAAATCCATCCAATGCCCGTACAGCCCTTGGCGTTGCTATAGGCACCGACGTTCAAGCATATAGCGCTAATTTGACCACCTGGGCTGGTAAGGCCGCCCCCACTGGGACTGTTGTTGGCACAAGCGATAGCCAAACATTAACATCAAAAGCCCTAACCGCCCCGACAATAACCGGCGGCACACACACAGCTCTAACAGATTTTGGAATACGTTCAACGGGAACCGGTGCTTTTGATTTAAAACTAGCTAACAGTGAAAACCTAACAGCAGCGCGTACGCTAACAATTGCTACCGGGGATGCAAACCGAATAATTACGCTATCGGGTAATGCCACATTATCGGGCACAGCGACAGGCAGCAATACAGGTGACCAAACAATAACTTTAACTGGCGATGTAACAGGTTCTGGAACAGGTACTTTTGCAACAACTCTTGCAAACACAGCCGTAACGCCAGCAAGTTACACAAACGCAAACATAACCGTAGACAGCAAAGGGCGGATTACTTCCGCGTCAAACGGTACGCTAAAATTAATTCAAACCGTTTACAGCGAATATACCACCTACAGTTCTTCGGCCACAACACTACCATTTGATGACACTATCCCGCAGATTACCGAGGGGGACGAAATTTTGACGGCAACAATAACGCCTACTAATGCGGCCAACAATTTACTTATTCAGGCCGTTGTTTATGTATCAGATAACGGGTCTGGCCGCCCGGCTTGTGCCTTATTTCAAGATGCAGTCAGTAACGCTTTGGCTGTTAGCCCCGGAAGTATAAGTAACACCACTGTTTTGATTCCGCTTGTTATAAGCATAAGAAAAAGCGCTGGTAGTACTTCCGCGCAAACATATAGAATTAGGGTTGGCACCAATGGTGGCGGCAGCCTTTATGTTAACGGAAACAGTGGTGGCCGCCTTTATGGTGGGGTATTAAAAAGCACATTATTTATACAGGAAATTGCTCCATGACTTTAACACTTCCCCAAATAACAAAAGTTTTAGAAACAGAATATCCATCTGGCGGCTGGTCTGTAAAAGATACAGGGATATCTATAACGATAGATTTTGGGACGAATCCTTTTATTTCATCCGAAAATATGATATCTAAATATAACGCGCTACCCCAATCATGGCTGGACGTCAGGGAGAAAAAGTATTCAGAAAAAGGCTGGAATAGCCTATATGATTTATTTGATGATATGGCCGAACGCGGCGTAGATGCAGTTATATCTGAAATTCAACAAATGAAAGGCTCTTAAAATGGCAAAACACACATCCGTAATTACCGCCAACGGAAACACTTTTTTATGTAACGCTATTCGTCGTAATGATGCAGAATGGTTTGGTTTTGGTATTCTGGCAAGAGGGACGTTTGGTGGAGGAACTTTATCTTTTTTTGTTAGCGATGATGACGGTGCTACGCTAATCCCGCTTAAAGATTTAACCCGCTCGGCAATTACATTTACCGGTAACGATTACATTGACGGAGATATTCGCGGAACAACGTCTACAAATTCGGATGTTTTTGAAATATGGGCAACCCTTTCAGGGGCAACTTCCCCAAGTATTACCGTTAATATCCGCGACAATAGATAGTGATTTACCTAACCCCTCTCTTGACCGCCGCCTTGTTCCGCTTACGCGGGATGCACCACTCATGGTTAGGGACACAGGGTGCGCGGATATTGTTTTGGGCTTTCCCAATGGCGTTAATAACAACGTTGTTATTTAATTTGGGCTATGTGCCATTTTTTGTGTTTTTTGTTAGTTATTTTATCAGCCTGGTTATTTGTGATTGGGGTGAATATTTTACAGTGGACACACCCTACAAATTGGCAGAGATGAGCAAGGAAGGGTTTTTTATCACTGCCATACCTGGCCTATATCTGACAAGTTTTAACGCACAGGCCGGGCTTCTTTTGGCATTTTCAGGGTGTTTGGCCGGGCTTGCTTATAAAGCTGGTCATTATCTGCCTAAATGGATGGGGCAAACGGAATGGGGGGAGCTAATCACTGGGTTGGTGATAGGCTTATTTTTGATTTATGGTCTTTAACGCCATAACATCAGGCGGCTCTTCGGACACAGCGCCCAAAACTTTGACATCAGGACCTGTTGCCTACAACAGTAATAATAGTTCGCTAGTTATTGAATATCCCACAATCACGGGTAATGGGGGCGCGCCCGATGCTAGTTTTATAGCGGCATTGGCTTTACGCAGCGTTTCACCAGTAGCATTGCTAATGGAGGATATTTTTAGATTTGAAACCTATTGGGATGTTAACGGAACAGGCGGCGTTAGGGGTATGTCTTATGACAATATAGACGATTCCGACGGATACCATTTCAACATTATCAATTATATGGCGCGTTTCGGTGATTCAAATGCGCCAACTTCTACCGTGGATATTAGGGCAACGCTTGCTTTTCCGGTTCTTACCAGAACCTCTAATACAACATTAGGCAATTTTGACGCAACAGCATATTTATTTGACACGACTTCTGCAGGCATAACAGCCACACTTCCAGCCGCGTCATCATGTCCTGGGCGTATCTATTACATTAAAAAAATAGCCGCAGCCAATATTTTGACCGTGGCATCGGCTGGCGGGTCTATTGAATCTGGTAAGACCAGCATAACTGTGTTAAATTCCGGCTATCAATATCAATCCGATGGAACAAAGTGGATTGTTATTGGAACCATAACCTAGGGGGAGTAAATGACTGTTAAAAAAGCTGTTATCTTTTTAGAAAATGTAGAGGACGATGTTGCTGGCCGTTTTGTTCAATGGGTGCAAAATACCGCCGCTTTTGCGTTAGAGACTTCAGAGGAAGGGGCGTTTGATTATCCTTATCCAGTAGTTAAATTTTTGTGTGATTCGGTGTGTGAATTGGAGGAGCTAGAGGCTCCACCTCCAGAGGCTGAATAATATCTAAACCAGGGGGAAGTTATGGTGTTTAATAATTTAACGTTATCGGCGCGAGAATTGTCTGGCCTATTGACAAAAAGCTCCGCATCATCTGCTGCTGCTAACACCACTGCGCTGCAAACGGCGCTGGGCACGGCTGGCTCTTATACCATAACCACCCCTGGGTATTATTATTTAAACCCTGTTAACATAGCCAAAGATGTTGCTCTGTATTTGGGGCAGGATGTAACGCTGGCTGCTCCCAATTCAACGGGGACTGTTTTCTATGGTTATGGTCGGTTGAACATTACCGGGCCTGGCTTGGTTAATGGGCGGATAGCTACGCAGGAATCTTCCGCGTCATCTATTCGTGGGTTTTCCCATACAGTCAATCAAGGTCAAACTATATCCCTGCCAAAATTAGACTTTATGCCACCGCGCAAAAATCTTTTGGCGCATTATCGGGCTGGCTATCAGAATTATACGGATACAGGGGCGGGAACGTTGGCAACTGCCGATGGCGACCGCGTGGGGCATGTAGCTGATTTATCCGGTAATAATTTTCACCTGCAACAAAGCACAGCCGGTGACAGAGCTTATCTCAAGACAGGTGGAAACGGGATTGGCGGACGGCCTGCCTGGCAGTTTGGCACGACCTTTGGCGTTTCCAACCCTACGGATACATTTAAACTTATTTCTATTAATAACACTGCTGGTGTAGCCCTTGGAGATGCCCTAGCTGGCAATGCTTTTACGATATATATCGTGACCTATGCGGGCAATCATAGCCAATTATTGTGTAAATTGGGCATTGGGTCTGGCGTGCGGTTTTATATGGGGCGTGACGGTGGCGGCAGTTATACGGGGCAGGATAGAAGCAATTATTCCAGCACGTCAGCTCAACAGGCAGTTTTTACCGCCAATAATCTTGCTGACCGTATAGAAGTTGCATCATGGTGTATTAATCCAGGGGGGAGCAATGAAAGCCGCTACTTGCGTGGATTATATCAAGTTCCAGATGGGCCAACAGGTTCGCAGGTTGGATGGACAGCGCAAACCTTGTCCGGCCACATGACTGTAGGAAATTTAAACACAGGCAATTATTGCTGGTCTGGGTTGATTGGGGAGATTATCATTTATAAAGAAGCTCACGATAAAAACACCCAAGCAGCTATTAATCAAAAGCTCATGGCTATGTATGGGTTGAATACGCCTGTAATCTGCCTTGAAGGAAATTCCTGGTTTACGGTTATTACCGTTGGTGGCGGCCTTATCCAGTCAACCAATAACTATGTAATTAAACAACTGCAAGATGCACTGCAAGGAACATATACTTTTGTAAATTCTGGCACGGCTGGTGCGGCAACAACAGATTTGATTGCTTTGCAAGCTAATCGCTTTGACCATCTCCCTGCTCAAGATGCTCGCGGAAGATGTATTTACGTCTTGTTTGAAGCCTATAACGATATGGCAGAGGCTTCAAAGAATTTGTCTGCTGCTGCCGCCGCTACAAACATTCAAACCATCTGCTTAGCACGCCAAGCGGCAGGGCATCGCGTTGTGTATGTAACGTGTCCTCCACGCAATGCTACGGCTGGTGCAGGTGGACCAAACTTTGAAACTAAACGGCGGGCATTTAATGATTTATTGCGCGCTAATCCCCAGGCTTATGGCATTGATGCACTAGCCGACCCTGGCAGTGATACGTCTGGTGGTCTTTGGGATGTTGCTAATCTTACAACAACATCTGGATATTGGCAGAATGATTTAACCCATCTCAGCCCAGGCGGCAGTTCTGAATTTGTATCCTATATCGTTAGTGCAATTCGTACCCTTATGTAAGGAAAGGAAAGACTATGGAAAAAGAAGATTTTATCGCCAATGCACAGGTTTATGCGGTAGATGGTGTAACGGTTGAATTGGTTGATGGCGTGATTACCCGCACGGCAGGGGATGGCGTGACTGAGTTTCCCGATGACGCGCTGGCTAGTGTCTCTGCGAATGATATCAGATTGTTTGTAGAAGAAGGGCTGGTTAACGGGGTCGTGCCAGGGTTTGACCCGCTCGCTGGTGTGCCATGACAGTAAAGCAAGGGGAGACAGAATCTAATGGACGACTGGCTTACAACTATACTCAAAACCTTAATAGGGCCAGTTTTAGCCGTTTTTGGCTGGTTCATAAAAGGGATTAAAGATGATATGGGCGAAATTAAGCGCGCACACGCCGAGCATGTGAAAGAAACCACCTTGTATCGTTCTCACGTAGCAGAGAATTACACAACTAAAGATGACCTGAAACAGGCGGTGCATCTTTTTAATGAGAAAATGGATAGGGTGGACGATACAACCGCAGAAATCCAAAAAGACATAAAAACTCTTTTATCTAGGCCATTTAATGCCACACATTCCTGAACAGGCGAAAAAGCTAATCAGGGAATATGAGGGGTTACGTTTAGAAGCGTATAAATGCCCTGCTGGAGTTTGGACAATTGGCTATGGCCATACGGGCGGTGTTTATAAAGGCCAGAAAATCACCATAGAAAAAGCGGAAGAATATCTCACGCAAGATTGCATTAATGCATTTAATTGTATTGCCAGGAATTGCATGAAGCCATTAAATGATAACCAGCTTTCTGCCCTGATTAGCTTTGTCTTTAATTTTGGCTGTGAAAAATTCAAGAACAGCACATTGCTTGCCCGCGTAAACAAAGGGGTGTTTGATGATGTGACTTTTGAATTAATGAAGTGGGTTAAGGCTTTAAATCCAAAGACCCGAAAGCTTGAACCTTTGCCAGGGCTTGTTCGGCGCAGAAAGGCCGAATCAGACCTTTGGCAAACAAAGCCTTAGGCGCTTTATTAAATATGGTTTTTATGGTATCTTTATTCACCAACAAAAGGGGGAAACTATGGAATGGATTAACCAGCACCTTGCAGAAATTATAGCTGTGATTACGGCGGTTGTTACGTTTGCATCGGCTTTGACCAATTTTATTCCAGGCGATACCGATGATAAGATTGTTGCTTTCTTGAAAAAGATTGTAGATTTCCTGGCCTTGAATGTTCGCAAGTGACCAGTTTTTTAATTGCTCTCCTGGCGTGCGGCATGGGTGTAGCTTTTGGCTATGCCTATGCTAAGCACTCACTTAGCCCTGAAAAGAAAGTCTTGGATAATGTTAAGAAAGCTAATGATGCTGCCACTCATACTGACGATGGCGGCCTGTACGACCGCGACAGATAGCTATTGCTTGATTGCAAAGCCTATTACCTATAGCGGCAAAAACGATACGCCTGAAACCGTGAAGCTGATTAAGGAACACAACGCTAAATTCATGGCAGTGTGTAAGAGTTAGTGTATAGTCCACGAGTGGCTACATATTTAGTGTACAGTGAATTAATACAAGTTAATTGGAACGACTAAATTTAGCTCAACGACTAAACTTTACTAAATAAAAAAACACCCCCCGAGAAAAGCCCAGAGGGTGCTTATTGATAGACTATAGCGCCTATTCCTAAATTCAGCGCCACACTAAATATAGCACAAATCAAGGTGGGTTTGGCAATATTCTTTTTTTACTGCCTCACCACCGCAACAGATAGCTTTGCCGTCTGAATTATTTCCTATGATAAAGCAACACTGGCCTAACACTAATTCAGAAAACAGCACGTTTTGTGCATTAGGTTCAATGGTTATTTGAGATTCTTTAACTGGCGTACTGGGAATGGCGACAGGGGATTTAACCACAGGTAGTTTTTTCTTGCTTGAGCTCGGTTTTTGAAAGCCTAAGAAAATTGCTGCGGTGTCCTCTATCGTTTTTTCTTTTTTGACCCGCTTATAACCAAGCCTGTTTAGTTTGCCAATGATTGAATTTCTCGGCCTATTTAATACTTTCCCTATTTTTCCAGCGCTATAATTCTGTTTGCATAATTCAAGCATTTTGTCTATTTCTTCTTGCTTCCAAGGTTTCCCCCTCATATCTGACATGTTAATTCCCTCATTTTGCATTGGTTTTTGACCATTAACGGCTTAATGACGGGCATAGGCTCGCCAGCATTCCAATCCAAAATCCGATGGTAAAGCTGCTTTAGGCTTATCCCGCACCTGGCACCCTTCCAGGAATTATAGGCGTTAGTCACAAAGTGGACATTGGCCGGATGACCTACCAGCAATGCCGCCAAAACAAAGTGCTTATTGTCCATATCCCTATATCGTTCAAATAAAGCCTCTGGAAGGCGGTCTAAAATTATGTGCTTGATGGTATCTGGAATATGTAATTGCCCCGCCTGGGCTAATCTGTAGGAAGCTGAACAGCTGAATGAATGGTCTTTGGCAATGTGCCAGGCTTCGGGGTATAAATTTCCCTGCCAGGTTCCCTCTAAAACCATCCCATGACCAGAGCAACGCTTAATGTCTTGGCTTGTAATCCACCCGAAGGATGATGCGCGGCAAAAGGTTTTATAAGAATTGTCGCCAGAGATTAAATCCGCCAGGCCGTCTAATCTTGCCTGTTCCTTGGGATTAAGCATAATTAAACTCTGGGAATTTGATTAATTGTTTCACGTGAAACAATTGGTTGAACACGGCCATAAAATCATCTGGGGTAGCCCGCGCACGGCGCTGGACGTAGGATTTATCTACGGTTTTTTCATCCACCATTCCAATATGTAACTGGCGGCCAGGCCAGTAAACCTCAATTTCCGTAAGGTAAATATCATTATCCGCCTGCTTTACAATGGGGTCTAGGTTGGTTAAATCCACCCCGAATTTATCCCCTATGGCCTTATCCAGGCGGTGCTCAATGTCATAGATGGCATCCCCGATTAGCTTTTTAAGCGGGCGCACGATGTCCCCTGTGTAGGCTTCATGGGCATCATGTAGCAAGGCTTGCTTGCGAGCGGTATGGCAATCGGTTAAATCACAAACGGCATCATACACGGCCAGGCTATGCTGGCCTACGTTAATTGTTAGGGGTGACTGACCGTTAAAGCGGTTCTGGTTAAACAGGCCGCGCACAATATCTTCAATGTGAATTTGGGATGGTTGGGGGTTTTCAAAATCAAAGTAACGGTCGTCGCCTACTAAGATAAAGTGCTTCACGGATAGCCCCCATGGTTTTGGGTTTATACCAGATTATCTGTTACGCTTCAAGCAAGATAAAGCATTGTCCTCAATCCTAAAACATATGTACCCGTCCGGCATTTCTTGCGCCGTAATGGGTTTTGGTTCTTGCCCAAAAGAGGCGGCAACTATTATGTAGATAAAAGCTGAAACCATTATTATAAAAACTATTATAATTATTTTTTCTTCTCTCATCACTTACACTCCTTTTCTGCTTTATCCATGGCCGCTTGGCCGTAATTATCGCGTATCCAACACAATAGCGCGGCTGATTTCCTGACATGCGTGCGGGATATCATGACCGCCCTATTCATTTCCTGTTTCATATATTTTATTTTGTTTTGCTTTTCCATCTTTGCAAACAAATCCACTTGCCCGTTAGCCGGTTCAGTCTTATAGGAGCTGTTATCCTCATCTCTTTCTTTGCTGTCTTGCACCCTACCATCAAATTTAAGGTCTGAAACCCTGCGCCGAATATCAGCCAAAAACGCTGTCCCATCCACATATTTATTCCTCCAGTGCGGC
>CAZBTD010000021.1:7221-37483 GCA_964494815.1 uncultured Ferruginibacter sp. | reverse complement strand
CGCCTGGTTTGGGACCAGGAGGTCGCAAGTTCGAATCTTGCCATCCCGACAAATACAAACCTGCCTATTCATTTAAAGTGAATAGGCTTTTTTTATTTTTAATCTTTAGGGGAATCAGCCTTCGAATTTTTTGTACTTCTTTTTTATTTCTAATCTGTCAATCCAGCGGTTGGCACCACGTACGGATGCTTTTTCCTTGTCTGCTTTCAATTCATTAATATAATCATTACTTACTTTAAGATTTTGTAGTTCATTTAGTTTTTGTAATAGTTCTTCAGCCCTTATCCTTTCATTTAAAAAAGCAACAAAAAAACTTCCTCCTGAATGATGATGATGTTCTGCTTTGGTATAACCAATACCCCAGATAAGCTTACAGATAAGAAATATGACTAAAGGTGCGCCAACATACACAGCAAATTCTGTGATATCATATACCGCAAGTAAAGGTTTGCCATCTGCAAAGAAGGGCCAGAAGTTTTTATTATCCGGAGTATCTACGGTATAAAAAAACACAATCAGGTTTAGAAAAAACCAGATGAAATAGAGGGCAGCAATAACCCTTTCAATTCTTGTGAACTTTTCCATATAAACTGGTTTGGGTTAAGAATACCAGCAAGGCATCGTCAGTATCTTATCAAATCTATTATTTTTTTTAATAAAAATAAAGTCATTTTTAAAGATCAACATCAGGTAAGCTGGTTTTTCAGTAGTCAACAAACAATTAAAAAAGCTGCAATGATAGTTTTAAGGCCGTTCATGCACAAAAAAACACAGCTCATCAAATCTTGTAGTCATGTATTGTAACATTTGAGATTTCTTTGCGTTTCAAAATAGCATGAAAAACAAAAAACCTTTTATGAGAAAGTTCTTTATTCTTATTGTAATTGCCTGTATGATGACGGGCAGCGTTTTTGCACAACCATCTTCAGGTGTAAACGGTACGGTAAAAGATAATACCGGCAAGCCACTTCAGTCTGTAACTGTTTCGCTGCTGAATGCAGCTGACTCTAGCCTTGTAAAAACAGATGTGACAGACAACAACGGAAGTTTTGAAATTAGTACTTCAAAGCAAGGCAGTTTTTTACTTAGTTATTCAATAGTTGGGTTTGAGCAGCAGTATTCAGCTGTGTTTGAAAAAACAAGGGATAATGTGATATCTGCCACGCCGGTTACTATGGTTCAGTCTTCTGGTAAATTAAAGGAAGTGACAATTGTTGCCAAAAAGCCAATGATTGAAGTAAAAGCTGATAAAACAGTATTCAATGTGGAAGCAAGCATTAACGCCCAGGGTAGCAATGCTCTGGAACTTTTACAAAAAAGCCCTGGGGTACAGGTTGATAATAACGATAATATCAGTATGAAGGGTAAAACCGGTGTAAGGGTGTATGTAGATGGCAAGATGATGCAACTGGATACAAAAGATCTGGCTGCATATTTACGCAGTATCAACAGCAATGATATTGAAGCTATTGAAATGATAAGCAACCCAAGTGCTAAGTATGATGCCAGCGGTAATGCAGGCATTGTAAATATCAGGCTTAAGAAAAATAAAAAATTCGGCACCAATGGAAGTGTGAATGCTGGATTTGTTCAGGGCATTACACCAAAAGGTAATGGTTCTATTAATCTTAATTACAGGGATAAAAAGATAAACATATTTGGCAATGTGGGCGGTAATATTGGTATCAATCATAATGACATCAACATTTACAGAATACAACAGGACACCCTGTATGATCAAAAAACAAAAATGAAAAGCGATGATAAGAGTATGAATGTAAAGGCAGGAGTTGATTTTTTTATAAATAAAAGCAACACAATTGGCGTGATGGCAACTACCAACATTGCCAATACAGAATGGAGAAGTGACAGCAAAGCTCTGGTTTCCTATGCACCAACAGGTGTACATCAATATGATTTAATAGCTCTTAATACAGTGCCAGGCTCAAGAACGAATGCCAACTTTAATCTTAATTATCGTCATGCAGATACAACAGGTTTGGAAATAAATGTGGACGGGGACTATGGCTTTTTTAGGGGAAAAGGCAACAGTACCCAACCCAATTCATATGAATACGACAACCCATTACAAAATGTATTGGTAACAAACCGGAACAATACACCTACCGATATTGATATATATACTGTAAAGGTTGATGTAGAAAAGCCAATAGGTAAAGGAAAGCTTGGATTTGGTGCCAAAGTATCTTTTGTAAATACCACTAATACATTTGATTTTTTCCGTGATACGGCAGTGGGTAAGCCTAAGTTTGACCCTGACAGGAGCAGCAGTTTTACTTATAAAGAAAATGTAAATGCAGCTTATATTAACTACAACCAGCAGCTAAATGAAAAATGGAGTTTGCAAGCCGGGATAAGGGGAGAGCAAACTAACAGTGATGGTAAACTTACAAGGGCTAATGGCACAGTTGGGCAGGATGATAGGGTAAAGCGCCATTATTTTAATCTGTTTCCATCTGCAGCGCTAACCTGGGGCATTAGCCAGAAACATGCACTTAACCTTACTTATAGCAGGCGGATTGACAGGCCTACGTATCAGGATTTAAACCCATTTGAAAATAAGCTGGATGAATTAACTTACGAAAGAGGAAACCCCTTTTTAAGGCCACAGTACACAAATAATATTGAGCTTACCCATACATTTTTGGGCATGATTAATACCACTATTGGATACAGTAATGTGAGTGACTATGCCACACAAGCTACAGACACTACCGGAAGCGCCACTTTTGTACAACAAAAAAACCTGGCAAGACAACAGATATGGAGCTTCAATATTGGTTCGCCACTACCAATAAAACCCTGGTGGAATGGTTATGTGAACCTGTGGGCCAATAAACAAATATTTAATGGCATGATTGGCGCCAATGAAATAAACCAGAGCATCTTTACATACGGGGCCTATATGCAACACAGCTTTACACTAGGTAAAGATTATGTAGCAGAATTGAGCGGCTGGTTTAATGGGCCAAGCGTTTGGGGCGGCACCTGGCAAACAAAGCCACAGGGCGCATTAGACCTGGGTGTGCAAAAACAAATTTTTCAAAAAAGGGCTTCCATTAAAGCATCTTTTACTGACATGTTCTTTACTGCACCGTGGAGTGCCACTAATGATTTTGGAGGTGTAAATATTAAAGCAAATGGAAATTGGGAAAGCCGCACTTTCCGTGTAAACTTTACCTGGCGCTTTGGAAGCAGCCAAATCAAGGCATCAAGAGAAAGAAAATCAGGCCTGGAAAGTGAAGCAAGAAGGATTAAAGGCGGGAACTAATAAAGGATAATATTTCGTACACTATAATTGAGTTGACAAGTTAAACCCCTGTTCATTTTGAATGGGGGTTTTAAATTATTCGTATTCGTACTCAAAATAGCCCTGCAGCTTGCCCTGGTTGTTGTAACATTTTTCGATGATACGCAATCCTTCATCATTATAAAAATAGCGCCATGTGTAATAGTTGGCAGCATCTTTTTCGTTATAATAACTTCCCGGGATGCCTTCTTCTACTGCTACCATTTGCGAAACCAGGCCAGCGCTATTATATTCAAAAACAAAATCAGGTCGCATTGCCTTTTTTACCACATTGTATCGTACAATGTCAGTAAGCTGGTTGAGATCGTTGTAGTAATAATAGTAATGTTTTCCACCTGCTGTTTTTTCAATTTCATCTGTTACATTACCTTTTGCATCAATTACAAAATCTATCTGTAAAGTATCTTTATCATTTTTTATCCGCAGCATCTTTACCGGTTTGTTATTTTCATTGTAGGTGTACTGGTGTACTTCTTTAAGTGAAGTACTGAAATCATCATCGCTTGAATGGTTGTATGCAGTAATGCTTTTTATATTTCCTTTTTCATCATACTCATATACGGTGCTGGCAGCGGTTACTTCAGAACTGTCGGACGATTTTATTAATTGTGCTGCATCGTTGTAATACGAGAGTAATACAGATGGAGTAGTTCCTGTTGACATAGTGCTTGTTTCAACTTCCTTATAATTTTTACTAATATTTTTTTCGCATTTAAAACCTTCTGATGGGCTGCCATCTGCTTCAAAGCTGTGGATGATTACACGACGGACTTTTCCTTTCTCCATTAATTTTTTATCATCATTGGCTTGTTTTATGCTAATGATGTCTTTGTGATAATATTGTGCTGATGTGGTATTAGATACAATGACAGAAAGAGAAACAACTGTCAGGAATTGTTTTATCATCATTTGATTTTTTTCAAAAAAAAGTAAAATTAAGATAATGGGTGTTTTTATTTTCACACAATACCTGCATAAAGCAAACCAAATATAAGGCCGACGCATTTTTTAACTACTTTTAACCAAATTAGGATTAAAAAATTATATGGATACAAAAGCTGCAGCATTTCAACGGCTCGTTAAAATTATGGATGATTTGAGGGAGCAATGTCCCTGGGATAAAAAGCAAACCATTGGCACATTGCGACAGCTTACTATAGAAGAAACGTATGAACTTGCCGATGCTATTACAGATAATAACTGGAAATCTATTAAGGAAGAACTGGGTGATATATTGCTGCATATAGTATTTTATGCAAAGATTGCGTCGGAGCAAAAGCAATTTACTCTTGATGAAGTGATAAATGGAGTTTGTGATAAACTTGTTTTTCGCCATCCGCATATTTACAGTGATACTAAAGTAAATGATGAAGAAGATGTGAAGCGGAACTGGGAAAAATTGAAAATGAAAGAGGGAAAGAAATCGGTGCTGAGTGGTGTACCACAGTCATTACCTGCAACAGTAAAAGCCATGCGCCTGCAGGAAAAAGCAAAGCAAGTGGGTTTTGAATGGGAAAACAAAGACCAGGTGTGGCAAAAGGTGGAAGAAGAGCAAAAAGAATTAATGGAAGCGATAGCATCTGGTGATATGCAGCATGCAGAAGAAGAATTGGGGGATGTATTTTTTTCGCTGATAAACTTTGCAAGGTTTTTGCAGCTGGATGCAGAAAATGCCCTTGAAAGAACAAATAAAAAATTCATCAGCCGGTTTACAAAAATGGAAACGGCTGCTATGTCGAATGGCAAACCGCTGCAGGATATGACATTGGAGGAAATGGATGCAATATGGAACAATATAAAAAAACAGTAAAAAGAGCCGCATAAAATAATACCAGCTTTTGGAAAGAAGTACTTCATTTAAAAAGTTGCTGCTAAAAAACATCTACCTGCTGCTGACTGCAGCATGGATGATAACTATTTCGTTTATTATCGATAATTATTGGGCGGCGGGTTCTTCAGCCGGGGCAGTGCTGCATAAAATAACAGCCTATGTACAAGCGCAGGAAAATGATTTTGATACGCTTGTTGCCAATAAAAGTTTGATAAAAAAACTAGCTTCCAGGGATTATGATGATAAGTTGCTACGCCAGCTTACAGAAAAAAAATATTTCTTTTTTGTTTATGACAAAGACGAACTAGGGCTTTACCGTATGCTATTCTGGAATACGCAGGTGGTGGAACCTGATGCACAGGTACTAAACCAGGAAAGCAAAGGAGGTTTTCAGTCGTTGGTAAATGGATGGTATGTATGGCGCAGGCAGGATGTTGGTAATTTAACTTTACTGGCGCTGATACCTGTAAAATGGAATTATTCAATTACCAACGAATACCTTATTAATTCTTTTAGCATTGGTAATGGACTAGAAAATAATTTTACTATTTCAGAAGCAAAAAACGACAATGCAGTAATTTCTAAAGACGGGAATGTTCTTTTTTCGCTGGAACAAAAGATTGCATTGGGAGTAAAGGATAATAATATTTTTGCGGCACTATTACGCATTGCTGCTGCCATTATTGTACTAATGTTTGTTCACATCATGGCAGTGAACTTTGTTCACCGGAGTTTTTATGCCGGGGTATTTTTTCTTATAGGAACTATAGTATTGCTGCGGTTGCTGAGTTATTTTTTGCCGGTACCGGTTAATTTCAGGCAATATGAATTGTTTGATCCACGTATTTATGCAGCTAATGCCGTGTTTCGTTCGTTAGGGGATCTGCTTATTAATGCTATACTGTTTTTATGGATAGTGCTTTTTATACGGCACTTTATGCAGCTAAAAAGTATCACTGTAAAAGTAAAAAACAATTTTACAAAATGGCTGCTGGTGATAAATGGTATTATAATACTCCTGGCTTCTGTTTTTATTTGTGGTACTGTTATCCGCTCTATGGTCGCCGATTCCCAAATCTCTTTTGATGTAGTAAACTTTTTTACGCTGAATGGATATAGTGTAGTTGGTTTTTTGGTATTGGGGTGTATGGCCATTGGATTTTTTCTTCTATCGCAGATAGTAGCATACCTGCTGCAGCCGTTATTTCCTAAAAACATTATGTCGCTTATACTGGTTGTTACTATTGTAGGCCTTGTTTTTCTCACTTTCAGGATTAATATGCAGGGTGTGATATTTGAATTGTACCTGCTGATATGGTTGCTTTTGTATTTATTACTTCTCAATACAAGGAAGCTTTATTTTTTTGCATCCAGTATAGTTTCATCAAGATTAATATTTTGGTTGTTCTTTTTCTCTATTTCCATAGCTGCTGTAATAATAGTAGAAAATAATGCAAAGGAAACGGAAAAACAAAAGCATTATGCAGAAACACTTTCTACAAAAGCAGACCCTGCAAGTGAAAGGCTGATGAACACGGTACTTACTGATTTTAGAAGCGAAGTGATAGCGCCGCTCTTTTATAAACTTAATAGTGAGAACAGTAACAAGGCTTTAAAAGACAGTTTGCTCAATAACAATTTCAGCGGCTACCTCAGTAATTTCGAAACGAGGATATTTACTTTTGATAGCAATGAAAGGCCATTATACAACCAGGATTCAAGTACTTTTATTACCCTTACCACAATTTTACGGTTGCAGGGTAAGCCAACAGCAGTACCCGATCTTTACTACTATGATCTTTCTTATGATAAGTTTAATTATATAAGCAAAAAGGATATTACTGATACCACCGGAAAACTATTGGGTTATATTTTTATCCTGGCTACGCCAAAAAAATATAAAACAGATGCTTTGTACCCGGAACTTTTTTTAAAAGGTTATAATGCATCTCTTGAAAATTCACCCATCTATTCTTTTGCTGTATATAACAAACTGCAGTTGGTAAGCAGCCACAATGATTATGCATTCCCATCGCACCTGTTGCCAAAGCAATTGCCAAGAGAAGAATTTGCACAGCATACAAAAAGTGGTTATGATGAGCTGTGGTATAAGGCGGGACCGGATAAAGTAGTAATCATTGCAAAGAAAGACAGTTTTATTATTGAGTCCATTACATTATTCTCTTACCTGTTTTGTGCATTTCTTGTTGTAACAGGGTTTTTCTGGTTGCTGAATTCATTGATAAGGAGCAGGCTGAAATGGAGCGTAGTAAAGCAGTACTGGCAGATGAGCATTCGCAACCAGGTGCATGCCACTATTATTTTTATGAGCTTGTTGTCTTTTATTATTGTGGGTGTGGCTACCATTTTATTTTTTATCGACAGGTATTATAATAACAACAGGGAAAACATGAGCCGTACAATAAAAGTGATGCAAAATGAAGTGCGGAATTCATTGAACGAACTTACAGTGTTTGATGATGTGATAAAGCTGTATGATCTTGCTTACCGTGATGAACTGGAAAAAAGCATAGCCCGGATATCAGAGGTAAATGCCGTGGATATTAATATGTATGATCTTAATGGTATTCTTAAAGTTTCATCATTGCCATTGCCTTACAACAAAGGTATTGTGAGCAACCTGATGGATCCGGAAGCTTATTATCACCTGCATACTTTAAAGGAGATACAGTTTTTTAAAAATGAAAAAATAGGCGGATTACAGTACCTGAGCAACTATGTGCCTGTGCTTGATGGTAATGGCCAGCAGTATGCCTACCTTAACATACCTTACTTTACCTCTCAAACAAAATTGCGGCAGGAAATATCAAATTTTCTTGTAGCTATTATGAACCTGAATGCATTTATATTTTTAATTGCCGGTGTGGTAGCATTGTTTATTACCAACCGCATTACAAGATCATTTACTTTTATCAGCAACAGGATGAAACAGGTGAACCTTGGAAAAATAAATGAAGCAATAAAGTGGAAAAGAAAGGATGAAATAGGTGAACTGGTACAGGAGTATAACAAAATGGTGGCAAAGCTGGATGAAAGCGCTGCTGCATTGGCCAAAAGTGAAAGGGAAGGTGCATGGAGGGAAATGGCAAGGCAGGTAGCGCATGAAATTAAGAATCCTCTTACGCCAATGAAACTCAGTTTGCAATACCTGCAGAAATCAATTGATAATAATGCTGGTAATGTAACAGAGTTGAGTAAAAATGTGGCCCGTACATTGGTAGAGCAAATAGATCACCTGAGCCAGATTGCCGGACAATTTTCACAGTTTGCCAATATTGGTAACCCAAAGAACGAAGTTTTTGATTTAAATGAATTGATTGAAGGGGTAACTCATTTGCATGGCCTTGAAGAAAACCTGCAACTAAGCTGGCAACCATACAATGGTGCTGTTATGATTAATGCTGATAAAACACATATCAACCGGTTGTTTACAAATCTTATTCAAAATGCAATACAGGCTGTGCCGGAAAATAAAACACCTCAGATTGATATCAGCGAAAAGATCGAGGGCAATAAAGTATTAATTGTGGTAAAGGATAATGGACATGGTATACCGGAAGAAATGCAGTCAAAAATATTCACACCCAACTTTACAACTAAAACATCAGGCACAGGACTTGGCCTTGCTATGTGTAAAGGCATTGTGGAGCAAAGCCATGGAAGAATATGGTTTGAAACAAACGAAGGCTTAGGTACATCTTTTTTTGTAGAGCTTCCTCTATCCGGCGCTAATTAAGCATTACACATTTACAATTAAAACCGGTATAGGCAGTTCGTGGCGAACACTGTTTACTGTTTCTCCATATAAATAATCTTTAATGCCGCTGTGTCGGTGCCCGCCAAGTATCAGCATATCGGCATTTACTTCTTTTACAATTCTTACAATTTCAGGGGAGCGCCTGTTGAATCCGAGATATGCTTTTGCGGTGTAGCCTTTTAATTTTAATTGTGCTGAATAGTGATCCAGCCTTTCCAGATCTTTTTGTGTTTCATAATCATTGCTGTCATGTCCCAGCAAACTGGCAGATGCACTCTCCACCACATGAATTAAATAGTATTCGCTGTTTGTATTGCCCTGCCCAAGTGCATAAGCAATTAATTTTTCATCGTGTTCTGAAAAATCAAGTGCAATGGCAATTTTATTGAACATGGGCTTTTGAATATGCTCAAGGTTTTTAACAACAGGATGTATAGTGATTTTTTCTGTCAGTTTACTTTTTACAATAATCGGATGAATAGTGATAAATGTAAGCAACGAGATAAAAAATATACCACCGGCAATCACAAGAAGTTTTATCAATAATGAATCGCCTGCAAAAATTTCTGTTGTTTCATTTAACAGCATTTTTAAATTGAGCACTATAAGAACAGCTGCAATAAGCCATGCGGCAATTTTTGTAATGTTGCCAATGGCAAAGCTTCCCATTTTGTTTTTATCACTAACAAAATGTATTAATGGTATAATGGCAAAGCCTAATTGCAGGCTTAGTATTACCTGGCTTAGGACCAGTAACGAATCCACTTCATCTTCTCCGTAAATAAGTATTACGATTAATGCAGGCACAATTGCAAGCAACCTTGTAAGCAGGCGCCTTGCCCAGGGATTAATGCGGAGTTGCAGGTAACCCTCCATTACTATTTGCCCGGCAAGGGTGCCCGTAATGGTACTGCTTTGCCCGGCAGCAATTAATGCTATAGCAAAAAGTACAGGAGCAATTTTGTTGCCTAATAGCGGAGCAAGTAATTGGTGAGCTTCTTTTATTTCACCAACATTAGAATTACCAGTTTTGAAAAATACCGCAGCTGCTAAAATAAGAATAGCAGCATTTACTAAAAAAGCAATGTTGAGGGCAATTGTGCTGTCAATTAAATTAAAACGGATAGCTTCTTTGATACCTTCTTTTGTTGATGCAATTTTTCTTGTTTGTACTAAGGCAGAGTGCAGGTATAAATTATGCGGCATCACTGTAGCACCGATAATACCAATGGCAATATACAGAGCTTCATCATTTTGAAGATGGGGAATAAATCCTTTCGCTATTTCTCCTACATCCGGTTTTGCAAAAATAATTTCGATTAAAAAAGATATTGTTACAATTGCTACAAGGCCAATAATAAAAATCTCCATCTTTCTCATACCGAGCTTTTGCAAATACAGCAGAAGAAACGTGTCAAGCACAGTAATACTTACACCCCATATCAGGGGCAGGCCAGTAAGCAGTTGTATGCCGATGGCCATGCCAAGTACTTCAGCAAGGTCACAGGCTGCAATCGCAATCTCTGCTAGTGCATACAAAGCATAGTTTACTTTCCTGGGGTAAGTCTCTCTGTTAGCCTGTGCCAAATCTCTCCCCCTAACGATACCAAGCCTTGCTGCAAGCCCTTGTAACAGCAATGCCATCAGGTTGCTCATTAGTAATACCCACACCAGGCTGTAGCCAAATTTGCTGCCACCCTGTAAGTCGGTAGCCCAATTACCAGGATCCATATAACCTACGCTCACTAAATATGCAGGGCCAAGAAAACTCAATGCCTTTCGCCAGCCGGTACGTTTACCGGCAGTGGTATCAATTGTTTGGTGAACCTCACTAAGGGATTGATTATTGTGTACTGGTTGGGTCATGCAAAGAATGTGTAAGCTACCATGGTTTAAATTGTGAGAGATAAAAGTAAATAAAAAATTCACAATATCTAAAAAATAAATTAGGTGAAACTAAAAATTATCCTGCTGTTTCTATATGTATCTTAGTTTTTAAAATCAGCAAGTATGAGAAATCAGGTAGGTTCAGGCTCGCCCTGGGAAGATATAGTGGGTTATTCAAGAGCGGTAAGAGTTGGAAATATTATTGAAGTGGCCGGTACTACCGCAATGGATGGAGATGTATTGATTGGAAATGGAGATGTGTATATACAAACAAAATTCATTTTTAGTAAAATTGAGAAAGCGCTAAATCAGTTAGGGGCATCGCTTGCAGATGTGGTGCGTACCAGGATGTATGTAACTGATATTGCTGATTGGGAAAAGGCAGGTAAGGCGCATGGAGAATTTTTTGGAACCATAAAACCTGTTGCCACAATGGTAGAGGTTTCAAAATTGATAAGTAATGATTTGTTGATTGAGATTGAAGTAACGGCGATAATTAGTTAGGAGGTTTTATTTTTTTATGTTAGATTTGATAATAAGCGAAACTTATTTTTTACTGATATAGTTGTTTCCTTTTACGACGTTTCTTAACCATAAACATCATTGAGTGAGAAGTATTTTTACCTGCTTCATATTATTCATATCATTGAGCTTTCATGTTACTGATTTACCTGCACAGAGTGTAACAATTACTGAATCTCGTTGTGTTAATACGGGTATGGTTATTTTCGGAGGTACGGTTGGTGCAGGTGGGCCATACCAGTTGTCTGCTATCAGTTATCCCCTCTCATACACACCCACTGGTACACATGTGTCGCAGAGCCTGCCTGATACGTTTGCTGCATTATTTCCAGGTTCTTATGACTTTAAAATTATTGATCAAAACGGAGTTGATTTTACATATCCAGGTATTGTCGTTCCGGGCAATTATGTTTTGCCGGGTAATAATGATTACAACCCTGTGACAATAAGTGTTACCAATTGCTCTTCACCAAACGGGGCTATTACAGGACAAATGACAAATGGAAGACCCCCTTATACATATACAATTATTGAAGGCCCTGCACAAGCAGGCACTTCAAATAGTACTGGTAATTTTACCGGTTTGCCTGCGGGGCAATATAAATTACAGGCAGCGGACTCTTGCCAGAATGTGCAAACAAGAAATGTAATTGTTGCCGGAAATGTTCAATCAATTTCCATTACTGCTGCACCTGTTAGTTTTATTAACTGTAATACTTTTTCATTAAACTCACTTACTGTTAACCCATCTTTTCCAATAGGAGGGCATTACGAAATTATTAACTACGATACAAGTGGTGGCAGTATTGTCAGGGCAAGTGGAACCACATTGCCAGCTGCGTTTACATTGTTTTCCAGTATGGATGTAGGTGCCGGGAGGGTTAAAATTATAGTGTATGATGCTTGTGGTAACGAAGCTATCTACACACCACTAACCTATACAAATGTCGCAATGCCTGTAGTAAGTGGTGGTAATATCAATAAGATATCTTGTGATACGTTTTCGCTGGTATCCTTATCCGTTTCGCCACCGGCTACTGCCGGTACTTTGTACCAGGTGGTAAGCTATGCTTTCGGCCAGGTACCAGTAGTTTATACTTCTACTGTATTGCCAATAAATTTTAAAGCTACAAAGAGTGATATAGCTGGCGGGAAAATTATCGTTGGCATTCAAGATTCCTGTGGAAATTTCATCAGCACTGACCAGGTAAGGAGCATTTCAAACGAATGGGATTTTGCACCTGTAATAAAAATAAAATGCGATAGTGTTACAGTCAGTAACATAATTTTTTCAGGCTCTCTCTTTACTCCATTGTCTATTCATGTGAGAGCAATATATAAAAATGGGATAGGTGATTTTGATTCAACCAATGCCCAGCAGGTGAATACCTTTCCTTTTCTTATTACCGGAATACCATCAAATGCAAATCCATTAATAATATCTGTGAAGGTTGCAGATAATTGCGGAGAGTATCGGGATTTCAGGCAGGAATTTATGTTTGGAGTTTTAAAAGCAGGTGCACAGCTTGTTGATTGCAATGTATCCAAAATACAATACACTGCTTATGGTAATTTCAGGCCGCCAGTTACATTTAGTATTTCTCCTGATGTATCTGGCGGAGGAGCAGATACAACAGGGAAGTTTGATCTTCCGCAAGGTGTTTATATTGTTACTGCTACAGACTCTTGTGGAAAAACTTCCACAGTAGATACTTTATTACTCAGCCGTAAGTGGAAACTGACCCGGCCAGAGAAAAGGAAATTGTGTGTTCCCGGATACCTTTCTAACAGGATAGCTGTACCATCCAAATCAACAGGCACTATCACTATACGTCAATACGAAGGTGGGATGCCTGTTACTGCTTTGTCAAATTTATTAAGCACAAAAACCTTTGCAAGTGCATTTACCAGCTGCATCTTATGCCCGGATAGTGCAGTAACTGGTGAATGGATTACTTATGACAGTACACTGGCCGGGCATACTTATGCTTATGTAGTTACTGATTCATGTGGTAATGCAGACACAATTTCTATTTTTAATGATGTAGATAATGTTCAACCTTTTTATCATCGCAGTTTTTCAAAAACGAAATGTGTAAACGGTAGTGATGTGTATGGGAACTGGCGTAGTTATGGAGATCCGCAAAACAATGTGATAGTAAGTGTATTTGATTCTGCACATAACCAGTTACTTGGCTTTAACTCTGGTGGAATTAGTAATATTGCCACATACCCAAATGGACAAATACTTTTGTATGATACCGGGCCGGGTGTATACACAATTGAATACTCCTTTATTAATTGCCCCGTAAAATACATCGATACAGTATATGTAAAAAATTATGTACAGCCAAAGGTTACCACTGTTCAAAGTTTTACGCCTTGCAGTTCTGGCAGCCCTGTAATTGTTACCGGGTCAGATGGCATCCCGCCTTATACTTATGCTATTGTAAATTCTTATCCGGATCATTACACTTCGCCATCACAAACAAGCCCGGTTTTTACATTTCCATTATCTCAGTCAACAGTAACTGTAAGGGTACTTGATTTTTGCTTAAACTCTTCCACACGTACAGTTGCTGTTACAAGAGCTGCATCTCCTTCAATTCGATCTAATCCTGCATTACTGTCAACGTGTACACTGCCATTTGCCATCAGGTTGTTTACGGATTCCGTTTATGCAGGCTCCATATTTGAGTGGACAAAAACTACTGGTGCAGGAGCTGGAACTACAATTATTTCAACAAGGACTTTTGTAGATATTCTATATACTTCCATTGCTGATACCGGAACCTATAAATTGAGGGTGAGGGTTCCCAATACATGTTTTGATGTAAGTGCTGTTTTTGTTTTAGATAGTGTGGCGGTTACCTGCAATCCAGGTATTGCCGGTAATGTGTTTGATGATGCCAACGGATTAAGTGATGGCATTGTAAATGGCTTTGGCACTAATGCCGGAGGTCTCAATGCTTTTTTAATAAATACATCAAACACTGTTGCTGCTGTTGCGCCTGTGTCTGTGTCTGGTACATATAGTTTTACCAATGTTACAGCCGGTACTTACTCTGTGATACTAAGTACAGCCTTAGCCGCCATAGGTACAACAGCTCCCATAGCTGTGCTTCCTGCCGGATGGGTTTACACAGGCGAGCATGGAGGGGCTTCAGCAGGTAATGATGGAACTGTCAATGGAAAGCTTAGCAGCATTCTTATTGATACCACCATTGTAACAGAATTGAATTTCGGTATTGACAGCGTACCTATAGCCAATGATACTGCTGAGTACAGGACTAATCCCGGAGGAACAATACAATTACAAGTGCCAGTATTAACGGGAAGTGATGCAGAAGACGGAATATATGATGGTGTAAGCGGTATTAATACTATTATTATCCAATCACTGCCGGTAAATGCAATATTGTATTATAATGGTATTGCTGCCACAGTTGGGCAAGTGATAATTAATTACAACCCTTTATTGCTAACGATCGATCCTTATAATGGAATAGCATCAACGCAGTTTACTTTTAGTGAAGTGGATGCCGCATCGGTTCCAAGCTTGCCCGATACGGTGATAATATTATTCAACAATGTTCCGGTTACTATTACCAGTTTAACAGCTGCAAAGGATAACAAAAATGTAAAAATCAGCTGGACTGTTGCAGAGCAGATTAACATTCTTAGTTATACAGTTGAATATAGCTTAGATGGTTATCATTTCAATGCAATTGGTACAGTTGCTGCTATAAATGTTTCTAACTACAGTATGGAACATCTTACACCTGCTAATGGTATTAATTATTACAGACTGAGGATTACAGGAAATGATGGAAAAATTTCTTATAGTAAGATTGCAACAATTAGGCTTGGCAATTTATCGGTTATTGCGGTAGCGCCTAATCCTTTTGAAAACAGAATTGATGTGATGGCTCCATTAGAAAGAAAATCTCCAGTTAAGATTATTTTATTCGATGCAGATGGAAGATTAGTTTATCAAAATATCTTTAGTGGTAGTATAGGAACTAATTTATTTTCAATAAGCACACAGAGTAAAATTTCTGCAGGAGTGTATATTTTGTGTTTGATAACAGATGATTTTATTTTCAGAACAAGGGTTGTTAAAAATTAATTCAACCCTGCAAATTTTTATCATTAGTTTATAACAAACGTTTGCAACTATTTCCAGTTCAGCAATAGCTGTGTATTTCCTACACAATATTTCATAACAAAGCCCGTTTTTCCTGAAAAAAACTCTAATATTGCCCCTCATTAATTTTTTGTCCAATATGAATTTTACCAATTTTAAAGTTCCCTACGCTGTTAATGAGAACTACAGTAAAAAGGTGGCTTATTTTTCGATGGAGTTTGCCGTACACCAGCCATTAAAAATTTATAGCGGTGGTTTGGGTTTTCTATCAGGCTCACACATGCGTAGTGCTTACGAATTAAAACAAAACATGGTAGGCATTGGTATTTTGTGGAAGTATGGTTACTACGACCAGGCACGCAATGCAGACCAAACACTACAGGTACAATGGAATGAAAAGATCTATAACTTTTTAGAAGACACCGGAATTAAATTCCAGATAACAATACATGATACTCCTATTTGGGTAAAGGTTTGGTACCTCAATCCTGAAACATTCAAAACAGCGCCGATGTTTTTATTAAGCACCGACCTGCATGAGAATGACTATGTATCACAAACCATCACACACCGTTTGTATGATGGTAATACTGCTACCAAAATTGCACAATTTATTTTGCTGGGTGTAGGTGGTGCCAAGCTGATGGATGAAATTAATTTTAACCCTGACCTGTACCATCTTAATGAAGCTCACGGCATCAGTGCTGCATTTTATTTACACCGCAAATTTGGCAATGTTGAAGATGTGAGAAAGCGGTTGGTATTTACAACACACACACCAGAAGAAGCAGGCAATGAAAAACATGATATTTTTCTTTGCCAAAAGATGAGTTATTTCTGCGGAATGCACTTAGATGATGTACGCAAATTAACAGGCATAAAAGATGACCAATTTAATCATTCGCTGGCTGCATTACGTTTTGCTAAACTTGCCAATGGTGTATCAAAACTGCATGGTGAAGTAAGCCGCAAAATGTGGGGCAAGTATCCGGGCATTTGCCAGATAAAGTCAGTTACCAATGCACAAAACTGGACATACTGGGCTGACAAGCAACTGTACAAGGCAATGAATGAAAGTAATGATGTGTGGTTTGATGATCGTAAATGGTTTTTGAAAAAGAGGGCTATGGATTTAGTAGCTGATCAAACAGGAAAATTATTAGATCCCAATGTTTTTACCATTGTGTGGGCAAGACGTTTTGCAGGTTATAAAAGGGCAGAGTTATTAACTAGGGATCACAAACGTTTTGAAGCTTTGCTAAGCAATAAAAAATATCCTGTTCAAATAATATGGGCCGGCAAACCATATCCATTGGATTATCCTGCCATTAACGATTTTAATCATTTGGTACATTTAAGTAAACAATACGACAATGTTGCAGTGTGCATTGGTTACGAATTGTCGTTGAGTAAAAGATTAAAACAAGCGGCAGACTTATGGCTTAACAATCCTCGAGTGCCAAGGGAAGCCAGTGGCACCAGCGGTATGACAGCGGCTATGAATGGCGCTGTAAACTTCAGCACACACGACGGATGGATTTGTGAATTTATAAACCATGCCAACAACGGCTTTGTGGTTCCGCCCATTGAATATGAAAAAGTACATGTGCAGGAACAAGACGAATATGATCTAAACCAGATTTATGAAATACTGGAAAAAGAAATTCTTCCACTGTATTATGATGATAAAGAAATATGGAGACAGATTATGAAAAATGGTATGAGAGATGTGCAGGTACAGTTTGACAGCAACAGGATGGCGGACGAATATTACCAGATTTTGTATAAATAACTTTGAATTGGAAAATTGTTTTAAGAGCCTTCATTGTAAGGCTCTTTTTTTATTGAACCATTTGTGTTTTTAATACGTTTATAATAGTATGTTCAAAAGAGTCGTATTGTTTTTCGTTTTATTATTATCACTCCTTGCCTGCAAAAAGCCAGAAGCAAGCACACCCATTCCTCCGGTAGTTATTGATACTAATTACATCCCCGGTACAACCACGGGTACTGATTCTATAATACCCAAAACTTATTTAGCTCTCGGCGACTCATACACCATCGGGCAATCTGTTGCAGTAAGTGAAAGGTTTCCTGTGCAAACAGTAGCAATGCTTAATAATGTTGGACTGCGGTTTAGCCAGCCAGAAATTATAGCCCAAACCGGCTGGACAACTGGCAATCTTTTGGCAACGCTTGATAATACGCCCCCACTCAAAATTCAATATGATATTGTAACACTACTTATTGGCGTGAACAACCAATACCAGGGACGCAACTTAGAAGAATACAAGCAACAATTCACTACACTTCTAGAAAGAGCTACACAGTATGCTGGAAATATTAAAGCACATGTTTTTGTTTTGTCAATACCTGACTACAGTGTTACTCCGTTTGTTTCCACCAATAATAAAGAAAGGGTTGCAAGGGAAATTGATTCTTTTAATCTTGCAAACAAAATTATTTCAGAGCAATACCAGGTTAATTATATTGACATTACCGGTGATTCAAGACTTGCTGCTAACAATCCTGCTCTTATTGCCACCGATGGGCTTCACCCGTCAGGTTTGCAATACCAGTTATGGGTAAACAGGCTTGCACCAGCTATACGGGTTCTTTTTCCATAAATGCCTCGGGCTATTGATTACAGTTACCACTCATCCCGGATTCTATTTGGTAATCCCGGCATTTATACAATCTTTACGCTTTCAAATTAATAACTACTGCAATGGAACCTGACACGGGTGAAATTATTTACTTTCTCTGTGGTTTTATTCTCACCAACTTCAATACTTCCCCTCCGGGAAAATAGTTTGACTTATTAGTAGCTGGTCTGACTTTTAGTGACGATTGCTGGCCCTTGCAAAAATTTGTTCATCATTCGTGGACATCTTTTGCCTGCCCGTAATGTAGTAATATTTATTTTTCACACACAAAACCTATAAACACATGGAATCGCATGAACTGATCAAGTGGGGATTGATCATTGGTATCCCTCTTTTTATTTTGATTTTTTACAAATTTATTCTCAGGGTTTTCTTTGGGCTTGTTATTGTGCCGGAAGACCGTATTGGCCTCGTTACAAAAAAATTTGTACTCTTTGGTAAGCAGGAACTGCCCGAGGGCCGCATTGTTGCTACAGAAGGCGAAGCAGGTTTCCAGGCGCAAACATTACCACCTGGTGTGTATTTCTGGAAATGGATATGGCAATATGAAATCACCTTTCAGCCATTTACCGTAATACCAACAGGGCAAATAGGTTTGGTATTGGCAAAAGATGGCAGTGAATTGGAAACAGGCCGTGTGCTTGGCCGAAAGGTTGACTGTGATTCTTTCCAGGATGCAGCTGCATTCTTAAAAAATGGTGGCCGCAAGGGACGGCAAACGGCTATTATTCCACCCGGCTCTTACCGTATTAATACATTCCTGTTTAATGTGGAACTTACTGAGATGGCGAGCATACCAGACAATGCTGTTGGTGTTGTTACTACAATGGAAGGTAAACCTTTGGAGGAGGGACAAATTGCAGGACATATTATTGCCGGGCACAACAAGTTCCAGGACGTGGATACTTTTTTAAGCAACGAAGGTTATAAGGGCTTGCAGGAGCAGGTTATGCTGGCAGGTTCTTACTTTTTGAATCCATGGTTTGCCAAGCTTGAAATGGTGAAGATGACAGAGATACCTATCGGCCATGTGGGCGTTGTTATCAGCTATGTGGGCCCGGAAGGCGTTGACCTAAGTGGCGTGGAATTTAAGCATGGTAACATTGTTTCGAAAGGGCAAAAAGGTGTGTGGGCAGAGCCATTAGGCCCAGGTAAATATCCTGTGAACCCTTTTATTATGAAAGTGGAACTGGTGCCCACAACCAATCTTGTATTAAACTGGGCCAACGCAAGAAGCGAAAGCCACCAGTTGGATAAACATCTTTCTACAATCACAGTAAGAAGTAAAGATGGTTTCCCTTTTAACCTTGATGTGTCACAAATAATTCATATACCAACAACAGAAGCACCAAAAGTGATAGCCCGATTTGGTAACATGAACAACCTTGTAAGCCAGGTGCTGGAACCAACCATTGGTAACTATTTCCGTAACAGTGCACAGGACAGTGATGTAATTGCTTTCCTCGGCACCCGTAAAGAAAGACAGCAGAGTGCAAAAGAACATATCGGCCATGTGCTTGATCAATATAATGTATATGGCGTGGATACTTTGATTGGCGATATCGTTCCTCCCGAAAGCCTGATGAAAACATTAACGGATCGTAAGATTGCAGAAGAGCAAAAGATAACTTACGAAACTGAAAAGCAGGCGCAGGAAACAAGGCAGAGCCTGGAAAAAGAAACTGCTATTGCTGACATACAAAAGGAAATTGTAAAAGCCGATCAAGGTGTATTGATTGCTGAACGTATTGCTGATGCATCTGTAAAGAAAGCTACCGGTGAGGCTAATAGTGTACGTTTGCAATCTACTGCTGAAGCTGATCGTTTAAAATTATTGGCAAGTGGTGATGCAGAGAGAATACGTGTGTTGGCAAAAGCAAATGCAGAACAAATTGAGTTGCTTGCAAAAGCCGATGCTGAAAAAATATCTCTTACCGGTAATGCAGAGGCAGAAAAGATTTTAGCTATTGGTAAATCAAATGCAGAATCTTACAAGCTATCAGTAGAGGCGATGGGTGGAGATAACTTTACTCAACTGAAAGTGATGGAATCTATCGGTGCACAGCACATTAAGATTATGCCGGATGTTTTAATTGGTGGTGGCAGCGAAGGTGCTAATGGACCTATTAGTGGCTTGCTTGGGCTGAAACTGCTCGAAGAAGTGGCGAAGAAAAATGAAAAGACGAAAGAAAACTAACCAGAGCAAAGTCGTTGCGGCAACTTGAACTACAATAGCAACAGGCTGTTTCAAAATGAAGCAGCCTGTTTTTTATTTACCCAATAACCTGTAGTTTTAAACTGTGAAAATAATTTTTGATGATAGCTCTGTAAAAGAAAGCTTGTGGCCTTTATCGGCTACAAGAAATGCTGCGGATATAAGAACAGGGATTTTAACTACCAGGGAAAAATGGGAATTACTTTTAAAAAATTCAGGAAAAGAAAATATAAAGATTAATGCAGCGGTTGTTCCTTCTATGCAAATAAAATTTACAATTGCTGACGAAGGCAATATTTTAATAACTAATCAGCAGGACGGTTGTAAAACCATTCAATATCCCTGGAATATTTTTCAAATTAATGATTGGGCAGTAAGAAAAGATTTTGAGTTAATAACCACGGGAAGAATATCTCAACCAATATCATCAACCAATCAAATCATCTCTCCCGAAAATATTTTTATTGAAGAAGGTGCATCTGTTGAATGCAGCATTATTAATGCCTCCACCGGCCCAGTGTATATTGGAAAAAATGCAACCGTAATGGAAGGTTGTATTATCCGTGGGCCACTTGCTTTATGTGAAGGTGCTACATTAAAGATGGGAGCAAAAGTTTATCCTGCCACCACTATCGGGCCTTATTGCAGTGCAGGTGGGGAAATAAAAAATTCGGTGCTGCTTGGCTTCAGTAATAAAGCACATGATGGTTACTTGGGCGATAGTGTTATAGGCGAATGGTGTAATTTAGGCGCTGGAACAACAAACAGCAATATAAAGAATACAGCAGGTGAAATAAAGATGTGGAATAATGACGCAAAAGACTTTATTGGGGTTGGTATTAAAGCTGGTTTGATAATGGGCGATTACAGCCGTGCCGCTATCAACACTGCCTTCAATACTGGAACGGTAGTAGGGGTGTGTTGTAATATATTTGGTGAGGGGTTCCCACCAAAATTGGTAAAAAATTTTGCATGGGGAAATGAAAAATATGATTTTGAAAAAGCCATTACCGATATCGATAACTGGAAAAAACTAAAAGGGAAATCCATTACAGGTGAGGAAAAAAACATTTTGCAACAATTATACAATCAATCAAACTAAATATGAGAAAGCAAATAGCTGCCGCTAACTGGAAAATGAATTTAACGCTTGCACAAGGCAACGCATTGGTAAATGATATTTTATCATCCTCCCTTTCGCTGGATAAAGACCATATTGCAGTGTTTGCTGTTCCATTTCCATATCTCATCAGCATAAAGGAACAGTTGAAAGGTAAAGCAAATGTATATGTAGCAGCACAAAACTGCTATTCAAAAAAGTCAGGCGCATACACAGGCGAAACAAGCGTTGAAATGCTGCAAAGCATAGGCATTGAATATGTGGTGCTTGGCCACAGCGAACGAAGGGAGTATTTTAATGAAACCAACGCCATGCTGGCTGATAAAGTAAATCTTTGTTTTGAGTATGGATTAAAATCTATTTTTTGCTGTGGTGAAGCACTTGAAATAAGAGAAGCCGGCACACAAAACAGTTTTGTGGAAAATCAAATAAAAGAAAGCCTCTTTCATTTATCTGTGGAGCAAATGACAAACTTCATCATTGCCTACGAACCTATTTGGGCTATTGGTACTGGTAAGACGGCCACCAGCGCACAGGCACAGGAAATGCAGCAACATATCCGTTCTGTAATTGCAGCAAAGTATGGCGATACTGTAGCCAATTCTGTTTCCATTTTGTATGGCGGCAGTGTAAAAGCCGCTAATGCAAAAGAAATTTTTGGACAACCGGATGTAGATGGTGGATTGGTTGGTGGAGCTTCGTTGATTGCTGCAGAGTTTACAACAATTATAAATAGCCTGAAATAATAAGATAAAAGGTGATTAAACAGAAATTGTTTAATTACCTTTTTCAATTTTTTCTTTCTTTTTTTTGCTGCTGAATTCAAAGAAGAGAAATTTGAATGCTTTTGCCAGTTTATTAAAATCCCTCCGGTACGAAAGGCTTACACCTGTTCTGTTTCGCTGGCCAACTAAATCATAGTTAGTCCGGTTAAAGCCTACAACCCTCAGCCTGCCGCTTTTGGTAAGTATCCATTCCACTGTTACATCTGGTGTAATAAGCAGGTTGCTGTTTCGGTTTATGTTGGCGTATGGGTTGTTATAATCAATATTGAGCCCGGCAGAAATAATCAATCTTCCATTTAATAAAGTGTAAACAAAATTGCTTCTTGCGGCAGTTTGCAGTTTTTCTACGTTTTGTTGCAGGTCAAGGCTTGAGTTAAGGTCAAAATTAAACGTAAGGTTCTTTACATATTTCTGCAGCAGGTTATTAAAGAAACCAGAAATGGCGCCCGATACCACACCGCCGATTGTATTTGACAACACACTAAAGCCGCCACTTGCCGAAACAAAAGATTGTTCTGCTCCAATAAACGAGTTAAACAAAAGCAGCGAAGTGATTTGTTTATTCAGTTCATTCTTATCCAGTTTAAATTGTTCTAATCTTTTTAGAACGAGAAAATCTGTTATAGGACTGCCTGGCGGCAGCTTAAGGTCAAAATCAATATCCGGCTTCATCAAAGTATTGGTAAGATTAGCCAATATCCTCAGGTTTGATTTTTGGTTAAAGCTTCCGGTGCCGCTTGTGCTGCCAGACGATAATGCCCTGAAATCAACATTAGTAGCAAGATATTCTGCTGTGATATTTATCTTGGCTGCAAATGGATCGCCATCCCATACAATACTACTGCCGCTGTTTACTGTAAAGTATTTTTTTAAGAAGGTTTGAAAATTAAAAGTGTATTCTCCTTTTGTAATATCATAGCGGCCATTCATAGTCATATCTTCCTTGTTGCCTACTCTTATTTTCAGCAGTCCGTTTCCTTCTCCTTTAATAATATCACCAGTTGCTTCATCCAGTATTACATCCACTTTACAAGAAGGGTTAGCTTTTAGTTCCATATCCACCAGCACATTAGCTGACGACTTACTTTTGTACTTGCTCTCCATCTCAGTACCAAACTGTATGAAATCAATATAATCGATGTCTTCTTTTTCAATACTATTACCACTCACTATGTACACATGGCTGCTGTCTTTTACAGAGGGTTCGCCTTTTATGTCTATCAGTATGTTGTCCTGGTTGCCGGTTATATTAAACTTGTCAATTTTTCCAACCACCTTTCCATAAAAAACCGGGTTGTCTTTTTTTGTAGTGTTTAGTACTAAAAACCTGTCTGACTTTAAAGAGATATTATCAAACTCGGTATCGTTGAAGAAACGATGATATAGCCTGCCTGAGAGCGTAGCGTCATTGTTAAGAGTGTCTTTCAGTTTTATTTCCCCAAAGTCAATTTCATTAGGATTGAATACTATGCTTTCGTTTTTAAAATTGTATTTGCATTGTGTATAGTTCACCACCAGCGAGCCTTCATTAATATTTGCTGTGCCAGTTATTACTGAATTGGTACCATCGCTGTTAAAAGCCAGACCTGTGGTATTGGCCGTGCCTTGTATATTGCTAAACAAATCACCAAGAAAGGCATTGAGAAAAGACAGTTGCAGTTTTTCTGATTTCACAAGCAGGCTTGTTTTTACTCCATTGCTGTCTTTTAAATTAATAGTACCGGTAATGTTGAGTTGGTTGTCTTTATTTTCTGAAATTACTTCTGGCGATAGCACGCCATTGCCTACATTATAAGTACCTTTTATTTTTACCAAACCAAACGAGTCGTTGCCAAACATAAACTTGTCTGTCATTAGATCATAATCAATGAATGGTTTGCCAAAAGGGTCTTCAATTTTTATAGTGCCGCTTGCTTCGCCCTGGAGTTCCGGTTTTTTAAGCCCAAGGGCCGCCCATTCATCAATATGCACTTTTTTAAGATCCACAATCACATCATTAGATTCACCAATACTGGCATCCTGTGTCGAAATTTTTATTTCCTGTTCACCCTGTACAAATTTTACATCACTGGCGCTTATTAAAGATTTGCCAATAGTAATCTCACCATCTTTTTCCAGTTCCCATTTATTATCGTTGATAATAAGAGATGAAGGGAAGAAGTGTATGTTAACAGCATCGGCCAGTGTAGTTACTCTTGCATTAATAGAAGCTTCACTAAGGGTTTGGCTGGCACTTGTTTTCAGGCTTACATCAGACACATTGTTTGACGAAGTAAAAATTAAATTTGTATGTGGCAGGTGCATACTGTCGCTGATAGCAATATCATCCACATTTACGTTTGCTGCCAGCGAATCCCTGTTGCCTTTTCCTTCTACAAAAACATTATTAAACTCCTTGCCGTCATAACTAAACTGGGGCACATCAGCAGTTATATTGAGTTCGTTGCTTTGCAGCCTAAGATTGCCGCTGATAGTGCTGTTGTTAAAACCTTTCAGTTTTTTATCAACCAGTTGAATGTATTCATCAATATTTTTTGTTTTTATTTCAAAACTAAAATCCTGGTTCGTAATATTTTTAGAAGGCGCTTTTATGTAAGCAGGGTAGTAGCGGCTTAAGAAAACCTGGAAAGCATTTGGCAGCTCTTGTATTTTGAAATTACCAGCTACACTTGCATCCAGTTCATTGCTTTGAAGTGACAGGTATTTTTTGCCATCAACTTCGTCAGACTTTAATACCATGTAATCAAATGACAAAGGTTGCCCATTGTGCAGGAGGTTTGCATCTTTTACTTCTGCAGTGCCCAAAAAGTTATCAATATTATCGCCAGTAAAGTTGAGGATGAAATGTCCTTTCAGTCTAAAATCATCTTTTGTGAGACCAAGGTTTTTAAAATCGGCTTTGTTTAATTGTGCATCAAAATTAAATACCGGCACTTTACCGTTAAAGTCAATAGTACCTGTCAGCTTTTCCACCTTAAGGTTGGGATCGTCAGCGCTGGCAAAGCCATTAAATAGTTTCTTTTTAAACCCACCTTTTAAAGTAAGGTTTTGATAAGTGTAACCATCATATTCAACACTTCGTACATTGCCATCAAATTTTGCATCCAGGTTTTTAAAACTAAATCCGCTGCCATTTACTTTTCCATTAAATGTGATAGCGCCAATCTTAGTATCATCTAAAAATTGTCCCAGCCTGAAACCCTGCGTGGCAACACTACCGGAATAAACGGCGTGTTTGTTATCGGGCAATTTAAGATTAAGATCTCCTGTAACGGTACCAAGGTTTGTATTGATAGTTCCAAACGCAACAAAGTCGTTTATAAAGCCGGTAAAATTTCCTTTGTAAGAAATATTGCCAAGCCTGTTTAGCTTTGGAGAATTCACCTCTTTTAATGAAGGCACAAGCACGGCAAGGTCATCATAGTTTGTTTGCAATTGCCTTGATGTAAAATCAATAAACGTGGTTTCAATATCAGGCAGGCCGTTCATCGTTATATCTCCATCTACAGTGGTGTTGCCGCTTTTGATGATCATTTTAGTTGCAGCCAGGTTATCTATTGTTCCCTTTGCAGTGCCGCTAAAATTGAAAACTCTTTTCCATGTTTTTAATTCAGGGGCAAAAAATGCAAGATCATCAGTATGCAGTTCGCTGTTTACAAAATTGCCTCTCAGTTTTATATTGTGTAAAAAGTGGCCCATGTCTTCATCAAAGTCTTCGTAGCGCATGGAATAGTAATTGCCAAGCCTGCTTTTGTTGGTAATAAGTTCAAGATCATTAAACTCCATTATCTCTGAAGTAAATTTCATTTTTGCTGCAAGCTTTTTTACTTCAAAGCCACTGCGTTCTTTGGTGGCAAGTGTAATGTTGGTGGATAATGAGTCATTTTCAAAATGCAGATTTTTCATATCTGCATTGATACCAGTAAAACTAATATGGCTTCCGTCAAATTGGCCAGGGTAAATGCCTCGTTCGGTTTCTGCTTCATTATTAAAAGTACCATTAGTAATATGCAGGTTCATCACTGAAATTGCCAATCCACCCGGTTGTGTTTTTGTTGTGTCTTTAGGTTTTTTTGGCGGAATGATACCAAGCCTGTCCCTTTCGCCAGTGTAATCTCTTTGTGTAAATACAGGCGTATCTATATCCAGTTTACTGATGCTGATTATTTGTTTTTTCAGGTCAAAAGTATCTGCCACAAGGTCAAGGCTTTTTAATGATACCAGCATATCTTTTCCTTTCCAGCCATCTATCTGCCTTATAGAAATATTTTTAAGTTTAAGTTCTTCCAGTTTTAAATCAATGCCACCGCTTGTGTCTTTACTTTCTTTTGACCCCCCGAAATAATCAACCAGGAATTGGTGGTTCCATACAGTATCTTTTGAACGGGAAAGATTCACCTGTGCATCTTCCAGTGCCACATAATGAAGTGTTACTTTGTCTTTCAAAAAAAACCAATCGGTGATTTTTATAGAAGCACTGCCTGCGTAGAGCAACGTGTCTTTATACTGGTCTTCTACATACAGCCCCTTAAGTTCAAGTTTATCAAAAAAATCAAAGTCGATATGACGGATGCTGATTTTAGCGTGGAGTTTTTCAGAAAGATTATCGGTTACTTTTTTTACCAGCCAGTTTTGTACAGGGATCAGGTGCAGCAGTGCATATAGCAGCACTATCAGCAGCAACAGCACCAGCAGGGTCCTCGATAATATTTTCCAGAATTTGCGCAGGTAAAAAGTATTGTCGGTAAAATTAGGTATTAAGCCCTCACAGGGCAAATTCAATACCAGAAATTGTATGTTTTTTAAAGGGTTTTTTCGGGCAGGCTGTTATGTTGGTTATGATTTGCCGGGCTTCATTTTTTTGTTAAAATCACCTGATTGGTTTTTTGGAATCGAAAGGCTTTGCCAACTCGTATTTTTTATGATTTTTGCCACATAAATTATTTGCCCCACATGGTAAGGGTAATGTGCCAGTTGCCGGTTAATGGCGTCGGTCACAGTAAGCCCTTCGTTCCTGATATAAATTGTTTTTAGCAGGTCATCTTCAGCCAGGTTATTTATAGCATTGAGGCAGCATGCCCAGCCCTTTTCCCATATTTCAATTAATTGCTCTTTTGTGTTTTCTTTTATTTCAAATTCTGTGTCCCTGTGGCGCCATTCTTTTTCGCCATCAGTAGTTAAAAAATCTGTCCAACGGCTCAGCATGTTACCAGCCATATGTTGTATGATGATAGCAATGCTGTTGCTTTCCTCATTAGGGGAAAAGTGAAAATCCTTTGTATCTAACACAGCAAAGGTTTTATCACCGAGTTCTTTGTAATACGAAAGACGTTTAACAACACTTATTAAAAATTCTTTTCCAACTGATAATCCTGTGTTCATGTTATAATATTTTAAAGTGCAAACCTGATGCTTTTTTTTGCAAGTGGTATTGCAGTAGCCCAACTTATACCTTACTTTGTAAACCACATCATAAACATTACCATAAAGCAGTAAGTAGTATGAAAAATTATTCGTTCCTTTTTTTATTCTTCTTTACAACAGTTGTTAATGCACAGTTGAAAAGCCCGGATGAATTTTTAGGCTATCCGCTGGGCAGCAAATTTACACCGCATTATAAAATTGTAAATTATTTTAATTATGTGTCCGGCGCTGCGGCTAATCAAGTTCAATTAAAGCATTATGGAGAAACCAATGAGGAAAGGCCTTTGTTGCTTGCCTTTATCGCTTCAAAAGAAAACCTGGTAAAACTTGAAGAAATAAGGCTAAATAATTTACGGCTCACAGGATTGCTGAATGATAAGCCAGGTGATGCAAATGCGCCAGCAATTGTATGGCTTAGTTACAATGTACATGGCAATGAAACCAGCAGCAGCGAAACAGCTATGAAAGTGTTGTATGAATTATTAAACCCAGTGAACCCACATGCAGAAGAATATTTAAAAAATACAGTAGTTATTATTGACCCATGCATTAATCCTGATGGACGTGACCGCTATGTAAACTGGCAAATGCAAATGGTGGGTAAAGAAGCTAATCCTAATGCTGAGGCAAGAGAGCACAGCGAACCATGGCCGGGTGGCAGAACCAATCATTATAATTTTGATCTCAACAGGGACTGGGCATGGCAAACACAAATCGAAACGCAGCAACGCCTGAAAGTTTATCAGGAATGGATGCCCCAGGTACACAGCGATTATCATGAGCAGGGTTATGACAATCCGTATTATTTTGCCCCGGCAGCTGAGCCTTACCATGAGGTAATAACACCATTTCAACGAAGTTTCCAGGTGGAGATTGGTAAGAACAATGCAAAATATTTTGATGCCAACGGCTGGTTGTATTTTACCAGGGAAATTTTCGATTTATTTTATCCATCTTACGGCGATACTTACCCTTTGTACAATGGCGCCATAGGAATGACATTTGAACAGGCAGGTGGCCCCCGTGGCAGCAGTTCCGTCATTACCAGTACAGGCGATACTTTAACATTGAAGGATAGAATTGCCCATCACTTTACCACTACCATGGGCACGCTGGAAACGGTTTCAAAAAATAAAAACAAACTACTGGCCGCTTTTAAAAAATTTTTTGATGATGCCAGGGCAAATGGTGCAGGCGATTATAAAACGTTTGTAGTAACCGATGTAAATACAAATAAAATACAGGCTTTAAAAAAATTGCTCGACATAAACAGCATTAAGTATTACTACAGCAGTGGGGCAGCATTAAAAGGATATAATTATTTTACCCAAAAGGAAGAAACTTTTACCACTAATAAAAGTTTAGTGGTAAGTACTTTTCAACCAAAGGGAGTACTTACAAAAGTGTTATTTGAACCGAAATCTAAACTCGTTGATTCTCTTACTTATGATATCACTGCATGGTCGTTGCCATATGTGTATGGCCTGAAGGCATATGCAGTAAAAGAGAAAGTAGTATCAGATAATAAAGAGATAACAGGCGCCATGCCTTCTGTATTGCCTGTAAATGCTTATGGATACGTGGTAAAATACAATTCTTTTGAAGATGCAAAGCTGCTGGCTGCATTAATAAACGATGGACTAAAAGTTCGCTATGCTGCCAGGGATTTTACAGCAGGTAATAAAAGTTTTTCAAAAGGCACATTGATTGTATTGAGAAAAGGGAATGAAGATAAACTGTCATCATTACAGAAAGCAGTGAGAAAATTTAATGCAGATGTTACTACTATCGAATCAGGATTTATGGATAGCGGCTTTGATTTAGGAAGTGAAAAAATACGCTTTATAAAGAAAGTAAATGTAGCATTGATTACAGGTAAAGGCACAGACGCCTCTGGGGCTGGTGAAGTATGGCATTTGTTTGACGAGCAATTAAATTATCCGATCACCTTAATTAATGCAGATGATATTAGTAACGTAAACTGGAAAAATATTGATGTGCTGATTGTGCCCAATGGCAGGTATAAATTCTTAAGTGATAAAGATGCCAGTGCTGATGTAAAAAACTGGGTACGCCAGGGCGGAAAAATAATTGCTATTGAAAATGCAGTGAATCAGATGGCATCGGGCGACTGGGGCATTAAATTAAAAAAAGCTGATGAAGAAAAAGACAAAAAGGACGAACCAAAGCCAACCTATGCAGACCTGAAGCAGTTTGCCGAAAGCGAACATGATGGTATAAAAAGTTTTATTGCTGGCGCTATTTACAAAGTAGATATAGATACTACTCATCCAATCTCTTTTGGCCTGGGCAACAATTATTTTACACTAAAGCAGGATGACAATGTGTATGAATTTTTAAAAGAAGGATGGAATGTGGGTATCATAAAAAAAGATAATTATGTGGCTGGCTTTGTTGGCAGCAAAATAAAGGATAAGATAAAGGATGCAGTATTGATAGCCGAGCAGCCAATGGGCAACGGTGATGTTATATACCTTGCTGATAATCCTGTGTTCCGCAGTTTTTGGGAAAGCGGCAAGCTGCTATTAAGTAATG
>CAZBTD010000021.1:0-7121 GCA_964494815.1 uncultured Ferruginibacter sp. | reverse complement strand
ATTCGCAAATCAACTCACTGTATGAAACAACTTTCTGCTTTCTGCTTTTTAATTTTTGTCTTCTGCTTTTCAAAAGCACAAACTCCCAAAACCTATACTTCTTCAGAAATTTTACTGCAATTAAAAAAACTGAATGTGCTGGGTTCTGTATTGTACATCGCTGCACATCCAGATGATGAGAATACAAGACTGCTGGCGTATTTGGCAAATGAAAAAATGTACCGGACAGGTTATTTAAGTTTAACAAGGGGCGATGGTGGACAGAATTTAATAGGTGATGAGCAGGGCATTGATTTGGGTTTGATAAGAACGCAGGAATTGCTGGCCGCAAGAAGAATTGATGGAGCTGAACAATTTTTTTCCCGGGCTTATGATTTTGGTTTTTCCAAAAGCTCCGAAGAAGCATTGGCCACATGGGGGCATGATAAAATATTAAGTGATGTAGTATGGGTGGTACGTAAATTTAAACCGGATGTTATTATTGCCCGTTTTCCTGAAGATAGCAGGGCAGGGCATGGGCACCATGCAGCATCAGGTATTTTAGCAAGGGAAGCATTTGATGCGGCGGCAGACCCAACAAGATTCCCGGAGCAATTGAAAGAAGGCGTTACTGTATGGCAGGCCAAAAGAATGCTGTGGAATACATTCAACTTTGGAGGTAACAGTACACAGAACGAAAGCCAGTTTAAAGTAGATGTTGGCATGTACAATCCAATGCTTGGAAAAAGTTATGGAGAGATAGCAGCACTCAGCCGTAGCCAGCATAAGAGCCAGGGCTTTGGTGTGCCTGCACAAAGAGGAACGATGATTGAATACTTTGAAACGATAAAAGGGGAGAAGCCAGTGAATGATTTGTTTGATGGGGTGGATGCAGGCTGGAGCAGGGTTCCTGTTAGCAGTACAGATAAAGATATAAGGCTTGTTATTCAAAACCTTATTAAAAATATAAGCGACAGTTTTAATCATTTGCATACTGAAAGAAGCCTGCCGCAATTAGTAAAACTGTATAGTGTAATTAATAATCTTGATGACAGTTACTGGAAACAGCAAAAGTTGAAAGAACTGCAAAATGTAATTGAAAACAGCAGTGGGTTGTTTATGGAAGCAACAACTAATACGCAATATGCGGTACAGGGAGATAGTTTGAAAATAAATTTACTTGTAAACAACAGGCTTGGAGCAAATGTAAATTCGGTTGATGCAAGTGTTTTTAATTCGCAGCATACATTTAACAGCCTTGCTAAAAACACCAACGCCAATTACTCAGAGTCTTTTTTTATTTCACCAACAGAAAAACTGACACAGCCTTACTGGCTTGAAAACCAAATGGAGAAAGGAAGTTTTAATGTAACGAATCAACAGTTAATTGGCAAAGCAGAGAATGAACCAATGAGTGTTCAGTTCAAAACAAATATTGAAGGAGTGGATTTTGTTTTTACAAAACCCTTTCGGTATAAGTTTACTGACCCGGTGAAGGGAGAGATTTATCAGCCGGTATTTGTTTACCCACAAATTACGATGAGCATTTATCCTAATATTAATTTATTCAATTTGGCTAATTGGCAACATCACCATTATTTACGAAAAAACTATGTTCTGCATACTGATGGAAAGAATTTGAAACCTTCCGTTGAATATTACGATGAGCTTTCTAAGTTGTCAAAAGAAGGTAAGTATTCACATACATCTCCTTTTGAAATTAACTTAAATGACTTTTCGAAAGATAGATTAAATGAAGGGGTTTATGGGATTTATAAAGAAGCTAAGGAAATTAATTATGACCATATACCTTCTATAAAATATTTTATACAACCTAAACTAAGAGTTTTAATTTCTGATATTAAAGAGGATGGGAAAAACATCGGCTACATTCCCGGAGCAGGCGATAAAGTACTCCAGTCCCTTGAACAAATGGGCTACAAAGTAACCACACTAAAAGAATCAGATATTACAATAGCCAACATAAAAAAATTCGATGCCATCATCACCGGTATAAGGGCATACAATACCAACGACTGGATGGGCAATGTATATGAGCCACTCATGCAATATGTAAAAGAAGGAGGAGTATTACTCACCCAATACAACACCAGCAATTTTATCAGCAGTATCAAAAGTAAAGTTGGCCCTTATCCATTTAGCATAAGCCGTACAAGGGTAACAGATGAAAATGCCAAAGTAAATTTCCTTTTACCTAATCATCCTGCCTTAAACTATCCTAATAAAATAACAGAAAAAGATTTTGAAGGCTGGGTGCAGGAACGAAGTATTTATCATGCAGAAAATATTGACAGCAGTTATCAACGCATTATTAGTATGAATGATGCAGGTGAAAAGCCTGATGATGGAAGTTTGATAATCGCTAATTATGGCAAAGGGAAATTTGTTTATACCGGCTTGGTTTTCTTCCGTGAGTTGCCTGCAGGTGTACCGGGTGCATACAGGTTGTTTGCAAATCTAATTGCGCCGCCACAAGTGCCTGGCAAACCAGGAAGTGAGAGAAAAACAACTAGCAATAAAAAAGCACCTCAATCAAAAATGGTCGGCAAAGGTATCAACGAATAAAATGGAGAACAAAGATTCAAAACCATATTGGAATAAATGGTATGCAGTTGTAATTATTTTCTTATTACTGCAAATACTGTTGTACTATTTTGTTACTGTTTACTTTAAATAAAAATACCGTTGAGTTTTATTGACTGGGCCATACTGATAGTTGCTCTTTTAACCATTATCATTTATGGTGTGTATAAAAGCAGGCACACCATAAATCTTGATGGTTATTTTCTTGGCAATAATACTTTGCCCTGGTATTTGGTTTTGCTAAGCATCATGGGCACGCAGGCGAGTGCCATCACTTTTTTAAGTGCACCGGGCCAGGCTTATACAGACGGGATGCGTTTTGTGCAATATTATTTTGGCTTGCCAATTGCAATGGTTATCATTTGTATCTTTTTTGTTCCTGTATTCCGCAAATTAAAAGTTTATACTGCTTATGAGTTTTTGGAAAACCGGTTTGATGTAAAAACAAGAACACTTACATCATTTTTATTTCTCCTGTCAAGAGGGCTTTCCACCGGCATCAGTATTTATGCACCATCAATTATTTTAAGTTCGTTACTCGGCTGGAATATTTATTACACCAACCTTGTGATGGGAGGCTTTCTAATTATTTACACCGTTGGTGGTGGAGCCAAAGCGGTTGCTTACACACAGCAGTTGCAATTGATAATTGTGATGGCAGGAATGTTTTTAGCAGGCTATATGGTAGTGCACCTGTTGCCTGCCAATATTGGTTTTACTGATGCTCTTGCGGCTGCCGGCAAGCAGGGAAGAATGAATGTGATAACTTCGGGGGTATCAAAAAGTGGTTTTGATTTTAAAGACACTTACAATATATGGAGTGGTGTTATTGGTGGTTTGTTTTTAGCGCTTAGTTATTTTGGTACAGACCAGAGCCAGGTGGGCCGCTACCTCACTGCAAAAAGTGATAAAGAAAGCAAGATTGGTTTGCTGGTAAATGGATTGGTAAAAGTGCCAATGCAGTTTTTAATTTTACTGGTGGGTATATTGGTGTTTACTTTTTATCAATACAATAAGCCACCGGTGTATTTTGATAAAGTACAGGTTGCAGCGGCCAATAAAACAGTGTACAAAGATTCATTACAAGCACTGGAATTACAATACATTGGTTTGCTTGATCGACGGGATTTTAAAACTGCTGATACCGTAAGGGCACAGTATAAAAAAGTAATAAGGATTGCAAATGGAGATAAAAAAGCAACTGATACTAATTATATTTTTCTCCGTTTCGTTATCGAAAATTTACCAAAAGGTTTAGTAGGTTTATTAATTGCAATGATATTTCTTGCCTCCTGGGGAAGCATTGCTGCAGCATTAAATTCGCTTGCTTCCTGTACAGTTGTTGACTTTCATAAAAAATTCATCAATAAAAATTGTACAGAAAAAGATGACTATCGTATTGCACGCTGGTACACATTTGCATGGGGTGTATTCTCAATTATTGTTTCAATGTTTGCTTACAACCTTGGCAATAGCCTTATTGAAGCTGTGAATATACTCGGCTCTATTTTTTATGGTGTAATACTCGGAATCTTTCTTGTGGCCTTCTGGATTAAAAAAATACGGGGACATGCAGTTTTTATAGCTGCACTTCTTTCGCAAATCTTAGTGATAGTAATTTATATGGCCGATATCGTTTCATTTCTTTGGCTCAATGTTATCGGCGCTATTTTGGTAATAACGTTGGGATATTTATCCCAGGCATTGTTGCCTGCTAAAAAATAAACTTTACACTGTGTCGTTTTTTTATTGTTATTTTCATGTCAGAAAATGTAATCCCTGTAACAATGAAAAATTTGTATAAAAAGCAAGTTGTACTTTTTGCAATCCTTTTTGCAGCTGGCTCTTTTGTATTTGCACAAAAGAAAGATGATAATATTATCAAGATAAATGTGCCAGCGCTTTTCTTTAAAAATTTTTCATTACAGTATGAAAAAGCAATTGATAAAAAACATTCTTTTGCTTTGGCAATAAGGTATCGCCCAGAAAGCAGCATTCCGTTTCAGAAGGCAATTTCAGATTTATTTACTGATACCACTATCAGGCTCGACCTTGCTAAGCTGGGTAATATTGGGATAACACCTGAATACAGGTTTTATCTTGGCAAAAAAGGAGTATTGGAAAGTTTTTATTTGGGGCCTTTCTTAAGTTATAATTATTACTCCGGTGATGCACCGATTAATTACTGGGCTTACAATTCGCAAACAAACCAGTTTACTGCAAAGGTGGCGGTTTTTAAGGGCCATATAAACACATTTACAGCCGGGTTGCAGGTGGGTGCACAATGGAAACTAAGCGATAAATTTTCTTTGGACTGGTGGATTGTGGGTTTAAATTATGGAGTGAACAGCGGAGATTTTAAATACAGAGGCACATTAACAGTAGATGAGCAAGTGACCCTGAATGAAGTTAAACTAAGGCCGATGAAAGAACTTCTTTCTTCTGTGGTAAAAATTGATTTGTATGAACCAGCCAATGCCAACGGTGCAGCTTTTAAAACTTCAGGCCAGTGGTTTGGCATCAGGGCAATGGGGGTTAATGTAGGCTACAGGTTTTAGTAACTGGTCATAAAAAAAACCTCTCCATTAATATGAAGAGGTTTAAGATTTATTATAAATGCGTTACGATTAATAATCTTTGTTGTAGCCACCGCCACCACTTTTTCCACCGCCATAGCCGCCACGGCTTCCGCCACCGCCACCATAACCGCCACGGCTTCCGCCACCGCCACCATAGCCGCCACGGCTTCCGCCGCCGCCACCAAAGCTACGTTTTTTGAAACCACCACCACCGCTGCCTTCAGGCTTTGGCTGGCTTTCGTTTACTTTTAATTTACGGCCTTGTACTTCAAAGTCGTTAAGTGCTGCGATGGCTGCATTAGCAGAATCAGCATCGTCCATTTCAACAAAGCCAAAACCTTTGCTGCGGCCGCTTACTTTGTCTTTAAGCACTTTTGCACTTGTAACTGCTCCGTACTGGGAAAATAGATTGTTCAAATCGTCATCAGTCATTGTCCAACTGAGGTTGCCAACATAAATGTTCATTGTAAAAACTTTTTTTATTAATTAAAAACCATAATGACTTAGTTGGTACAATGAACTGAAAATGGCCTTTGAGGGGTATTATTATCAGCCAGCGACTAAACACTAAAACATTAAAGCATTACAAATATAGGGGATTATTAAAAAAAATAAGGATTTCGTGTAAAACTTAGTAAATGGAGTTGTTTGAGCAAAATTCCATTACCCCCAAATAAAAAAAGCGGCCTATTACAAGCCGCTTTTAAAAAATATCTAAAGAATTATTCAGCTACAACTTCAAATTCAACTTCAGTTTCATTACTGTTGCCAAAGTCGATTTTTGCTTTAAAAGTGCCGAGTTCTTTTACTTCATCAATAATATGGATGCGGCGGCGGTCGATTTCGTAGCCTTTTTGTTCTTTAATAGCACGTGCTATTTGAACTGAAGTTACGCTACCGAAGATTTTACCACTTGTACCAGTTTTAGCGCCAATTTTCAATGGGCCTTCAGCCAGTTTAGCAATTACGCTGTTGATTTCAGCCAATAATTTAGCTTCTTTCTTAGCTTGTTGCTTTTGCCTTTCCTGCAATTGTTTCAGGTTAGAAGGGTTAGCTTCTACCGCAAATTTTTGAGGGATAAGGTAGTTACGGCCATAGCCATTTTTTACTGTTACCAGTTCGTTGGCACCGCCAAGGTTGTTTACATCCTGAATTAATATTACCTGCATTGTTTTGCATTTTTACCCAATACCATTTTACCGGCACTTTCCCCACTAAAGGGTTAGGGTGGTGAAAAAATCTATTTTAATAAATCTGTTACGTAAGGAAGAATAGCCATTTGGCGTGCCTTCTTCACTGCATCGCTCACTTTGCGCTGGAACTTCAATGAGTTGCCAGTCAGGCGGCGTGGCAACAATTTGCCCTGCTCGTTCAAAAACTTTTTCAAGAAATCAGCATCTTTATAATCGATATAATGGATGCCCATTTTCTTAAAGCGGCAGTATTTTTTTGGGCGCTTATCAGCTTTGATGGCTGTTAAGTATTTGATTTCATTTGCTTTTGCCATGATTATGCCTCCGCTTTTTCAAGTTTTTCAGATTTTACGCCACTTCTCTTTCTTGTATTGTACTCAACGGCGTATTTGTCGAGTGCAGTGTACATGTGACGCATAACTGATTCGTCACGTAAAAGTTGAGTTTTCAACTTTTCATTGAAGCTGGATGGCGCACTATATTCCAGAACCCAATAAAGACCAGTAGTCTTTTTGGCAATGGGATACGCCAGCGATTTTAATCCCCAGGGATTAGTGTGCAATACAGACCCGCCATTTTCTTTAACTAAGGCAGCGTACTTGTTCTGAGCGGCTTTAAATTCCTCTTCAGAAAGCACAGGGGTAAAAATCACCATCAATTCGTAATTGTTCATTCCCTTTAATTTGTGTTTAAAAAATGTTGTTAATCCCGCCGAATTTTCAACGGGGCAGCAAAGGTAAGGGTTTGAGGCTAAAAATCAAGGCTG
>CAZBTD010000020.1:27216-38616 GCA_964494815.1 uncultured Ferruginibacter sp. | reverse complement strand
AAATTATAAATTACAAGAGAAGCAGGCAGGTTTTTATTTTCTAGTTTATAAGAAATTACTGACACTCCAGTAACAGGGTTTGGCACTACTTCTATACAACTGATGCTCATTTTTGCTTGTAGCTGTTGTGGCTGCACCTCTTTGCTTTTTAATTCAGCGATTTTCGTTTTTAGTAATTCAATCTCGTTTTGTTGTTCTTTAATACCTTCTGCCAAGTAAGGGATTAGTTCAATATAATTGATTGACTTATCTCATTTATCATTTGTTGCTACCAGGTGGGGAAAAACTTTTTCAAAGTCCTCCGCAATAAAACCACTATGTAAGCCCTTATCAAAATCAATCATCATTTTCAAGAGGGAAAGAAGCTTAATATAAGTAACAATTATTACACACTTATTTTGCAAGATGAAAAAAAATAAATAGTTTATTTAACTGCCACAATTGTATAATGTGGATAAACATACATAGTGCGTTTTGTTTTTTCCAGGATATTAAAACCTGCATTTTGCAATAATACTTCTGCATTTTCCAAGGATATTTCGTTTCCAATTTCACCAGAAAAAACAGCGTCATGTATTTTATTGAAAACTACCAAAGGATTCCCTTTATTAATATCCTTCAAAATAAGTCTCGAACCTGGCTTCATTACTTTGTAGAGTTGTTTTACAAAAGCCGCTAGATTGTTTGATGGCACATGATGAATGACATCAATAAGAAAGATGCAATCCATTTCTGCAAGTTGTGAAGGAAAGTCTGCGCCATTGAAGGTATTAAAGGCATATTCTCCAACTTTTGCTTTTCCAAATAAATCATTAGCATTTTCGATAAGTCTATCGCTTATCTCGATTCCATAAACTGATGCTGGTTGAGCAAACTTACTCACCAATAAAAGGAATTGACCTGATCCGCAACCTATATCACCCACTTTTTCATTTGGCTTCACTTTTTTAATCAAGTCAATAAAAGGGCAAATAAGCGAACGGTATTTTATTTTAAGGCCATCAATAAAACCTGTTTCACTGCAGTTTGCTTTTAAAAAATTAATTATTTGCTTATTAGTAATTGCATTTCCCATAAATTATAAGTTGCTTGTTCATTACACTTATTTGCTATTTCATTTCCCTTTTATACGCTTCCGCCAAAGCGATTGTATAAAGCCTTGCTCCTTTTGGGTTAAGATGTTCTGTTTCATAATTATTTTCGAATGTATAGAACCCGGAGTATTGTTTTGCATCAGCCAGGTTTATTTGTGGCAGATAAGAAAGTTGTTTTAATAATGGTAAAATTTCTTTGTACTCAAATTCTCTTAATGCTGGCGGAAACAACAGTACTAACTGAACTTTCTTTTCCTTTGCCTTAGTTGCAATCTCCACCATCTTTTCAAAATAGGGCTTGTTGTATGTAAGATTGTCTTTGCTGCCATTCTTATATTGCTGCATGTATTTTTCAGAAATTGCTGCCCGTTCATTTATTTCATTATGCGATTGCATAAATGAAGCATTCTGTCCCTTGCCCACTGCAAAGAAACCATAGCTTGTGTCATAATCTGCCTGCGATACAGAGTAATCAAAATTTTTGTAAGCAATTAACCCGTCTGCCAGGTTGAAATTGATAAGATTCTCAGTTGCTGCAATAGTAAAAGTGGAATATGTGCTAAGCTTACGCATAAAAGGGATGTTGGCATGGGCAGCTATATTCAGTGTGGCAAAATAGTTTGCAGGAGTATGATAGTAAATAGTTCTTGTAATGTGCAGGTTTCTCTCAAAAATGTGATACGCAGGCCGCAGTTCAAAGAAAATTGTTTTTACTTCAGTACTGTCAAGCAAATAATCGAGCGCTACAAATTGTTCTGGTATAAACAAACCATAGCAACCAAGGTTAAATGACTTTATGCCTTCATTAACCATACTATCAAATACCGCAGGTATTATTTGTGCCTTTACCTTACTGGAGCCGAGAAAAACAGTATTTATTTCGGGGTGCTTTTTTATAAAATCCATTTTGGAAGATATTTCACCGTTACCCCAAAAGATGGAAACCTCATTTTTAATAAAAAAATGAAACAGCAATTGCTGAAGCAAAACGAAGCATACACAAAACAGCAATACTTTTTTAAACAGCATTATTAAAATTGGAAATAAATAAACTGGTTGCTTCCATAATGACCGCAATTAACTATAAGGGCACACAGCAAAAGATAAAAGCCCCATCTTACCGGTTGTTTTTGCCGGGCAACATATTCATGAAACTTTTGCTGGCCAAATAAGCGGTGAAGGCCTTCCATTAAGAGAATGGCAGCACAACCCATAGTTAAATGATCAACAAGACCTGGTGCAAATAATTTTTGATAGCTGCTGCCGCCAGAAAACAAATTGCGTATGATATAAAAAGCTTTTGAAAAAGTTTCTGACCTGAAAAATATCCAGGTGAATGCAAGAAAGCTAAACGTAAGCACCAGGCTTACTTTAGTATAAATAAATGTGGGTATGCTGGCAGCCAGGCGCTTCCTGAATTTTTTTGTAACCGCCTCATACGATAACACAATGCCATGCAACAAACCAAATACTAGAAATGTCCATCCGGCACCATGCCAAAGGCCACTGATAGCAAATGTGATAATGATGGCAAATACAACTCCTTTATTGCGCCATTTTCTTTTACTAAATACCAATGGAGAATACAGGTAATCATTGAACCATGTAGAAAGAGAGATATGCCACCGGCGCCAGAATTCAGTATAGTTTTTACTACGAAAAGGATAATTAAAATTAGTCATCAGGTTAAAACCCATACACTTTGCAGCACCTAATGCAATATCAGAATAGCCTGAAAAATCTGCATAAATCTGGAAAGCAAAAAATAATACTGCAATTACTAATGATAAACCAGTATGGTTCCACACATCACCATACACCTCATTTACAATTACTGCAAGCCTGTCTGCAACTACTATTTTTTTAAAAAACCCCCACAACATCATGCGGAGCCCCTGTACAACATTGTCATATTGATACCTATGTTTTTCCCTGAACTGATGCAATAAATTTTGTGGTCTTTCTATAGGCCCTGCCACTAACTGAGGATAAAACATTACATACAAGGAATAAATGCCAAAATGTTTTTCAGCTTTTTGCCGCCCCCAATACACTTCAAGCGTATAGCTCATTGCCTGGAAAGTATGAAATGACAACCCAATGGGCAACAACATACTGAGGAAGGGAACAGGATTAGTATAACCAAACAACCTGCAAAGGCCTGTAAGGTTATCATTGAGAAAGTTATAGTATTTAAAAACAGCCAGCACGCCAATATTGGCTATAAGACTTGCCAGCAGGTAATGATACTTTTGTTTTTTGCAGGCTGCATTTTCTATAGCAATGCCTGCAAAATAATCCACTACAATTGTAAAAGCCAGGATGAGAATATACTCTGGCTTAAAAAACATATAAAAGATACAGGAAGCTAACAGCAGCAACACCCAGCGAAAGCGGTGAGCCAGGGTGTAGTACAATACAGAGACAACACTAAAGAAGATAAGAAAACTAAAAGAGTTGAAGAGCATGCCCGCCGGGAATATTTTCAATTATCTCAATGAGGTGCATTTCGGGAGTATATAAAAAAGCACAGCGTTTGCCGCTAAATGCTTCGGAGTTAAAACAGTTGATGATATGAAACCTGTTATTCTCAAGGCAACTAATTGTATCATCAAAATTATCTGCAACGTATCCCATGTGGTAAAAGGGGGCTTTTGATTTCAACAGCTTAGAAAAAAATTTATTCTCTTCTGTTGCTTCCACCAATTCAAGATAACAGCCGGGAGCTGTTTCAATAAAACAAACTTTCACTTTCTGGTCGGCAATTGCAAAAATTTTTGAAACATTTTCAAACCCCAGCACATCAGTATATATTTTTTTTGATGCTTCAATATCCTCAGTGATACAACCAACATGGTGCATTTTCAAATTACATTTTTTTAGCACTTCCATAGTTATTTTAATTTGGCTGCAATATTATCGCAAAGGTCACCTACTGTTTTCCAGTTTTGCATTTCACCAGATGTAAAACTAATGTTGTAGTGATTTTCTATCTCCACCACTAAGTGTATGTGGTTAAGGGAGTCCCATTCTTCCACATCAGCAGCAGTGGTTTCCCTTGTGAGTTTGATATTTTTATTATCAAGAACATCAATAAAAATTTCGTTTAACCTCTTCAGTATATCTTCCATCGTGTATTTAGTTTATACTTTTTCAATAAAGGCAGCATACATCATTGCTACTTTAAAACGCTCAGCCCTTTCTTTGGTAACTTTTTCAGAATACACACACAATTCATCAAGTACTTTAAAACCGGCTTTTACAATTACGTCCCTTATATCATCAGCGCTTTTAAAAAGATAAATATGATCAATCGCTGGTGCGTTGGTAGGCGTGGTAATGAACATACGGCCTTTATCTGTCAGTAATCCACCAACTTTTTTCAACAATGCCACAGGATCTTCCACATGCTCCATTACTTCACCCATTGTGGCAAAGCCATACTTTTCCTGGTCGGGAATATCAAAAATATTGCTGAGTATATAATTTACATTGCTGTTATTGATAAGCGAACGGGAGGCTTCAATTGAGGACGGGCTTATGTCAATTAAATCAAATTTTGTACCTGCATCCAGCAGGCGTATCGCTTCTGAAATATACAGGCCATGCCCCCCTCCCATTTCAAGATAATGCCTGGTGCCTGTGGCATATTGGGACAGTTTACCTGTAAAATAATTTAGTATAGTATAATGGTGTGCCCACAAAAATTGCGACAGCAGCAAGCCATTCATATAATACTCCATCACATCAGGGTTATTGTACACCCGTTTGTTTACTTCATCAAAAGACTTGCTTGTATATTCACCAGTGCGTACAAAATGCTTGGTTTCACTTCTTACATCTGCTATCATTTTAAAATAGCAATCAATACCGTATTCAAAGGTTTTGCCTTTTTCTGTAAGATAGTTTTCAAAACGTGTAACAAAAGCATCTGCCTTTTCATAAAAGGCCGCATCAAATTCTGCAAGGTCTGTCCTTACTTTTTTCCCATGAAGCGGATCTGTTTCTTCAACTCGTTTCAGCAATCCGGCAAATTTGCCCATATACTTTTTTTAAATCGGAAATAAAAAATTAGTTAATAACCCTTTGCAACACTGGCACAGCTGGATTGCCTTTGTAAATAGTGTAAGGTTTTAAATTACTTTCTGCCACTGCATTAATGCCAAGTACCGAATGGCTTTCGCAGGTAACACCGCCATATACTACTGCCCTTGCACCAATCCACACACCATCCTGCAGCACCACCGGCAAAGAAATAAAATCGAATGTTTGTTTTGTATGATCATGACTACCGGTAAGTATCATTGCCCCCTGGGACAAGGTGACACTGTCACCAATCACAACATCTGACAGGTTATCAATCCATACTTTTTCTCCTATCCAAACATGATTGCCTGCTTTTAATTTCCATGGATATTTTACATTAACACCCGGCTTTATTACCACACCATTGCCAAGCTTTGCACCAAACAACCGAAGCAAAAAAACTTTTATCCCGGAACTTATCACCAATGTGTTTTTAAGGAAAAAAACATTTACAAAATACCAGCACAACTGCTTTAGTTTGCCTGCACCAATCTGGATGGTGGTTTTGTACAATGCGTTATTTACTTTGCTGAGCTGGGACATTTAATTACAAATGCTATTTACTTAATCATGAAATTTTTTATAAAAAGGTTTGTCTGCTAATCCGAGCATTTCCCTATCTCCTCTTGTATCACCATAGGCATACACCGTATTATAATTTGCTAAGTTATATTGTTCCTGTATGCGATTTACTTTTTCAATTCCATAACAATTTTTGCTGCTGAATTTTCCGGTAAGTTTCCCAGCCAACGTTTCCACTCTTGTTGCAATATATTCCACATTATGTGCAGCAGCAAATGGAGAAATATAACTTTCCACACTGGCAGATACAATTACAACAATATGCCCCTGGCTTTTATGCCACTTAACTTTTTCGATTGCTTCCTGCTTTAATATGACTGGCAAAATAGTGCTTGCAAAAGCTGTGCAGTTATTTGTATATATATTTTCATCGCAGCCCTTAAAAAAAATACTAAATATTTTTTCTTTTGCTTTGTTATTATTCCAAATACCCAGCTTCCATGCAGCCAATACGGGAAGCGATTTCAAAACTTTAATTACCAATACCGCATTTACTGGTCTTTTAAAAAAAAGAAACCGGAGAAATGAATCTCCTTTTGTGATGGTTCCATCAAAATCAAAAAAAACTATTGCTCTCATTTTCGTTTGTAAACCGCATATTGATAAAATGGTGCATATTTATTGGAAAGCAGTTTTGATATGGTAGAAGTGTTTTTATCAAATGTATTTTTTACCAGCACATAATTGGGTATGCTGTCTGGCACTAATTTGCCGGAAGCATATTGCTGCTGAATTATATAATCAGCATCAATATCATTTGCCCCGCTATAAATTGAAGGGATGCATTGAAAATTATCAGTAAAAAAAGGCCATAGCCCATTTGACACTGCCACTTTTTTCCCACTCATCATCCTGTATTCCTCAAATTGATTATTAACAGAAACAAGACTGTACCTGGCTTTACCTGCATTGGTGATAAATGACAGGCTGAGCCTTAAAAAAGAAAATGAAACCAATATTACAAGCAAGGTAATTGAAACTTTAGTGATACGGTTGCTAGTTTTAAACCAGGCATATGCAACAAGAAGCAGGAATAACGGAGAGAGGACATACATGTAATAAGAAGTGGGCAGGTTCCTAAATGAAAAATACCAAATTAAAAAAACTAATACAACTAAAGTAATAAGATAAGGTATCCTCATTTTTTTAACAACAGGTTTAAAATAATATATAGTTGTAGTGATTGAAGCAATAAAAAGTAAAATTCCAAAACTGGCATTATTAGCCAGCAAGTGATATGTGATAAAATTTTTGATTGAAAAACCCTCATTTCGCAAATGAATAACATTTTCTGAATGCTTTTTCATTGTATCGATTAAATCGCTAATAGTATAAGGATAAAAGAAAAGAAATAATATCAGTACCAGGCCTCCGCCTGCTAAAAATGACACAATACCTTGCAGGCTGTTTAAGCAGATTAAACAAAGAAAAATTATAGCAGTGAGATACAGGCCGAATATTGGAGATGTAATAAAAGCTGCTGCATAAATAATTCCCAATACAAAATTTTTGAACCAAACATTAGTTAACTGCAACAATATCATTAAATAAAGCAATAACCTGCATAGCATTTCTGGTCTTGAGTTATTGGGAACGATAAATGTGCAGTTGGCAGGTATCCAAAAAATAGCAAACAACAAAAACCATACATTTTTATGCTCCGGGTTGTAAAACTTGTTACTTAATTTTTGGAAAATAAGCAGTGAAATAAAAATAGAAATAAGATTAACCAACAGTATAGAACCGTACAAAGCCAAAGCTCCTGAACCAAACATAAACGCTGAGATAGTTAAAGGAAACAGCGGTGGATAAAATAGAAATTTACCACCAGGAATAAAGCCTGCATTGTAAAAGGGATTTACAAGACCATTGCCATTTTTAACGGATATCGCTGCAGGCAAAAAACATTCCGAATCGTATGTAAGTACCGGGAAACCATAGTAAGTGAATACTATGTACAGAGCAGTTATTACAATAAAAACAGGCCATAAAAGCCTGTTAAGGTTCTTTACAGACGAAATCATGAATTATTTTAAAAAGTACAACATCACAAAAAAAGATAACAGCCACAACACAACACATACCTGGATAAAAATATCAGACAAAATTATTTTAACCGGCGAGCCTGCTTTATTCTGGATAAAAATTATTTGCAGGTACTTCATTACACCTGCTATTACAAAAAATGAATTGAAATAAGCATATTCAAAATGCAGCCTTTCTTTTGATTCTGCAGAAGTGATATACATGAGATAACACACAATCATCACTGTGGCCATAATAACAAGGGCTGCCTGCATAAACTCCAGGTTATATCCTTTTACTGATTTCCGTACAGAGGCATCCGTAACATTGTTATTTACTAAAACCAAATCATCCCGCCGTTTGGCTAAAGCAAGAAACATAGATAACAAGTAAATCATTATAATCAGCCAATGACTTACTTCCACACCTGCAAGTATGCCCCCGGCCAATACCCGTAGTACAAACCCGGTGGAAATAATAGATACATCTATAATGGCAATATGTTTGAGCCAAAAGCTATAAACAAGATTCACTAAAATATAAATGCAAACTATTATAATAAAGGCTGGCTTAAAAAGCATAGCGCCGGCAACCAGTATGGCAATAAGTATAGCAATTACTGATAAAGCTGCTTTTTTTGAAACAGCGCCGGAAGCTATAGGCCTGATTTTTTTTACAGGATGCTGCCTGTCTTTTTCAGCATCGACAAGATCGTTTATTATATAAATAAGCGATGAAGAAAGACAAAAGTATAACAGCCCTAATAACACATGGATTAACACTTCTGTGCCAGTAAACTGCCCACTAAAAAAAAGTGGTGCAAACAGGTACAGGTTTTTAATCCAGTGATCTGCTTTTAATAATTGAAACAGGTTTTTAATGTACTGCACTGGCAAATGATATCAGGATGAAAAAATATTATTCAAACAATTGTTCATACTTCATTATTGCATCATTTTTTGAAGCATACGTTATTGCAAAACTCCATGCGGCCTTACTATAGTTACTGTATTGCTCTTGATTGCAGGCTGCTAAAACTTCAATTACAGCAGTAAAAGCTCCGGGGTTATCCAATGACAATGCCCAACCTGCGCCAGCCTTATTCACATCATTCCAGGGAGTTTGATCACTTATAAGTACCGGCCGGCCCGCCAAAAGCGCTTCAATAATAGAGTGACCAAAGTTTTCTCCCTTTGTAGGCAGTATAAATAAATGATACTGCTGTATAAGTGAACGAACCTCTGCATTGGCCACAGGGCCAATATAATTTACAGAAATATTTCCTGGCAATTCACTGGCAAGCTGCATACAATCGTTAAAATATGATTTGTCTTCTGCCGGACCTGCGATTGTGAGTTGTACTTGCTTTGTAACATCTTTTAATACCTGCAAAAGAAAAGAAAGATTCTTAATAGGTACCACCCGTGAAATAAAAATACATTTTAGTTCATTTTCCTTTTTATCAATGTCAACAAATGATTCCCCATTGGTATCAGGAAGGTTATCTGCAACAACAATTTTGCTTCCGGGAAAAAATTTTTCTATAGCTGCTTGTTCCCGGTTGTTAGTGGCATGAAAAACAATTTTTTTATGAATACCTAATAACTTGTACAAAAACAACAGTGGTGCTTTTTTATATTTCTTTACAGACAGTGCAGAATCGTAAAGTGCACCACGTGGGCATACCACCAACTTACCTTTTAGTTGGCCGGTAATAAAAAGCCATATTGGATATACAACAAAAAGTGGCGAAAAAAGATGGTTCAGATAAACAGTATCAGCATTGCAATCTTTACTGTAGTGCTTAATTTTTTCTGCAGACAATTCCCTTTTCTTTAAATAACACACATGTACCTGCATGTCATTATTCAAAATCCATCTGCCAGTAGCTATTCCGCTATAAGGTTCATCGGTTGCATGGTCAGTATCTGTAGTAAGTACATAGATATCAAACCGGTTACTTAATGACTTGCAAAGATTAACACAGGATTGAATAGGCCCTCCTGCTTTATAACCCGGCCAAAACCAGTCCGTCAGTATTAATAATTTTTTTTGCTTTCCCCTGTCAGATTGTGGATTTATGCCAGTCATTCTTTTTATCTGTTCTTGCAAAAATGTAAATCATCAAAAAAACAATCCCATATGATACTATATTAAAAAATGTGTGATGATTCAATTCAAAATAAGAATACTTGTTTCGGTTTGCAGTGATCACCAACAGCACAATCCTTGCGGTGTTCACTAAAAAAATAACCAAGGAACCGCCAAGCATAAAAGAGAATTTCTTTTTTAAAGAGCCGGCATTAGCGAAAATAAACGCTATCCAGAATGAATAAATGGCCAGGCCAAGACAACTATATACTATTTTAACCGATCTGCCGGCAACAAGTCCTACCTTAAAAGGTTCTGTTATCATGCCCTTGTATCCAAAAGTTTCCAGTACAAAATTGGAGGTATGCAGCAATGCCCCCCGTAGCCAGGCTGGATAGTTAAACCAATCATGTACAAAAGGGCTATAGTATCCACCATTTACACTCAGCCCAATTATTGCATAAGAACCATAATACAACAGGAAGTAGGCAGTTAAAAATTTAATACAGTAAACAATTATCTTTTTCAACGATATACTCTTAATCAGTCGATAGAAACACTAAAACTTAAATACACCTGTTTTTAAATACACATCAATTGGCTTCATTAAAAACCTCTTGAAAAGGTAAAAGGCAATGAAGTAAGTAAGCGTCATCCCCAATACTTTTGTACCAGGCGTACCATTAATTGCAATTTTTGCATAGTATGGCAATGCCATTGTATAAGCCCAAAATGTGTTGATACTTTTTTTGATAATAAGGGTATATATGTATCCAATAAAAATACCTACTAAAAAAATAATTACATACATAAATACCGGCCCGAAATCAATATAACTTTCCGCTATAAACCCAAGGCTCCATGTAACGCCAGACTTGGCTGTAAGTACTTTTTTAATACAGTACTTATTTACCATTTGTGAATCATCAATGGCAGCTTTATTAGGAAAGAAAATCCTTGGCAAAAAAATGTGTGCTATGTTTGCTGTCCATAATTTACCGGCTTCATACGGTATAAAATCGGGAACCCTTAATCTTGATTCGGAATAAAACTCGATATAAGAAAGCCTGTCGATACTTGCATAAAGAATTTCTTCGGACTTTTTATCATCGGTATTTTCTGCAGCCAGTTCCTGTAATTTATCCAATGCCTCTTCCTGCGATACTTTAATTACCTGCTCCTTTGATTCCTTATTTAAAAAAGCCCTGTACTCACCTTTTATTGTTTGCCACTTAAAAAGCATGTACAAGGTAACAAAGCCTACCACCATGTACCGGGCCACGTTTTTAAATGACATATTGAGCTTGGGTGTCATTAGTGCGATAAGTACGGTAAAGAGAATTTCTTTGAATGAACTGAAAAGGCTGAAAAAACTTAAAATTATTTCAAAGGCAAGAAGTGAAAGCGCAAAGGGGAGGTTATCCCTTCTTTTGAAAAGAGAATATACCAGGAAAAAGATGAAACCCATTTTAAGATCAATAAGGGCATATACAATCTGGTAAAGGCCATGAATAAAATAAAC
>CAZBTD010000020.1:0-27116 GCA_964494815.1 uncultured Ferruginibacter sp. | reverse complement strand
CTTCATAGATTGCATAAAAAAGCTTTACTGTTATTGATAACCAAAACAGCGTTAACCCGAAAAAGATAATCTTGGGTTCTCCATCTTTCCAGAATAAACGTATGATACCAACATATGTCACCAGGCTTGTTGCCATCAGCACAGGCTGATCGCTGAGCAAGACACATAGTACCATGAAAAGAAGGATGAGTGGCATTTTTAATTGTTAAGTTGCTGCACTAAGCAGGCAGCGCTGTGTGTTCAAATTTTTGTTTTCCAAAAAGTTTTGACCGGATATATTGACAAGTAAGGATGAAAATATTATCAAAACTATTAAGCGCTTTTAAAAAAAGTATGCCAGTGCCAAGCTGGCCTTTTAAAAAACACTTCAGCATTAGTGTATAATAAAAGAGCAGCTTATGTCTTCTCAAAAGTCTTCTTCCTGCTTTTTGCTGTGCAGGATTGATACTGTTTAGCAATATCCGGTAAGCTGCAATGTCTTCCTTCATGTGATAATAATAATACTCCTCTTTCCTGCTCAACTGGCCGCTGTGATTTCGTAATTGTATCACGTTGGGTTTTATAAAACCAACCAGTCCCTGCAAAGACAACCGCACCCACATTTCAAAGTCGCCGCTTATTTTCATCTCTTCATTAAATAAACCAACTTTATCAAGAGCTGTTTTCCTGATTGTAACATTGGCGATGTTACCAGCAATGGAGCCTGTATAAAAAGCGATCTTAGCATGGAGCAGTTTGTCAATTAGTTCAGGGGTAGGATCGTTTTCGTGGCGTGCAGTAATTGTTCCGCTTTCATCAATAAAATCTCTTCCTGTATAACTAAAGGCCACTTCAGGATGTGTTGCATGAAATGCTACAATTGTTTCAAGACAGTTTGAATACATAATATCATCCTGAGCCCACAATTTTATAAGCGGCGCTGTGGATTTTCTGATCATGATATTAAGATTTGGGAACAACCCTTTGTTGGTATTGTTTCGCATTAGCCTGATGCGATTGTCGGTAACAGACTGAAGATATTCCCAACTACCATCAGTAGAACAATCATCGAGAATAATAAACTCAAAGTTTGTAAACTGCTGTGCAAGCACTGAGGAAACGGACTCCTTTAAATAAGGCAATCCATTATAAGTGGGTAGTATTACAGATATGGCCGGTGCAGTTATATCCATTCTATTACAGCGTATTCATAAGCAGGTTAACAGAATCCACAATTTTTTCAAAGCTGTATTTACTGATTATTGATTTCGATGCTTCACTCATCGTTTTCAATTCTTTTTTTTGGTCAGCTGATGTAATAATTTTTTCAGCTATTGACTCTATGTCGTCATTTTTAAATACATGCCCATTAACATTTTCTTTTACAAGGTCGGGCCAGCAGCCGCAGGTATCACTTACAATAATAGCACAACCACAGGCCATTGCTTCATTCACACTTAGTCCCCAGGTTTCACTTTCAGAACAAAGAATAAAATAATCTGCCATCCTGTACACAACCGGCATGGTTTGTTGATTTTGAAAATCAATAAAAATAATTTGGGGATTATTTACAGCCTGTTGTTTTAACTGGGGTTCAAGTGGGCCATTGCCAACCAGGATAAATTTTACCGGTTTCTGCTTCATAACATTTGCTAATTGCACAATAAGCCATGGTCTTTTTATCGATTCAAATTTGCCGGCAAATAATACAGTGATTTCATCATCCTGAACACCAAGCTCTCGTCGCCATTGCAGGGCTTTTTCACAATTAGCTGTTGCATTTGCAAAAAAGCGATCGTTATCAGTTGCATGAAGTGCCGGAACTAATTGCTTTTCTTTCATACCACAATCAACAAAATATTTTTTATTAGCCACTCCTGTGTACAAAGCATAATCAACATTTTTATACACCCGGCGCAGGTAAAATTTTCTTATACCAGACATTAAGCTATTGTGCTTTCGCATCATAGTGGAGTCGCCACGAAAAAGAACCGGCACACCCTTATTATGAAACCAACGCATACATTTAGAATGACTAATAAAATTCCAGCCAAAAACTAATACGGCATCTGGTTTCCATTTTTCAATCTCTGCAATGAGCGTGGGATTAATAATACCACTACGGTGATGTGATCCAGGATTTGAAGATGTGTTTTTTACAAAACAATATTCATAACCCTCAAGCAAGGGCAAATCCCATTGTATTTTTTTCCCAAATCCGGGATCAAATTTCTCTTCCGCTTCCAGTTGTCCCCAGGTGTAAAACACTTTAGGATAAGTAATACCACTTTCAGCTAGCAACCTAAACCATGGAGCATTGTATTGAATAGGATGTGTTGTAACTATTGCCAGTCTTTTCACCTTATAAACTATACTTGCTGATAAACTTTTTTCTCTGCTGATATTGCCTGGTTTAAAAGACTGCTTAATTGCTTAGTTGTATTGGTGGCAGAGTATTGATTAAAAGCAGTCCTGTCAATTTTAGCTGGGTTAAAACTTTGTGAGAATAATAAAAACTCCTGGTATTTTGCAACAAATGAATTACTAATTGTTTGCAAATCATTTTCGCCATTAAACACAAGCACCACTCCTGCTCCGGCGTTTTGTAGTACCGGCGCTGCTGTACTGTTGCTATGCAGCACAGCCAATATTGGTTTTTGTGAAAGCACGCCCTGATATGTTTTAGATGGTGTGTAATGCGGTTCTGTGCTGCCAAGAATAAATATGGCACCGGCAATATTTAAATGCGCCAGCACATCTAAATAAGGAATACGTTTGGGGTATTCAAAAACGTTTGTACCCCACAAACCATATTCTTCTGCCATCGCTTTTATATTGTATGATTCAGGATCATTTGGCCGGCTGCCAGTACCTATAAAATGGAATTCTGTGTTGATGAAAAGTTGTTGATTAGCTTTTATTTCGCCAAATATTTTTGCAAGTGGCGCATAGGCTTTCGGCAACATTGCCCCGGCGTAAACAAACTGAAACTTATCTTTCTTTTTTGCAAACAAATAGGTACCGGGATTAATCGCTTTCACTGCTATATGATCCGATTCCTCTCCACCATAAGGCATGGCACCAGTAACAACTTTTCCTTTTAGGTGCGGATTACGCTTTAGTACGTCTGAATAGTATCCTTCGGCAACACCTGTAATGAGGCTTACTTTTTTTACTGCTATCGGTTCCAGCAACTTTGCCAATTTTGTACTAAACCAATGGCGTGAAAAAATTTTTTCACTTCCGGGGAAATGGTGCACCCACGGATCAATATAATCGATACCATACTTTATACCTGTACTGCTATGAAGCCAGCGACCCAGCAATGCTGTGTAAAACGAAGGAATAAGGATATATAAAAAATCAACTTGTTCCTGCTGAATAAGTTGCTTTGCTTTTTTATATAACTGACAAAAAGCCCTCATGCCTAAATCTCCAATAAGCCTGGGTTTTGTCAATGGCAAAGCACTTACTTTTTCAACCTGCAGGTTTTCAGGTAATAATTTTTCAAGGTTCCTGTCGGGTGGTTCTTCATAAAATTTTTCATCCACTGTCAGTACAACTGGTGTCCACCCAAACTCTGGCAAGTGCATTGCAAAAAGCCTTGCTCTGTGAACTGCGGCAAGATTTGAAGGTGGAAAATGGGGTGATATAATGAGTACTTTTTTCAAAAAAAAATTATCTATATAGCGCCTGCAACAACATCAAGTAATTTTTTTCTTTCACTCTCCCAATTACACCAATCTGTTCCTGCACTAAGAGAATTTATCTTGAATGTATGCAGTTGCTTACGATCACTAATAAGCATGTCAAGTTTCAGCACCAGATCGTCTGCATCATTTGCTTTGTACAAAAGACCAATACCCGGGCTTGATTCCATAAATGCTTTTTGAGCATCAGTATCAGACGCCAGTATGCAATTGCCAGCCATCACATAAGTGAAGATTTTATTGGTAAGACATAGATTTCTGTTTTCAGACAATGGCAATTCTGAAGCAAGACCTATGTCAAATTTTGCGGCTACTTTAAATACTTCTTCCGGTTCTACTGGAGCAATTAGATGTATCTGTTCAGGTTTTTTTGATATTGAAAGAAGCGACTGGTAATACTCCGTATTTTTATTATTTCCCAGCAGGTGCAATGATACTTTTCCTTTTACCTTATTCATGGCTTCCACTATTACTTCCAGTCCCCTGTTGGGCCCAATATTCTGAGAAAACCAAAATAGTTTTATTCCTGTATCGGCATTACTATGCAATGGCTGCACAAATTGTTTGCTGAATACATTATTAAGTGTAATTAATTTTTTACCGGGATAGATTCTTTTATATGATTCGGCTATCAACGGGCTGGCACCTGAAATATATACTGCGGCTGGTAAATAAGTATCTTCAACAGAAACAATATGTTCCTTCTGATTTCGGTAATACACTGGTTCACCACGATGATAATCTTCTGCATCAAAAGCATAAGCAGCACCATTTTTTTTTGCCGCTCTTGCCACAGCAGGTAAAGCACCAACATAGTGAGCAATATAAAGATCACCTTTGTGGCGTGGAGCTATCAGCCACAATGATAAAGATGCTCTTGCAATTGCCATTTCTTTAAAAAAAGTAACCGGCAATATTTTCATCAGTATTTTACAAAACCTGTAAGCAACCCTTGAGAAAAAATAGTACGTTTTACTATTGTGCGGATCTCCTCCCGCCGGAATAAAATCCTTACGAGGCAACACTCCTTTTTCAAACTTAGCAGCATCAATCACATAAGACCATTCTGCCGAATAGGTGTAAATAACTTTTGTATCATATCCTGCTTCTATCAACGCTTCATATTCCTTCATTACCCGTGGATTGGCGGCTGGTTGCCCTGTGGTAACAATAACAATTTTTTTACTGTTGTTTTTATCAAATAAAGAAAGATATTGCCTGGCAATAATATTTGTATCAAACCTTTGTCTTGCATAATCCCTGCACCGCCTGCGATCTATTTCACTAAGCCGTTGAATAGCGTTTTTTAAATCTTCATAATTTTCTACTTTAAACCCGGTTACGGCTTCATCAACCACTTCATTAACTGAGCCACGCTTGTAAGCAATTACCGGCGTGCCACAGGCCATGGCTTCTATCATCACTATTCCAAAAGGCTCATTCCATTCAATGGGAAACAAAAGCGCCTTTGCCTTTTGCAGGTAATAATTTTTCTGCTCATCATTTACCTGGCCCACATGCACTATCTGTTCACCATCAAGATAAGGCTCAATCTCCTTTTTAAAATATTCTCTTTCTTCAGCAAGCGGTGAAATATTTCCAGCGATAATAAGTTTGTTGCCTGTTTCTTTTGCTATCTTAATAGCAGTATGACAGCCCTTTACCTTTTCAATACGGCCTAAAAAGATCAATGGTGCATTTGCATCAAACTGATTGTTGAGGTCATACTTTTCAAAATTGATTGCGTTATAAACAATATGCCAGTTTCCTTTTGCCCCACTTCGCTGCACAAGATTATTGCTGCATCCAGTAAATACAAGATTTTTATTTGGCAGCAATACCGACTTCTGGATGTTGGAAGCATTTATCTCTCTTCCATAAGTCATTATTTTTTTTACAGGATGGTTGAATATTGGCAACAGGTAAAGCAGGCGGCCAAAATTATGCACCAGGTCAAAGTCATTTCTGTGCTTCAATAAAAATGACCAGGCTTTCCTGATAGTTTTATACAGTTCGCCTTCTGCCTGGGGAAAGCCTTCCTTTCCAAGTGCATGAACAGTACAGCCTTCCACCACCGAACCTTCCGTTACAAGCAAATGCACTTCGTGTCCCATCCGTGTATATTCTTTTGCAAAAAGATATACCAGTCTTTCGTGCCCACCATATCCCTGTGGTGGTACAAGAATGCCAGGATCCATTATGAGAAGAATACGCATTTGATTAAATAGATATTATGAGGTTACAGAAGAAGGGATTGATATAACTTATCATAACTGTCAATCATGATATTAAAATCGCTGGCAGTCTTTGTATTGCTTTTAAACTTGTCGAGCAATAAAGGGTTTGAAATAATAAGCCTGATTTTTTCTGCCAACATATCTGTATTCTCAGAAAGAAAAATAAAACCATTAAAGCCATCATCAATCCATTCTTTTATTGCCGGAAGTGACGAACCGATTACAGGAAGCTTCGCATGCATAGCTTCCTGGATAACTAATGGCGCTGTTTCATTTCCCCGTGAAGGAATACAAAGAATATCATTTGCCAGCATTATTTCAGTAATCATGGCATTGTCTGCAGCTCCATGAAAGAAGATATTGGTTGTATCTGCTGCAATATGTTTACAGTGCTGATAGTATTCAGAATCTGACCCTGCTGATGTTTCCGCAGGGCCATAAATATTTAGTTCAACAAGTTGTGCAGGTATTTTTTTTACTGCTTCAATTAAAAGGTCAGCACCTTTTACTTTTTTCAACCGTCCAACATATAAAATCTTTAATGGCCGGCTACCGTCATATTTTTCTTTTATTACAGTATCATTATACTTTACCAAAGGGATGGCAACAGGTATTGTAGTGCATTTGTCATTGTAAAACCCATTTACCCTTAATAAATTTGTAAGCCACCCTGCAATGGAAACAAAGGCATCTGCAGTATCAAGTATTGAATTAATCCTGTGTAAGTGCAGGCGCATATTAAAGCCGGGAAAAACAAAGGGACGAAGTTGAGCGTAAAAATTATTTTTCCCTGTAAGTATTGACAAAATCTTGTCAGCTTTTGCAAGACCCACAGCTGTTAACCTGTTTTTCCCTTTTTGCACCAACAGGCATTCAGTACATTTTTGCACATCCACAATTCCATCACATTCCATTTTGCCAAGGCGCCTGAAATCTCCCCGATGACAAATGAATTCGGACATGTGATTGGTGTAAACAATTTTTGCCCCCGTTTTTTTTGCAGCTTTTATATGCTCTATTGAAATACCTGCGCTGTTAGTAAACTGGTTAAAGTGAACCAAGTCAGGTTGCTCATCTTTTAAAAGCCGGGTAAAATTATCAAGAGAGTCATTAGGTTGAATGCCGGCAAACTGAAACCTATTTTGTGGCCGGTATGCTTTGTATGGCAACACTGGCACATCTTCATATGAATAAGGAGCCAGTTTATCATCATCTAAAACCGGCACGACAACTTTTACATCATATCCTTTTTTTAAAAGTGCCACTGCCAGGTTATGAATATAAAATTCAATACCGCCTATTACGTTTGGCAGATAAAAAACAGAAGGCAAAAGAATTTTCAAAAAACGAAATTTTAAAACAACTTACTTTTCTAAACCCAAAACATGTTTCCAGTTTGCCTGCCACATTTTATGACGCACCGGGCCTACGAAATGCCTCAGGGCTATGTCTTTCCATAATGGCTCTACTGAAATTTTAAAACTATCTTTCCCCGACAAAACAAATTTTCTTGGATCAAGTGGCAAAAAATCCTGTGCCTGCCGAATCATTAAGTGGATGGCTGTTTGCTCACTCCAATGGCCAAAAGGGTTTTTATTCCTGAGTTTATTAAAGATATAGTTTGTTGCAATGCTCCAATCAGGTTTTGTATTTAAAACAATAAAGCCGGTGTTGGTACCATACATGTCTGCATTATTTTCAACCAAATAATCATCATCAAAGTAAAACCTGTCTTCATCAGCAAGGTACCAGTTGTGTGCAGAGAAAACACTTTCATATTTTTTAAAAGCCGGAAAGAATAAAATATCAGAGTCAGTTAAGATTGTTGTTGAGTCAATTGATAATTGTGAGTAAGCAGCCAGTTTTTTTAGAAGAGGATACTGATCAAAATATGCTTTATCAATATCATACTTGTTTGTGTGTATGTCTCTTACTTCAACAAACGGTATTTTGCTAAGTAAAGATCTTTCTTCAGCAGTATAGGAACCATCAGAAAAAACAATCCACTTTTGTGGCATACCGGCATTTACAAAAAAAGAACAGATACTATATAATTGGTCTGCCAAATATTTACTGCCCGACATAGAAATTATGGTAAAAGGAATATCGGCTTGTCTTCTTTCAAAAAAACTGTTGTTGTAAAAATTAGTAAATGATTTTTTTCTTACACCAGCAAGCTGCACCGAAAACTTTCTCTTGTATCTGCCTAACATCCTTCCGCTACTTTTATAAGTAAGATTTGTTTGTAAACGTTTTGACTAAAGAAAACCTTAGTTAAAAATTGCTTCCAGTAGATTTTTGAATCTAAACTTTGTGACCCTTAAGAGATATAGCGTTTTGCTTACATTAAATGTGGTGAAAAAATAACGTACAACGTTTACAAAAAAGCGTCGTGAATTTTTTCGCCTTAACCAATCAATCTCTTTCTCAGAGAGGCCCATTGGCAACTCATTCAATGCATCTCTTAAATACAGGTAGTAATTATAGATATAGGCATATGGATTATTAAGCTCTTGATCTCCATGCACCCTGTATGTCATAAAATCAAAAGGCACCAAAAGCAAATCTGTGAAACAACAGGCTTTTAAATTATAATACAAATCCCCGGCTGCCCCATACTGCACAGGATAACCTTTTGTGGTGTCAAAAAAACTTCGTTTGCTGAAAGTAGCGCCAGGACCAATAAGCAAGAAATGCTTTTTAAAGAAATGCTGCTGAATCGCTTTTTTACCCTCAATCAAAAAGGGTTCTACAGGTTCTGATGAATAATATTTCATCGCAAAAGATGCAGAAGGAAATTGCTGCATTACTTTCACAAGATTTTCAATTCCGCCTGGTAAAAGTGTATCATCAGAATCAGCAAACAATACGTATTCTCCTTTTGCAAGGCTAATAGCTTTATTCCTGTTTGGGAACTGTCCAAGGTTGTTTTCATTTACATAAACAGCAATACGGCTATCTTTTTCCTGGTAAGACCGGGCAATGCTAACGGTTGCATCCTTTGAACCATCATCTACTATTAGTAATTCGAAATTACTGTAAGTAGATGCCAGTACACTTTCTATGGCTTCTGCAAGGAACTTTTCCCTGTTATACGAAGTCATTAAAACACTTACTAGAGGATATTGATTCACAACCCGGGGCTTTACCTAATCAGTTTTAAAAAATACGGTTCAAATGAAAAGCCCTTAGTAAACCTGTATAAGTTAATGCAGAACTTCTTTTTATTGCTGCTGCTTCTGCTGGTTTTAACTGCAAAAAAAATCTTCGCAAAATATGCCTTGCCAAAACCTTATCAAGCGACAGCATTGCTTTTCTTTTTTCTTCAGTGCTAAGCGGTGATTGATTCAAAAAAGATATCACAAGCTTATATCTTTCTCCAAGTATAGCAGGGGTAGCAAATTCGGCCAAGCCTTCACGTTCACCTTCTGTTCTCAGCCAAACCAATCCTGGCTGAAGAATCAAAACAGGGTATCGCAAAGCAATTTTAAACATCAGTTCAAGATCACTCATAAAGCGTCTTCCTGAAAAGCCATTAAACTCTTTGAAATTATCGGCACGAAAAATGACGCTGCTTGGGCCTGAATAAAAGAAACCGCTGTTAAGAAAATGCTCCCTGAAACTTTCGGCAGGCTGAAACAACATTGGATATTGCAGCGTGGGCCTTGTAAGATGAATATGTGCAGCTTCAAAAGCAAATGCAGCTTCAGGGAATTGCTCCATACAATTCACCATCAATTCAAGTGAATGAGGATAAATCCGATCGTCGGAATCAAGATACTTTAAATACCTGCCGTTGGCGTATGATGCTGCTCTATTCCTGTTATTATAATCGCCAAGATTCTTATCATTACGATACACTTTAATCCTGCTGTCGCTCTCTGCAAATTTATTTGCAATGGTTACTGTGTTGTCTGAAGAACAATCATCGCAAATGATTAATTCAAAGTTTTTATAACTGCTTTCAAGTACAGATTGTATTGCTTCGGGTAAATAATTTTCCCTGTTCCATGCAGTCATCAAAACACTTACTAAAGGCTGTGCCATACTTTCTGCTAAAACTATTGTCTTCTTAAAAACTTTGTAAGTGCATTGGGCAGCCATGGCTGATCAAGCCTTGACCCTAATTTTCTTTTTACAGCATGATGGGCTGGTTTGCCCTGGCGTGAAGCAATTTCAATAAACAAATTGTGGTATTTTGACGATTGCTTTGCAGCATCAAAATTATCTTTTACAATTTTTTGAGATGAAGTTCCCATTTCCATCATCTTTTCCCTGTTGCAATAAAGCCATTCAATTTTTTCTGCAAACTGGATATTGTCATCCATGCTGCACAAAAAACCATTCACATTATCTTTCACCAGTTCTCTTAATCCTCCGGGCAAATCTGTAGCTATTGGCACACAACCTGCACTCATTGCTTCAAGCAGCGATACAGGGAACCCTTCAAACTTCGTTGGAAATACAAATACATCGCTTTGGAAAAGTAGTTCCGCTACCTCACTAGCATGTACAGGGGTGCAAAATGTAACATTAGTTTTTCCTTCCCACTGTTTTTTAAATTCATCCGTTTTTGGCCCCTTCCCCAAAATAAGCCAGTTTGCCTTAACCCCTTTTTGTGTCAGTAATTTTTCAATTTCTATTAAATCAAAAATTCCTTTACCAGTATCATGTCTTCCAACAAAAATCAACTTCAATGGCCCTGAAGTGCTGTATTTTTCTCTTTCCTCTTTACGCTGAGGAATACCATAATTAATAAAATAAATGTCGTTTCTTCTGTGTGGCAAAAGCTGACACATCACTTCATAAAAAAAAAGACTGTGGCATATAAATGCATCAGCAACATCACCATAAAGAACTGCCAATGAAACATTATAACCATCATGCACAATTTGTACTACTTTTTTATTGATGTTATAATAGCTAAGCATCAGCATATCATACACATCATTTGTTACCAGTACGCCGTCATCCTCCCCTACCTGCAAAGCAAGGCTTTTAAAAACACTGTACCAGTTTTCTTTTTTGGAGTAAGCAAAATGTGTTACTGGAATATCATTGCTAAACGGACGAAGTATTGGCGCTGCCGTATTTTCTTTTATATCAAGCAGGATTGCTTTTTGTGAAAGGGCATTTGCAGGCCTGTAACTCACAAGAGTCTCAAGCATACTGGTAATACCACCAAGATTATTTACCAGCACATATGTAACAGAAGTAACAGGCATATTTTATTACTGTTGTAAAAACCAGTTGATGTAATCTCTCACTCCATCTTCCAGTGTTACTTTTTGAATATAGCCTAATGATGTAAGCTTACTTATATCTGCCCGCCAGTTAAGCGGATCTCCTTTTTTTTGTTGACCACTAAAACCGATTCTTTTTTCACCCGGGAAAGAACTTAAAAAAACAGCCGCTATATCTTTCACTAAGGTTTCAATACCATTGGCAACATTATATACTTCACAATTGAAATTGCCATTCTCAATTATCAACTCCGTTGCAGTACAAAAGTCATTGATATTTATATAATCACGGGTTTCGTCACCTGTACCAAAAAGCAACGCTTCATTACCATCCTTCAATTTGCAACAGATATCCCATAACAATTGCTTGCGTAAGCCTTTACCATAAACAGAAAATGGCCGCATAACAGCTATGGAGAGCCCAAAAACAAAATGAAACTCCTTACATAATATTTCGCTCATTTGCTTATGATAACCATACGCCGAAACGGGATTGGCAAGCTGCTGTTCATTGATTGGAAGCGATAAAGGATTACCATATACGGCAGCGCTTGAAATTTGAATAAACTTACATGCAGACTGGTGCCTGGCAATGCTACTCAGTATTTTGGCAACCGGGTATGTATTGGCTTCAAAATCGCTGAATGGATGCTGCATTGAATAACTAACGTTACCACTTCCGGCAGCGTTAATGCAAACATCAAAAGATGCTGTTGAAAAAACATCATCAAAATCTGGTGATAAAACAGAAAGCTTGGTATAGATACAACCAGACGAACTGTATTCAATAAGATCGCAGCCATGTACTTCATTTTTTTTTGAAATAAAATAACGCACCAAGTGGCTGCCAATAAAACCTTCTGAACCTAAAATAAGAATTTTCAAATCCTGTTTAATTTATTAGCTACTATAAGAGACTCTGCAACAATAGCAGCATTAAATTTCTCTGTTTCGCCTGTAATGCTGTTATACACAGGCAGGCCGTCAATTGATTTTATTTTATCAACACCTCTGTACCATTCTTCCGTTGTACGGTTAAATGCTTCCGTAAATTTTTGGAACACATATCCTTGTTCCGGCGTAAGAGCAGGAATACTCAAATGCTGCATATAACTGTTGTGAATAAAATATGCATTGTTGCCTGCACTATTGCAGCCGACAAAACTATAGCCTCTCTCCTTTGCAATTGTATATGCGGATAGAAGGGATATGCCGTAATATGTAAAAGGATACTTTTTCCCTCTTACAAAATCTTCTTCGTAATTGATAGTATAAGGGTGTGCAAACCCAAACAAGGCATTGTACTCACAAATAATAATTGCAGGCTCGATATTTTCAATCGCCTTCCAAACCCAATAATCGTTGCCATCAATATCAATACTTAAAATACCTATTTCTTTTTTGAACCTTGCAAGCGAAATAAGCTGGTTGATATTGGCAGTTGTGATAAATGAACATTCCGCCTCCAAATCAAAAAAAGTAAACCACTGCTGATCTTTAAGCTCCCTGATATTTTTTTTGCTGCCATCCATTACAAAACCAGACCATCCGTTATTAATTAATAAAAAACGGGTATTTGCTTCCCTGTAATTTTCAACACCAAATTCAATAAAGGTTTTGTTTGGCAGCGGTAATTGATGCACCAGCCATTGAATGATACCATCATCGCCAAACTGCGAAAATACCTGGAACTCCACTTCAGAGAAATCCTTAATTGTCTTCTTTTTATTGTTAGCATCTGCCTGGAGTTGCCCAAGGTTTACTTTAGCGCTTTTATGATCATGCATATAACCCCGGTGCAATACATCAAGCAACTTATAGTTACCAAGGTTAAATTTTAAATCAGCGTAAGCTCTTTTTATTTTATTGAACATAATGTAATTAAAAAAATCAAGGTTTAAAGATAATCCCCTGTCCTGTTGGCAGCTGCAGCACCTTTACTTTTTTTTCTTTTGCAAAATCATCAAATGCCAACCGCTGTTCTTCATGGCCAATAAAACCATAGTCGTCTAACATAATAACTGCACCCGAAACAAGTTTGTCCCAAAAAAAATTTGCTGCTGCTATTTCCGGATCGGCACAATTCATATCAATTGATAGATAACAAATTTTGGCTGTGGTACACTGTGGCAATGTTTCCGGCACTGTGCCTTTGATAATTTGTACTGGAAGCGCTTTAAATATCTTTTGTACCCATTCGTAGCAATCATCATATTCGCTGTATTTCTCAAAAAGCCCTGATGCTTTTTCCTTTTCAGTCAGGTGGTCATAAGACAGGCCTGCAAAAGTGTCAAGCATCCAATACCGTTTTTTTAAAGAGGGAAAATTCAAATACTCCATCAATGCCATTGCATAGCCGCCTTTGTATACACCGCATTCTACAAAATCGCCTTCAAGGTTTTTTATCTTATCAGCAAAATAACAAATGATATAGTAGCGCCAGCGCATATCGAACTCTGTTCCATATTTAGTGCGCCAGTCATTTACCTGCAGCGATTTTGAATATGCTTTTTGAAACAAAGGTTCATCAAGACAATGCCTGCTGTTAAATACAACCAGGCCATCTGATTCATAAGTAGGTTTTACAGATTTATGTGTATGGTTCATGTTCACCAGCAGCATATACCTGTTAATAGAACGGAAATTTTTAATTATCCATTTGAGCCTGTCCCATTGCCATGAAAATTTTCTGAGTAATGAACCCATTGATAAACTGCTTACTTATTGTACCGTACAATTCTTTGTGGGTTACCAACCACTATCGCATTTTCAGGAACATTTTCTGTAATAACAGAACCAGCACCAATCACTGCTCCTTTGCCAATAGTAACCCCTTTTAAAATAATAACATTAAAGCCAATCCAGGCATCATCGCCAATACTTATTGGCTCTTCTTTGAGATCTACATTTTCCTGGAAACCACCTTTGAAAAATATATGTTTAAAATCTTCATGGCGTAAAACAGGATCAATTGGATGCGATATATTATCATGAATGCTTACACCATAAGAAATAAGCACACGGTTGCCGATTGAAATTTTTTTTGCAGACCATATTCTTGTGCCTGGGCCTACATAGCAATCGGTGCCTATAGCAATATTTCCGTCATGCCTGAAGAGCATTAACTCTCCTTCCACCACACTATTGGCGCCAATATTTATACCAGAACGAATTTGCCTGTAGTTTTTTATCACAGCTTTGTCGATGGAAACTGATGAATCAAATATGGCAGCATTATTTTTTTGAAGCCTGTCAGCCATCAGTTCTCTATGCCGGGCTTCTCTGTAAGCTGCCTGGTAAAATTTGAAAATGATATTTTTAAACAGCTTTTTCAGGGAATAGTTTTGACCAATAGTGAATGGCATACACACGGCATTTCTTCGAAAATAAGATAACCTTGTGCACATGACGTTTCCATGAACGGGCAACAGTTTTTTTTGTGTCTTTTTGATTAATAATATTCCTCAAAAAATCAAGAAGTAAATCATCATCAATGTAAGAAGGTTTTTTGAACCCGGTAGGAAAAGGAGCTGCACAAATAACATCAAGGGCTTTTTCCGGGTTATTTTCAAGTTCCAGAATTTTATCTATTAGTTGCTGTTCGTTATCAAAAGAATGATAATTGAGTATTCTTTCCTCATTAAAATCTAAATTCACAAGTGGGTTGCCCCAATAAATAGGAATACTGTCAGTAACAATTGGCTCCATCACTTTTTCAGTAGTATAGCCGGGATGAGAACTGTTTTCAAACGAAATAACAAAACGGTAATCTTTAATAAACTCCATCTTTCTTTCCACTGGGCCACCAACATTATTCAATACTTTACCACCTGAATCAACTACTTTAATACTATTAAGCTTTTTATAAAAATCAATTCGCTTTTTCGAAAGGCTGTTTGACACAACCATGCAACAAAATTTTGTTTTTTGTTCCCATTTTTTTTTCAGTTCTTCCCTGCTCCGCTGAACAAAAAGATTATCCATTTTTGTTACAAGCAATTTTGGGTACATGTCGATATAGTATCCATATAAGGGATAACGCAGGTGATTTTTACGTTTGTTAAAATCAAAAGTAATAGCATAATCACAACCAGTAAAGTCTGGGCGCTCATTTTCGCAACAATAAAATATCCGGATGCATTTATACTTTAGATAATCTTTTCCGAAACAGCAATAGATAACAATGTCAGGATTTTCTGCATCCAGCACTACATTGTATTCCCTGCTGAGTAAATCGACAAATATATTGTTATCAGGAAAATACCCTTTCCAGAAATCGCTGAAATGTATTTTAAGTAAAGGCTTCATTATTTTCTTACAAAAAGCACATTGCCCATGTCGGAATTTTGAGGAATAGCTTCGGTATGGACATAAAAACCTTTGTTTTCAAGCCAGGACCGTATTTCAGGATAGAGTTTGCAGCCCTTATAAGTTTCTTTCATACTCACTTCGGTATGTATGGCTTTTACAGTTGGTAATATTTGTGAAGATGCCTGCAGCATTTGGTATTCAAAACCCTGCATATCGAGCCACAAAAAATCTACATGGGTAATATTGTTTTTCCTGGCCCAGTCGTCCAGTGTAATTGTTTTTACTTCAATTTTATTTTCGAATAACACATCCGGATGATCGTCGAGATGTGCATGAGGTGTGAGCAATGAACTTGACGCATCCGATTGCCCACTGCTTACAAACATAAAAGCAGTGCTTTCTTTATCGCTTAATGCCAGTTTGTATCTTTTGATATTGGGCACACGGGAAGTATATTGTTCAAGCAGCTTATATACATCCGGCACAGGTTCAAACGCATGAATAGTTGCTGCCGGAAACAGCCTGGACATTTCCAGAGAATCACCTCCAGTATGTGCGCCGCAATCAATAATTACAGCATTGGAGGGAATATATTTTTTTACAACAGATTTACTGATAGCATATTGGTCTTTCGGTTTTACCCAACCCCACTTCTGTTCCAATAAATATCTCCTTTCTGAGATAAGTTTATTCAACACTTTTCTAAAAAAATTCATTGCTAATTATTTACTAAACTGTCCCTCACGCTTTTTATTTGTGTTGATAAGCAACCGGTCTGCATTTTCAAACGAAGTTCTTTGAATGCCGCTTATTTTTTCTTCCTTGCTTCCAAACAATATTTTTTTTGAAGTACGGAATACTTTAGAAAATACAGCTTTAGTACTTTTTTTCTGAACCGGTATATAAAAACTTATAAGCCTTTCCATCTCGGTTATCATATCTGTATGAAACTTGTTGCTGTTGCTGTCATTATTACCCACATGAAACCAGGTAAAACCTGTGTACCACGCCATTTTACATTTTGAAGATGTAACCCTGAAGCCAAACTCTGCGTCCACTCTTTTAAACGAAGGATTAAGCAATCCTGTTAAAGCAATGGATGATTTTCTAATCATAAGGCCGAGGCAGGTAAACGTAAACGGCGTTCTATCTTCTGTCCATTTTTTAAACTCCCCTGCAAAAGAATATTCGACAATTTTATTTTCAATATTTACTCCCCCCACACCATCTGTTGCAAGCAAATCTATTTCAGGATTGTCCTCCATGTACTTCCTGCATTTTGCTATTTCTTTATAATCAAATGCATCATCATCAGTAATAAACTTAATAAGATTGCCTTTGGCCATCAGCATAGCCTTGTTGTATCCATGTGCTTCACCAAAATCTTTTTCAGATACAAACTGGTGAATTTTTCCCTGCTTATAAAATTCCGTTATCAACTCTGCACTGCCATCTGTACTTCCTCCGTCAGTTACCACAATTTCTTCATCTGCTTTGCATTCAGCAATTAATAATGGCAGTGTTAGCCTGAGATAATCAAGTTTGTTGTAAGTAGTGACAATATAAGAAAGCTTAATACTCATTTATCTTTCTTTTGTTTATTGTTTAGTTTATCCATCACACTATCCCAATCTGTAAACCCTATTGCCCTGTCATCAATCCACACATCGCCTTGTGGCTTGCCTAATACAAGCTGATGATATTTTACGCCATTTGTTTGCAGCCAGTGGCTCGTCATTTCAAACTCAATCCACAATCTTGCGGAGTATATAATAATGGTGTGGCCCTGATCGTACAAAGCATTTACCGATTCAATAGCTTTTGGTATTGCTTTGGCAAGGCTGCGGCTAAACATTTTTTCTTCGGTGCAGATGGTGCCGTCTAAATCAATTATCAGTTGCATAAAAATAAAATTCCTGGAATGCCCTTGTCATTATCACTCCTTCTTTCCAATCATTATTTGGTTCAGGGGCTGTGTTTAAAAATTCTTTTATGATATAATCACAAATATTGGCTCCGGCATGTACACTGGTAAGTACACCACTGCCAAGTCTCGGATTTATTTCAATCAAATATAAAGTGCCAGTAGTTTTTTCTTTTATAAACTGGATAGTTACCGGCCCGTTGAATAACCCTTTACTCAATATTTGCAAAGACAAATTTATTACTGCTTTATCTTTTATGGTTACCGAACGGGTTGCTTCGCCATTTATTACTTCCAGCCTTTTTCGTGGCACAACAGATATTGGCTTGCCGTTTTTATCAACATAGCAATCTACAGAAAACTCTTCACCATCTATAAATTGTTGCACCATGTACTCCGCAGCCAGTTTGTTTGCAGCAAAAAAACTCCACTCTCCCTCTGTTTGCAAAATATACATTCCTTTAGCACCACTGCCTGTTACCGGCTTTGCCACCAGTGGCAGTTTAATTTCTTTTGACGGCACTGTAAAACCATTATTGATAAACCATTCATCTGAAAGATGCTTATCATACATTGCCTTATTGATTGAAATGTGAGAGCAACAAAAGAAAACACCAGGAAGTATTTCTTTTAACTCTGAACAAATGATAGTGGCAATGTCAACGAATGGAATTACAATATTTATACTGTATTGTTTGATAACCTGCTGCAGGTGAGCATGCAGGTTTTCATCTTTCCATTTTAATCCTTTGATAATAGTAGCAATGGAAGCTATTGGTTCCTGCTCATTTAATTCGTAAGAATAAATGTGAACAGCATGCCCAAGCTTTGCACCCGCCTGTATTAATTCTTTTGCTACAGAAACTCTTTTGGAGCCACCCAGTAAAAGAATACGAATGTCTTTGTTCATTAAAAAGAAGTTACTGTTTGTTCCAGTACACTGCCAGCATTGTATTGCGGATATGATACAGTTGATACTCTTTACTCAAATCAAGGATATAACGGGTAACATCCGGATTGGCAGGCGAAGTAAAATCATGCCAGATGATAACGCCATTTTTTTCAAGCAGCTTAAAAGCATTTTCTGAATCTATTTTTTTATTAGCGTAATCATGAGCTGCGTCAATAAAAATAATATCAGCTTTTCCACCAATAACTGAATAGTCAAAAGTTGCCGAATCGCCCCACAACTGTACAATGTTTACATCCTTCCTGTTTTTAAAGTATGAGCCGGTGGAAGTGCCGAATTTATCTTTCAGGTTTTTTGCTACATGAATATCCAGCTCGGAAAGCTCCATTCCGTCGGTGGAAATATTTTCTGGCAAATCAAGTGTGTAAACAACGGCATCTTTTGGTGCATTCAGCGCCATTTGCAATGTGGTCATACCGTTGTAGGTTCCCATTTCAAGAATTCTTTTTGGCTGAAAGTACTTTACTATCAAACAAATCTTACACAATTCTTCAACAGATACATTTCCCCAATGGCCCAAAAAATTTTCCAATTGTATGGAACCCTTTTCAAGTTCTGCAGGAAAAATTCTATTCATGTTTGATGGTGGCATCAACTGCTGTGCCTTTAAAATACCTGCTTCAATTTCATCACCACGTGTTCCTATTTCTTTTTCTACAATTTCTTCCGGCACCAGGCCCCGTAAAGTTTTTAACTGAGGAAAGCGATCGAAAACGGATTTATTATGCATTGAATATTTTTTTATTTTTTTTATCAATAAGGAAAAACAGACCTGTAATATTCCACCGTGTTCTTTATCCCTGTATTAAAATCTGTAAATTCAAAATGATTGAATACTTTTCTAAAGCGGCGTTCATCCATAACTTTTTTGGGTGCCCCGTCGGGCATGTTATGATCCCACTTTATTGTTCCTTTAAAACCCATGTTTGTTTTAATCAGTTCCACCAGCTCTTTTACGCTTAATCCAAAATTTTGTGCAATGTTAAGTGGTTCTGATAAACCAACCATACCGGGATGCTGCAGTATCTCTACTATTATCCTTCCAAAGTCTTCGGCGTACAACCATTCTCTTATTGCCACACCAGTGCCCCAAATAGTTATTTCATTTTGCCCCGTAAGTTCTGCTTTTATAAATTTACTCACCAATGCATTTAAAGCATGCGCCTTATTAGGATCGGTTGAATCGTAAGGGCCATACATATTTGGCACCAGCAGGTGTATGCTTCTTATGCCATATTGCATATCATAACTCTCACCCAACGACCACATAAACCTGCGTGTGCTTCCATAAGATAATACAGAGCGGTGCAGGTGACCATTCCACCATTCGTCTTCAATAAATATATCAGCCCGTGCAGGATAAGCACAATTAGCAATTGGGTTAATAATTGTTGCGTTAGGACAAATCTTAGCAATGGCCTGGTAGGTTGACAGCAGCATTAAAGTATTATCATGTATCACAGTGGCGGCTTTTTCTGTTACATAATTTAAACTGCCAACATGTGCCGCACAATTAATAATAAAGTCAGGTTTTGTTTTTTTAAACAATGTAAGGCAATCTTCTTCTTTACGTAAATCGATACCCGTGGCAGCAGAAGCTGCATCAAAAGAAATATTATTATCCTTTAATGCTTTTGCCACATTAGTGCCAACAAAACCTGTATGCCCGAGTAACAATACTTTCATAATTTTCTACCAGCCTGCTTTTATTGTATCAATAATATAATTTGCCTGCTCTTCAGTTACAGCATCATGTATTGGAATGTGTATTTGTGATGCGTCAAATTTTTCCTGTTGTTGCAAATCATTTCTCAATCCGCCAAATACCGAATTTCTGTCAATACGCTGATGAATTACTGATGCTGTAATCCCTTTATCTTTTAGAGCAAGTATAAACTTTTCTCTTTGTTCTACATGAATACCGTATAACCAATAAGCACTTTCCCTGTCTGCTTTATACCGGAACAAATGTATGCCATTAACTGCAGCTAGTTCCTTATCATATAAGGCGGCAATTTTTTTTCTTTTAGCAAGCCGCTCAGCAAATCCATCAAGATTAGCAAGACCAAGCGCTGCAGCATAATCATTAAGATGGTACTTAAAACCCAGCGCTTCAATATTGTATCTTCTTTCACCGAGAATACTTAAGGCAGCATTATTCCTGTCGATGCCAAACCACCTTTTTACTACAGCTCTATCAGCATTTTTATTTTCCGTAAAGCTGATGGCACCTCCATCTCCGGTTGTAAGATGCTTAATTGCCTGGAATGAAAAACAGGTATAATCAGAAATCGCTCCTATTTTTTTCCCTTTATATTGAGCACCTAATGCATGAGCTGCGTCTTCAATTACTACCAGGTTATGCTGTGAGGCAATAGCTCCTATTTCATCCATATCACAGGGGTAGCCGCCCCAGTGTACCGGCATAATGACTTTTGTTTTTGCTGTAATTTTTTCCTTAATAGAAGCTGTTGAAATATTGCCGGTGGAATAATCAATATCAGCAAACACAGGAACTGCTTTTTGCTGCAATACCACCAAGCCTGTTGCCACAAAAGTTTGTGCTGGTATAATTACTTCATCTCCTTCCTTAACATCAGCAAGTACCAGTGCAAGATGCAACGCAGCGGTACCACTGTTAAGCGTAACAGGGTGCAGCAAACCCAATTCAGTTTGAAGCCTGCTTTCAAATTCTTTTACGGCGGCACCTTCGCTTATAAATGTGCTGGCCAATACCTGGCTCACTTTTTCAGCAGCACCATTATTAATGAAAGTATTAAAAACAGGAATAGTCATTAACTGGATATTTTTTTAAAACTGCAATCTAAGGCAGGCCATAATACAGCATCTTCTCTTACTGTTTTGAGGGCGCCACGGGCAATACAATTTTCATCCATAGGATCAGTAATTGTAAAGCGAAAACAATCAGTATGGCCATCATAGCAAATCCTTGGACTGTGATTGTCTAATGCAATGTGCATGAAATAATCACTTGCATTTAAAAGATTAGCTGGAATGATAAACCTTGAAATATATGTGCCTGCTTCTTTTTTCTTATCGCCATAAAAATCAACTGGCGCATCAGAAGCTATGAGTGCTGTGGTTCCAAACTGGTTAATGAGCATAAAATTGGGAATTACAGACACTTCACCTTTTGTAACCCATATAATTTCTACAATGATAGGTTCGTAAGTATAAAAATTCTGCACCAATTCCTCTTTGTTGTTTAGTAACCTGGCTTCTTTTACATAAGCTGCAGATGTAACGTTTAGCAATGAAGGCCTGAACACGGAAACAGATTGCGACACACTGCCATATAAATATTTCTGAACTCCTGAATACACATCTTCCACCCCATCCGTTTTACCATAAGAAAGAAATAATACTTTGGTTGCGATACTTTGTACAGTTGTCATAGAATGAGAAACAAGCAAAACAGTTCTGCCCTGGTTCTTGCTTACATCTTCCATTTTCCCAAGACATTTCTTTTGAAACTGTGCATCTCCTACTGCCAATACCTCATCTACAACTAATATATCCGGCTCAAGATGTGCTGCAACTGCAAAAGCAAGCCGTACATACATACCGCTGCTATACCGCTTTACAGGAGTATCAAGAAATTTTTCAACTTCAGCAAAATCCACTATCTCATCAAACTTCTTTTTAATTTCCTGGCGCCCCATACCGAGGATAGCTCCGTTTAAAAAAATATTTTCTCTTCCTGTAAGTTCAGGATGAAAACCTGTTCCTACTTCGAGTAAACTTGATACTCTCCCTTTAATTCTTATTTCCCCATCTGTGGGGCTTGTAATGCGGCTGATGATTTTAAGCAATGTACTTTTACCAGCACCATTACGGCCAACTATTGCAAGTCTTTCACCGGGCTTCACTTCAAATGAAACATCCTTCAATGCCCAAAATTCTTCCTTGGAATTGCCTGCACCATTTTTGCCTGAAAAAGAAAATATTTTTTTCGCTTTGCGGCTCACCACATCTCTCAGCGCTGTGTAGCGTTCTTTGCTTTCGTGGTTTATGATAAAGCTTTTGCTAAGATTTTGTACTTGTATAATTGAGGAAGCCATTGTTAAATATTATCTGCAAATGTTTTTTCCATCTTTCTGAAATACCAAATACCAAGCATTAGAAAGAAAAGTGAAATGAAAACAGAACTCAGCAATGTTGTCCATTGCATATTGTCGCCCAACAGGCAAAACCTAAAACCGTCAATAACACCCACCATCGGATTTAAGTAAAACAACCACTGCAGGTTTTCGGGGATTTTGCTTACAAGTGCTTCAGTGCTGTAGCCAACAGGAGTAATGTATAAACCAAACTGAATAATAAAAGGCATAATATACCTGAAGTCCCTGTACTTAACATTAAGCGTAGTTAAAAATAACCCAACACCAAAGGCGCAAAGAAATGCAAGCAAAATAAATATTGGCAAAAAAACAATTTGCCAGCCCGGCATAAAATGGTAGAACAGCATCATAAGCAGCATTAACCCAAATGTGATGGCGAAATCTACCAGGCTTGTGATTACTGAACTTGCCGGTATTATCATCCGGGGAAAATATACTTTGGTAAGCAGGTTAGCATTGCCAATTAAACTACCGCTTGCTTCACTTAATGCGTTGCTAAAAAATTGCCAGGGAAGCATGCCTGCAAAAATCATTAGTATGTATGGTGCTTTGCCAGTGTAGGGTAAGTTGGCTACTTTTTTAAATACAACATAAAAAACAATGGTGGTAAGCAGTGGCTTTATAATTCCCCATGCTGCACCAATAACGGTTTGTTTGTATCGTACTTTAATATCACGCCAGCTGAGGATGTAAAATAGTTCTCTATACCGCCAGAGATCTTTCCAGTAATTTTTAGCGGCTGTGTTTTTGCCAATTACTATATCCCATTCATTATCGGCAGTATCAGCAGTGTTCATTGTTTGTTTTGAATATGCCTGCAAAAAGCAGAATTAGTTGAAGAGTTTTTTGAAATTTTCCTTATAACTGTTGTAGCTAAAGAGTTGTTCCAGCTTGTTTTGATCGGGTTTGTATTGTTCTTTATGTAAGAGCATTTTCTCGATAGCATTATTTATTTCCAGTTGGTTGTCTGGGTTTACGAGCATCCCCAATTCACCATTGAATAAGGCATCTGCAGATCCATCTTTATTGCCTGCGATAACGGGTAGGCCATAATACATCGCTTCTATAAATACAATACCAAAACCCTCCTTTTTGCTGGGCATTACATACACATCTGCAAGGCTGTAGTGCCGTGCTAAATCCTCATCAGGCACATAGCCTGTGAAAATTACATGCTGTTGCAAATTATGTTGGTGAATAATAGCATCAAGCCTTTTTTTTTCTGCATCATCGTAGCGGCCAACAATGAGGTATTTTAAGTCTTTATATTTTTCTTTAAGTGTATTTACAGACAACAATACATGATCGTACCCTTTGTATAATTCTTTTGATGAAAGCCGGGTAAGCGTCATTAAAATATGGTTGCTTTTTGTAAATCCATATTTGCTCATCAGTACTTCATCTTTTCCTGTAACTATTGGTGGTGGCAGATAAGGATCAAGGCAATTGTTTAACACAGTTATTTTTTCCGGTGGCAACTGGTATTGCTCAACCATCTTGTCTTTTGTGTATTGACTCACTGCCAGTATTCTGTCGCACTTATGCAGCATTTTCACCCTTCGCTTAGAAAGCGGTCCCCACACTTCAATACCATGAGCATAGAGTATAAGCTTTGAACGGAATGATAATAATTTACTGATATAGCCAACGGAAAGTAAGTTGATATGACTGAGTATGATTGTATTGCTTTTTAAACCTGTAATTACAGAACGAACTACAAAAACAAGTTTATTATTACTAAACCCTGAAAAAAAAGACGATGCTGCATACCTGCTGTCTGTTTCGGCCGGTGCATCGTACATTGAAAATACTTTTAGCGAATGTAAAATGCCTTCGTCTTTTAATTCACCCAAGGCACGACAGGCTATCCTGCAAATTTTTTCGATACCGCCAGTTGCAGAAAAAACCCTTAAAGTCAAAAACAATATTTTATGCTTTGCCATAGCTGTGCATCAAAAGCAGCGTAAAAAAATGCGACCAGTGCATTTGGTTGCTTTTCAATTTTGTGTGTTGAACGCTTATGTCTGCTCCATCTGCAGCGGTAGAATAATTACTATTGCTAAACCATTCTTTAAATGGAAACGAGAACCCCATTTTCGGCCTGTTCCAGATTGTTTCCGGCAAGTCATTTTTAAAAGCATCAATCAACAACTGCTTACCAAGCTTTCCACTATACTTAATGTTGCTTTGTATTTTAAAAGCAAGCTGTGCAAACTCTTTGTCAAGAAACGGTACTCTTATTTCAACACCATGTGCCATACTCATTGTATCTGCATCTCTGAGCAACTGGTTTTGCATGTACATATTAGTTTCTAACCAGCTTGCCTGGTTGCCCGGTGATAAAAAACTAATGTCATTCAACACAGGTTGCCGTTCCAGTATATTCCATATTTCCGATTCATCAGCGTTTAAGTAACGGGCAATGTCAGATGGGATGAATTGTCCACGGAGAAAAAGATATTTTCCCACAGGGCCATCGATACTTAAATAGCAAAGCCGTTTTAATTGCTTGTAGTTGACAAATCGGCCGGCCTTTAAGAAACTGTCAGGAAGTTTTGATAAAAAAAGAGCTGCTCTCATTCTTTCAAAAGATGGATAGCCTCCAAATAGCTCATCGCCACCAATACCGCTAAGTACAGTTTTTAAACCACTGTCTTTTGCATATTTGCTGATGAACCATGTATTGATACCATCGCAACAGGGCAAATCCATATCATCAATGATAGATGGCAAAGCTGAGTGAAAATCATTTTCTTGTAACAGGAATTGATGATTGCTGCATACAATCTTTTTTAATAGTTCATCCTGGAATTTTTTTTCAGAAAAATTACCATCTTCAAAATAGAGTGATATGGTATTCAATTGCTGCTGGTATTTTGCAGCCAGGAGAGCGATAATGCTTGAATCGAGCCCGCCACTGAGAAATACACCTATAGGTGCGTCGGAAATAAGGTGACGTTTAACAGCCTCTTCAAGCGTTTGCTGCACAAGCTGTATGGCATCATCCCTTTTGTTTATTTTTTCAAAGTACTTGAACCTTTCAAAACTTGTTGTACTGTATTTTTTATCTGCTAAACTGTATTTAAGATAAAAACCTTTTTGCAGGGGTTGTACTTTTTCCAAAGTGGTAACAGGCTCAGGCAAATGGCCGTAGGCCATCAGATATACCTGCCAGTTTTTATTTTCCGGTTGAAGCTGCGGTATTTCTTTAAGTGCTTTTATTTCCGATGCAAAAGCGAATACGTCGTTAGTAACTGAATAATAAAGCGGTTTAATACCGGAAGGATCTCTTGCCAGGAGTATCTCGTTTTTTCCTTTATCATATAAACCAAATGCAAACATACCATTGAGTCTTTCTAAGGAATTGACGCCCCATTTTTCATATGCTGCAAGTATTACTTCTGTATCACTATTGGTGGTAAACTGGCAACCCAAAGATTGCAACTCACGTTTAAGTTCACGATAGTTATATATTTCTCCGTTGTAGGTTATTACAAACTGGCCATTGCTGTACATCATTGGTTGATGACCTGATGCTGTAATATCAATAATTGATAACCGCCTGTGGCCAAACATTGCGTTGAAACCATCTATTGAAAAAAAACCCTCATCATCGGGGCCGCCATGCTGCTGCACCAGGCACATTGTGCTGACGATAGATGTAATTTCTTCTTTTGAAAGAGAGGCGCTTGCTGCACCGGCTATGCGACACATAGGATCTTTGTATTGGATCTAAACTCCACTTGCTTGCAGAATTATTTTAAAACCGGAATTTCAGTTGTAAGGAATATATGGGCAAATAAAATGCTGCTGTTAACAATACATTATTTACAAATGCGGCATCATTTCTAGGTTCTTCTTATCAAATTGAGCATACAAAGAAATACCCATACTGTCAATACGCACCCTGGCCTTGTTGCCTGTAAGTTCAATTAAAAGGCCCTGGTAGTTCATCATTAAACCCTGGCGAATGCGTACTTTGGAATTTACTTTTAATTGTGTTTCCTGCTCTATCTGCACATCGCTGAATTCGTTGAGAAATTTACGTATGGTAAGTATCTCTTCATCTTTTATGATAGCGGGCTTACCAAGCCAGTAAACAAAGTTGAGTATGCCGTTTACCTTTTTTAAATCCCACTTTTTTTCATCTGCCACTTTTACAAAAACATACGATTTAAAAACTGGCTCCAATATTAGTTTACGGCGATCGCTCCACTGCTTCACCACTTTGTTTAAAGGGCAGTAGTTTTCTATACCCTTTTCCGAAAGCAGGCTGGCAACTTTTTTTTCCCAGCGTGGTTTTGTGTACACTGCATACCAGTGTGTTTTTGTTGCGTCCATACAAAGCTTCGCTGTCTCTCAGTCACATCAAAAATGCAACGAGAGCTGTTTTATTAATTGAAAATATTTTAGTAACCAGCCATCAAAAATGTTGTGCTGAGTATAAGGGAAACAGAAAAATACCAGCGAATTATTCCCTGATATTTGTTTTGAACCTGCGCCACATTTTTTTAAGCCAGCTCAGGTATTTATTATTATCATCAATTGCGTAGCCGTAACCATAGCCATAGCCATAGCCGTAGCCATAGCCATAGCCATA
>CAZBTD010000019.1:0-39818 GCA_964494815.1 uncultured Ferruginibacter sp. | reverse complement strand
AGCCCACATTTAAAGCAACACAAAAAATTGAAATCCCAATTAATACAAATGCTGTATCATTCTTTCCAATGAAGAAGAAAATAAAAAATATAAGCAGGGATATAGCACATGTAACTCTTATAAAAATATTTAGCTTTTTCATAAAAAGTTTTATTGAGAATAATATGAAAGATAGTAAATATTTCTAAAAACAACTAGCTAACAGTTTTTGCCACCTTGCCAATCACTTTTCCATTGTTATATACTTGCAATGTGTAAGTTCCTTTTTGAATATTATCTGCAGGTACAGAAAAATTAATACGGCGGGATTCTCCTTTGTTGTAATCAAATTTTATTTTACGACTGTAAATTTTTTTGCCGTTGTCTGTATCAAAGCTGCCGCTCTCCCAGGCGTTGCGTAATACTTTTCCATCTGGCTGTATCAGCACGAGCATCACTTCGCCTACGCCTTGTACCAAACTATTGCGAACAACCAAAGAACCAACAAATTTTTCTGCCTCATCGGCATTTAGTACTTCTGCATCGGCTTCATTAGCTGCAGTTAGCTTTATATCGCTGGCGCTAAAAACCGATGAGCTGCTGTTAATATTTTCGGTAGTGGTTCGTTCACTGTTGTTATTACTACGTGTTACCGATGATGTGGGCGAATTACTATTAACGGCAAACTGCTCAAGCAATGCTCTTAGTCTTTTATTTTCTTTTTCAATATCAATATTTCTTGTTTTCAAATCATCAACCTTCAGCTGCAGTTCTTTTATTTTATAACGGGCAAGTTCAAGGTCTGCGGTGGTGGTAGTGCTGTCTTTTAGTAATGAGTTGATTTCTGTTTTCAGCTTATACATATCGCCAAGTTTATTGTCTATCTGGCTCATTTGTGTGCTGTCTGTATTATTAATAACAGAATCTATCCCGTCATCTGTCTGCATATCACTAACCGTGGCAGCATATATTTTTTGCAGGGTATCTCTTGTTTTTTCTGCCGTTGTATCAATTTTTTTGGTTGATACCTGTACATGGGCAACTTGCTTCTTCTCGTTTGTTTGCTTATAAAAGTTATACCCCAATATGCAAAGCAATACAAAAGAGATTAACAGGAAAAGAACTGAGAGTGCAAGAAGAGGGTAAAACTTTGTTTCTTTCATAAAACAAAAAATGGATATTATTTTGCCATCACCGCCTCATCTACATAAGCAGATATCCAGCCAACCTGTGCATTTTTTACCAGGTAAAATTGTTTCTTTTCATACACACCTTCAAACTGCCGCATAATTTTCAGTAATAGCCCTGTTCCTGCCATCAATGCTTTCTGATCAAATACTTTGTGAACATCTTTTAGTTCCTTTGCCACCAAGGCTTTGTCTATTGTATTATCTGTAATTTTTTTAAGCAGGGCTTCTGTTTTGAGATCATTAAAATTTCTTACCAGTCTTTCACTTAGTTTTTGCACCTCATCATAGGTAACCGGCACAGCATTATTGTCTGCCATTTCAGGATATAGTAATGTACTTACGCTCCATGCTATACCACCGCTAAAAGCAATATTATCGCTCATATTGTAAGCACCGCTTACATTTACTGCATATTCAATGTCGGTATTGGGTGCACCACTCAGCACACGGTATAGTTGTCTGTTGTAGTTGTTAATACTTTCATCTCCTTCCAGTCTTTTTTCTGTTGCATTTGCTATACTCTTGGTTCCCCAGTTAAGTAAAAACAATTTCATTTCTGTTGTGTTTTCATACGGAAAATATCCCCCCTTGGTATTTCCGCTGCCAATATCAACCAAAAACGTTGTAAAGCGTTTCGATTCAGGAACAATCCCTAAATGAGATAGCCTTGCCTCTTCTTTTACGTCAATGGCCTCAATTTTTCTTGTTGGTTCACCAATGCGTATTCGGAAAGAATCTATCAGCTTCTGCATCAGGTTGTTTTTATCATTTTTTTCTGCCTGTCCTTTTACACCGCTGCTAATCATTGTAAAAATCCGGTCGTTAGGAATATTATATTGAGAACCGGCAGCCCTGAACAAACCTGTGAGACCATTAAGAGTATTGGTAAAACTTTCGGGAGTAAAAGAAATAAAATCTGTATTTACTGATGTGTCTTTAAGTAAATTAAATGAACCAGCCCTCATTGCCTTGTTATCTATTTCTACCAGGCTCATCTTTACACCTTTACTGCCTACTTCTATTCCGGCAAAAACAGTAGATCTTTTAAACTTAAGTTTTAAACTGGTTTGAGCCTGTGCCATTACCAAACCGCTAAAGAGCATTACCGCCAGCAGGCACACATACTTACTTGCACACTTCATTTGATTTTTCATTTGGCCATAAAAGTACATATTAAAATAGAGGCTAAAGGAAGATATGAACGGGCTGTGTAAAACTTTTGGCTATTGTTATATATCAGTATTATTAGTTTGCTTACACCTTGTCGCTAAGTATATACTTCTGTATTCATTGAAAAGATGTTTATTTTACAATATATAAAACATCACTATGAAATTTCTTTCTACGGTTAATATCCTGTTCTTTACCTGCTTTGTTTTCTTTTTTGTTGGCTTTTTTGCTTATAGTAACTTTTTTGAAATTTTGATTCCCGGTGTAGCAGGCATTAAATACATGGGTGAGTTAACCGCTGTATGGGATAAAGCTGTTTTATTTGCAATTATTACGGCTTTTATTCCTGCGCTGTTATTTATTACGTGGGGCTTAATTCCGTTGTATTCGCTGGATAAAAAAATTCTAACTGCTTTTATTACCATTGTTTGTGCTGTAATTGCAGTATATATGAGATATAAGGTACTTGCTGGTAATTTAAAAGAAATAAGCAACAGTTTTATTAATAAAAATACTACCAATTCAATTGTTTTAACATTTAATGATCTTAACTACGAATATTATTTTGGTGCAGGGTTGGTTACAGGCTGCATTATTTCTTACCTGGCATTTCACAATAAAACTATTGAGAGGCGCCGGTTTTATTCCTGATGTTTTTAATTAAAAAGGTCATATTTTTTACACCAGGTAAAATAGCAATTCACATTACTTGTTAATAAATGGATATTACTGTTGATAACCCTTATTTTTATTTTTAAAAACAGTGGAGATAATCCGCAAAAAATAAATTCCTTAATTGCATTAATAACCCATATAAAAGTTCAAAATAATTTATACCGTAGTTCATTCACATAGATACTTTTCAATAAGGCGATTTTATTTTACCCGGGCAATTTTATTAACGGATGTTAATAGATTAAGCTTGCTTTTATAAAATATCAAGGAGGGAGTAGTTATTAGCTTAATAATTACGTAAGATTAATTGTTAATTAACTGTGGATGATGGTGGATAAACTGAATATTTTAATTTTACAAATTGGTAAAAAATTATATTTCCACAAATTCACAGCCCTAATAATAATAGGGCTTATTTATAAATATATTATTATAATAGTATTATGGCAGATATTAACACAGCAAAATCAAATTTAGAAAATGTGGGTTTTTTGGATGTGGATATAGACCCAAAGATTGATTTGTTTGCAGAAATTGAAAGATTAAAAAAGGAAAAAAATGCAATTCTGCTGGCGCATTATTACCAGGAGCCTGATATACAGGATGTGGCAGATTTTATTGGGGATAGCTTAGGGCTGGCACAACAGGCGGAAAAAACAAATGCAGATATTATTGTGTTTGCTGGTGTACACTTTATGGCCGAAACAGCAAAGATTTTGAACCCTAATAAAAAAGTGTTGCTGCCTGATTTAAAGGCAGGCTGTTCATTAAGTGACAGTGCACCACCGGAGTTATTTAAAAGGTTCAAAGAAAAACATCCGGATCATACTGTAATTACTTACATCAACTGTTCTGCAGGTATGAAAGCGCTGAGTGATATCATTTGTACCAGCAGTAATGCAGAAAAGATAATTGAGAGCCTTCCAAAAGATGAGAAGATAATTTTTGCCCCGGATAAAAATCTAGGAGCATACCTCAATAAAAAAACCGGCCGTAATATGGTATTGTGGAATGGCGCCTGTATGGTACATGAAATTTTTAGTTTAGAGAAAATTACAAAACTAAAAATCCGCCATCCATATGCTAAAGTAATTGCACACCCGGAATGTGAAGGTCCTGTGCTGGCTGTGGCTGACTTTATCGGGAGTACAACAGGATTACTCAAATACACAGAGAAAAGTGAAGCAAAGGAATTTATAGTCGTTACAGAGACTGGTATTCTTCACCAGATGCAAAAAAGTAACCCAGGCAAGACTTTTATACCTGCACCACCGAATAATAATTGTGCTTGTAATGATTGTCCACACATGAAATTAAACACACTTGAGAAACTATATTTATGTATGGAATATGAAGCACCTGAGGTTACAATGTCTGAAGAATTAAGACTGGCGGCAGTAAAACCTATACATCGTATGCTTGAGATAAGTAAGCAATATGGGTTATAATTATTTTTTCAAAAACATTTTTATTCTTGTTCTTACATTATTACGAATGTTGTTGTAAAAAAGATTAATATCTCCAATATGGTAATTCTTGTTTCTAAGAAAAATATTTCCAAAAAATTTTGGTTTACATGTCCATAACACATTGCCGTGTATTTCAGCATCCACCAAGCCAATTTTGATTTTATTAAAGTTAAAAAGCAGGCCGCCAATGTTCAGTGTACTTGGAGCGTATTCATCTGTTAATGTCCAGGTAAGTGGATTTGTGACGAAGCTTTTAAAATTCTCTTTATTCACAAAGGCTGTGTCAGTATAACCTTTTTTTAATGTTCTCCATCCAACAAAACATCCGGTACTTAAAGAATCTTTACAAGGCTTTAATTCACTAAAATAGTTCTCTGGAATAGGCATTCCAATAATATAGGCACAAATCAAGCGGTTCTTTAAACTTTTACCTTCAAAAAATTCGTTTAATATTTTTCCGGCATGCAATGTTCCCTGGCTGTGTGATGCAATGATGATAGGTCTCCCGTTGTTAAAATGTTCTATATAATATTGGAATGATTTTTTTACGTCAGTATATGCTATGTCAAAGGCCACAGAGTCTTTTTCTTTATTGTTAGTGTAAAAAGCCCTTAAATGTGCCTGCCTATATCTTGGGGCAAATACACGGCATTGTTCATTAAATACACTCGCCTGATAAAGAATCGTTGTATAATCTGTCTTTAAATTTAATAAACTATCATCAATAGAGGCATTCCACCTGTCATTAGAAAAATCAGTAAGTGTTGTAGGGTGAATAAAGAAAACATCTGCAAACGAATCTTTTCTATAATCTATTAACAGCGGGTGAGGAACACTATCAGAAGGATCCCATTTCCATGGATGCGCTGCCCAATAATCGAGCTTGCTGTAATCAGGTTTTGAATCTTGGCTTTTAAAACTATAATCCTGTTTATTGTTGTAATTTTTTTTTGAACAGGAAATAATAGTAAAAGCAATACAAATACTAAAAATAATTTTGATATTGCTCACCGATAATTTATGTACAATGTCAAAAGTATTATTTATCAGTAAATGATTTAGTTAAATTTACTTTTTTAAAATCCACCAAAGTGTTACTTATTCGTCATATCCCTTTTTTGAGAGCTGTTTTATTGCACAGTCTTACAGCATTTGGCGGGCCACAAGGGCATTTCGGGATGATGATGAAAACCTTTGTTGACAGAAGGGGTGATGTTACGAAAGAGGAATTGATGGAATACGTTTCCTTTTGTCAAATGTTACCAGGTGCTTCATCCACACAAACACTTACATTAATTGGTTATAAAAAAGGAGGCTTACCATTAGCAATTGTAACCTTGCTAATTTGGATTTTTCCTGCTTGTACAATAATGGGTGTATTATCTTTTTTAATAGGTTATATTGAAGGAAGTTCTGCTAAAGCCGGAGTATTTCATTTTATTCCCGAAATGGCAATTGGTTTTCTTTCTTACGCCGCATTCAAATCATTTAAGGTTTCTGTAAAAAATCCAATCACCCTAATAATAATGCTGGTTGCAATGGTAACTACATTTTTTCTTTTTAAAACTCCGTGGGTTATTCCGGCTCTAATTATTCTAGGTGGTATAATTACCAACTTCAGCAGTAAGCGTATTCCAGAAGTGGATAAGATTAAGCCAACGCAAATACGCTGGACAAATATTTGGTTATTCTTATTGGTGTTTGTATTAGCAGGCTTTTTAAGTGAAACAGCCCGGAAACAAGACTGGAAAGACAGAAAGGCGTATAACCTGTTTGAGAACTTTTACAGGTTCGGAAGTTTTGTTTTTGGTGGCGGAGATGTGCTGATCCCAATGATGGTTGATCAGTATGTTGCAAGACCAACAGCAAGAAAATTTCAAGACTCGACACAAAATATTATACGGATCAACCGAGATGATTTGTTAACTGGTGCCGGAATAGTGAGAGCAATACCGGGTCCGGTATTTTCAATTGGTTCTTATGTAGGTGGTATAGCATTGAAAGATGGAGGGCGAAACTTCCAGGTTTTAGGATGTATTATTGGCTCAATAGCTATTTTCTTGCCAAGCGCCTTATTGGTTTTATTTTTCTTCCCGGTATGGGAATATTTAAAAAAATATGTAATAGTTTACCGGTCTTTAGAGGGAATTAATGCTGTTGTGGTTGGCCTAATGTGGGCAGCCTCATTATATCTGTTGAAAGATATTTCTATTATTTCGCTGGGTTACTCAGAATTGTTAAATATTGCGATCATTGCAGCCACATTCTGTATTCTGCAATTTACAAAGATACCACCACCTTTGATTGTATTAAGCTGCCTGTTAGCTGGTTTGCTTTTGTAAATCTATCTGTAGTAATTGTTTCTATCAATCTCTTCCTTTACAATATCTGGAACTAAATAGCGAAAGGATTTTTTCGCTTTTATTAACTCACGTATATGTGTACTCGAAATTTCAAGTAGTGGAGCTTTGAGGATTGTAAGTTTTCCACCGGGGTTTTCTTTTATTTCAAAGCCGGGCCTTTTATAAATAAGTATTTCATAATTAGCCAGGAGCTCTTTATAATTTTTCCACTTTTCTATATTACAAAAGCTATCACTTCCCATAATTATTAAAAATTGATGCTCGGAGTATTTTTCTTTAAGGTAGGTGAGGGTGTTGATTGTGTAGGAGGGTTTTGGTAAGCCAAATTCAATATTAGACACCTTTATATCATTCTCTCCTTCAACAGCCAGTTTTACTAGATGTAGCCTGTGATATTCATTCAGAAGCTGTGAAGATTTTTTGAGTGGGTTATGTGGCGATATAATTAACCAAACTTGATTAATTGGCGTATTATTAATAATATGTTTTGCGATAATAAGATGACCGTTGTGAATAGGATTAAATGAGCCAAAATATAGTCCAATTTTCATAACAAATTAATAGTCAGTAAAATAAGCTAAAAAACCTCTTCAACTAAAATATTCTCGGCTTCGTTTATCCTTAGGCTTAGATGGTACCCGGCAATCCGAATAGAAATAGGATCGCCAAGTGGCGCAATTTGTTCTACCACAATTTTTTCCCCGGGAACGCAACCCATTTCCATTAGCTTTAGAAAAATCTCATCTTTTACAACAGATTTTACCACCACGGTTTTTCCTGCAGCTATCTCTGAAAGTTTTGTACCCATGCAGCAAAAATATTCATTCGTATTTGTTTGATACTTTCGTTTTTAAGAAAATAATATAATGCTGATACAATTCTTTTCGGCAGACGCCCCTGTGCCAAGTTTTTCTAAAACTAAACTAAAGGTCCTTTTGAAAGAACTTTTTAAGGAAGAGGGAAAAGTGGTTGACAATATCGGATATATTTTTTGCTCAGATGAATATCTGCTTGATATTAACCAGCGCTTTTTAAATCATGACTATTACACCGATATTATAACTTTTGATATTTCCGAAAAAACGAATAGTGTATTTGGAGAAGTTTACATAAGTGTTGATCGAGTAAAGGAAAATGCAAAAAAACTAAACCAGCCAATCCTAAAGGAACTGCTGAGAGTGATTATTCATGGCGCCTTACACCTGTGTGGGTATCAAGATAAAACGGAAAGTCAAAAAACCAAAATGCGTTCACGGGAGGATTATTACATTAAAATGTATTAATCCCAAATCTTAGTTCCACGTGAAACCCTTGATTTTATGTTTCCTATTGTTTCCCGTGGAACGTTTTATCAAATTAGTTAGCAAGGGTATATTTGCGTACTTATGTTTAAAGAGTTCGATGTAATCGTAGTTGGAGCCGGTCATGCCGGGTGTGAAGCCGCTGCCGCTGCCGCTAATCTTGGCAGTAAGGTGCTTCTTATTACTATGAATATGCAAACTATCGCTCAAATGAGCTGCAATCCAGCCATGGGGGGTATTGCTAAGGGGCAGATTGTGAGAGAGATAGACGCTATGGGTGGCTATAGTGGCATTGTGACCGACGAATCAATGATACAGTTCCGGATGCTGAATAAAAGCAAAGGACCGGCTATGTGGAGTCCCCGTGCACAGAGCGACAGGATGTTGTTTGCGGCTAAATGGAGGCAAATGCTGGAGGAAACACCCAATGTGGACTTTTACCAAGATATGGTGAACGGATTATTGGTAAAACATGGAAGGGTTTGCGGTGTTGTAACTGGCTTAGGTCATGAAATAAGGGCAAAATCAGTGGTGCTTACCAATGGAACCTTTTTAAACGGTGTGATACACATAGGAGAGAAACGGCTAGGGGGAGGAAGGATGGCGGAAAAAGCTGCAACAGGAATAACAGAGCAGCTGATCAGCTTTGGCTTTGAAAGTGACCGGTTAAAGACTGGCACACCCCCACGTATTGATGGTCGTAGCCTCGACTACTCAAAAATGGAGGAGCAAAAGGGTGATGAAGAGATAACAGGCTTTAGTTATACCAATACAAAGAAGCTGAAACCAGAACAACAAAGAAGCTGTTGGATCACATATACCAGCCAGGCCGTTCATGATATTTTAAAGACTGGTTTTGATAAAAGTCCCATGTTCCAGGGAAGAATACAAGGAACGGGTCCACGATATTGCCCAAGTATTGAAGATAAGATCAATCGCTTTGCCGAAAGGGACAGGCACCAGTTGTTTGTAGAACCTGAAGGCTTCAATACAGTTGAGATATATGTAAATGGGTTTTCATCCTCGCTACCAGAAGAAATACAATACAAAGCGCTTCAATTGGTGCCGGGTTTCGAAAATTGCCGGATGTTCAGGCCGGGATACGCAATAGAGTACGATTACTTCCCCCCAACACAGCTTAAATTCAGCCTTGAAACCAAACTACTTGAAAATCTTTTTTTTGCAGGTCAAATAAATGGAACAACTGGATACGAGGAAGCGGCTTGTCAAGGGTTAATGGCTGGTATCAATGCCCATCAAAAAGCAAGAAATTTTCAACCGATAGTATTGAAGAGAAGCCAAGCGTATATAGGGGTGTTGATAGATGATCTTATCAATAAAGGAACAGATGAGCCCTACCGGATGTTTACCAGCCGGGCAGAATTCAGAACACTATTGAGGCAGGATAATGCCGATTTAAGGTTGACTGAATTAGGCTATCGCCTTGGTTTGGCTTCACAAAAAAGAATGGAAAAGGTGAGGGCAAAGGAAGAGGGCGTAGAAAAAGTAAAAGCTACCTTGAATTCTTTAACACTTGAGCCGGGAGATTTAAATCATTTCCTGGAAAGTATCCAATCTTCATTATTGACATTAAAGCAAAAAGCTGCACAAATAGTATTGCGTCCCAATATCAGCATTACTCAATTGCTGGCAAATGTCGAAAAAGTAAAAACAGCTTTAGTGGGCATTGACCCGGAAATAATAGAACAGGCAGAAATACAGATAAAATACAATACTTATATTGAGAAAGAAAGAGAATTGGTTTCAAAAATGAGCCAGTTGGAAGACCTTGTGATACCAGATAATTTTAATTACGAAAAGCTTGTTTCATTAAGCGCCGAAGCAAGACAAAAATTTAAAAAAATACGACCTCGTACCCTTGGCCAGGCATCTCGTATTTCCGGGGTTAACCCAAGCGATGTGCAAATATTGATGGTATATATGGGACGTTAATTATAAAATCATGTATCAATTATGTCATTAATTTTTTCAGCCGCAACAGGTAAATCTACTGTTTTTGAAAAAGTAGCAGAATACCTTCAACAACAAAATCTGCTTGTTGATAAAAAGGATAAAAATCGTCCTTGGGGTGGCTTTTTTGTATTGGATGAGGGTGAGGCAGAAAAATTTATTAAACTTTATTTTTCTCACCTAACAAAAGAAGATCTATCAATATCAGGCAAATTAAGCCCCAAAATCCTTGTGGTTGGCCCCAATATGCGCCTTAGCTGGCAATACCATCACCGCCGGGCAGAAATATGGAAACTGATTGGAGGGGTGGCTGGCGTTGTTACCAGCGACACCGACCACGAAAAGGAAACCCGCCATTTAAAAATTGGCGATGTTGTGCAACTAAAAACAGGAGAAAGACACCGGCTAATTGGCCTTGATGGATGGGGTATTGTAGCAGAAATATGGCAACATACGGATGTTGAAAATCCAAGCGATGAGGATGATATTGTAAGGCTACAGGATGATTTTGGCAGATAAACACATTAAATAATAAAAATATATTTTAAGCTGTTTTCTTCAGCTTATTACTTTCAACAATCCTATAGGGTAATCTTTTTACTTCAACAGGCAGGGTATTATCTATTTCATTTTCTTCTTCTATCCCAATTCTCCTGGCAATATCATTCAATGATGAAAGCCTTTGAACTGTATATGGTATTGTATCCAAACCGGAGGCAAATTTGAGAATGTAGCTGTAAATACCAAACAGGCTACCAGCCAGCATTGTTGAATTGTGTACATTTTTGGAAGCTACCAGGGAAACTGTAATTATCAGTAGTACCATCAACTCCATAAAACCGAAGTTCAAAGCCTCCCTATTAGATATCATTATCTGCCATTTTCTTAAATTATTATAGTGGCTCTGAATTTTTATTTTGTTTCCTGTTGAAATCACATCCACCTGTTTTTCCAATTCGTCATTTCTCTCTTTATTCAGCTTGTTCATTCGCTTTCCATATATATAACTTACAATCATTACAGGAACCAATATACCAGAGCATATCAATGCAATCATCTTGTCATAAAAGAAAAGAACGATGAGTGACCCAGCCAGGTTATAAAAAGCCTCCAGCACATACACTAAATCTTGCTCTAAAAAATCAACAAACTCCCTTGCCAGTGTAGAATGGGCGCTTAGTTTTGAAATATCAGAACCCATTTTTTTGCGGCTAAGTAATTTTGTAACAAGTGAGGTATAAATAGCCGAATACGTTCTTGTATCATACATGTGCCTGATAGTACCCATAGAGAGATATACAAGATGAACCGCAGCCAGGATAAAAAGACCATTATAGCTCCCTTTAATGATATCATTTACCGCTTCGCCGAAAAAATAAAAGCGCAATAAACCACCAATTGTTTCTATTGTAAATAAAGCATATGTAATGAAAAGCTGGTATCTATGCTTTGAAAAAAGGTTTTTTAAAATATACATTTTTGCCATACTACTTTATTGTTTAAGTATTAACTGCTATCCACAGCAAGCCGCAGAGAAAACAAACAAGATGGATTAGTAAGACAGAAAGCCTTTAGGTAAGTTTAAGTTGTGGTTTTTCTTCCCTTTCTGTTACGGAGTTGTTTACAATTCCTGTTATTAAACCACGACAGTTGGGAGCGCCGCACTGGCAGTTAAATGGCTCCATATTTTCATCCAGAAAAGAAGCATAGTCGAGGGTTAGTTCTTCGTCTTTTAAAATGTTCCTAATGGCAATCACATTTAAGCCGTTATAAGCTGTGTTGGGTGAACAACTGTGATTTTGGGGAGCCCACTCACACGGATTATTGTCCCACAGCAAAAATACCTCTTTGCTGAGAGGATAAGCATATTTTTTAAAAATTTCCTTTTGGTTAACATCCCAGTTATTCTCTACAAATTTTTTGGTGACAATTCGTTGGGAAAGCTCTTCTCCTTTGAAAACCAATTCGTTAGCATAAATTTTTTCGATGGCGTAAATACCATATCCGGCAATAGGGCTGCCTTTTATATAGTATTTTTTTTGTTTTTGTTTGTGCCTTGCAATGCCTTCTGTTATAATATGCTTTAAAAAATTGGCTTGTCCGTAACCATCATATTTTAGGATATAATCGGCGCTGCCTTCATATCCATCTTTATAAAATACGGAACAGGTAAAGTTGATTTCTAAGAAAAACAATTCCCCGGCTTCATTCATCCTGAAATCAAGTCTTGCATATCCAATGCCATTAAATGCTTTGAATATTTTTTTTGCAGCTTCATTCAATCTTTCAACGATTATTTCATCTGCAACAGGAATGTTTGCATTTGGATGAAGATCAGAAGTTTTTAGCGAATAAGTTTTGTATTGAAATCCCTCAGGGAAAATATATTCAACAGGATGAAAAACCGTAGGTACAGAACCTGCGTTGGCGGCCAGCATTACAGTAAACTCTCTTCCCTCTACATATTCCTCTATTAGCAAAGGAGCATATTCATCAATAATAGACTCTACTTTAGTTTTTAATTCATCTAAATTTCTTACAAGGCTGCTTTGGTCAACGCCAAGACTGTCACCAGCTTTATGAGGCTTTACAAATAATGGATAATGTAGTTTGCAGCAGGCGCTTTCTATATTTTGATTTTTATCTTCTATCAAAACAAACTCAGGGGTAGAAACGCCTTCTGTGTAGGCTACATATTTCATTAACTCTTTTGGAGGATCGTATAATAAAGATGTAGGACCGGTAAAAGGGAGATTAAGTAACTCTAAAAAATAAATCATGTCAATAGACGGCACCTCCCACTCAAGATAACCTTCGCAGAGGTTTACAAATATGTCGTAGTTGTTTTTCTTCAATTCTTTTAATTGCTTATAAGTAGTAAGCTTATTAATAAAGACATGATCAAACCTTGCAGACGGAATCAGACTGGATAAGTTCCTTGGCGGATCATAATCTTTATAATCAACCGCAGTGGTTGAATAGTCTGGCTGTAGCACACATATTTTTAAACCCTCCCAATTCACAGGGAAATTATTCTGTAAGAGAGTTTTGTTGTTCTTTTTACCTGGCATTGGATGTTTTAGCAAAACTTATGGCCTTAGAAATCCTGGCAGAAGCAGGGCTATAAAATCGTTCAATAGCATTGTTGATTATTTCCATTACCAGGCATGGAAATGTTTTTTCTGATGCCTTTATTATTGCACCAATCGAAGTGTAATTCTCATCTTCACTAATACCACACTGTGCGTTTACTTCAAGTACATAAAGAGCACCGCTGGTTTTGTCTTTACGGATGTCAACTCTTGCGTAGCCGGTTCCTTTGACAGATGCGTAGGCGTCCCAGCTTATTTTTTTAACTTGCTCAATATCCCCTTCACACACCTTACCATAGTCGTAAAAGTTTTCTTCTCCAGGCATTGCATCCTCTTCTTCATAAATTTCCCAAAGCCTATCAAAGCTTAAAAACCTTTCATTATCTGGCAGCGATTCATGAAAAACCCTCTCAACGGGCTCATAAACAATTGCACTTTTTGGTTTGTTGTAGCTACCAATTAAAAAACTGGTGTACTCTTGTCCGGCTATAAAAGATTCGGCAATTAAACCGTCTGTTACCAGATTCCATCCACGATAGCCCTTAAACATCTTTCCAATTTGTATTCTCAACTCTTCTTCATTATGTACCACATTTTTTATACCCACACCCATGCTGCCGCCGGAAATCGAAGGTTTAATTATGATTGGCGTTCCCAGCCTTTCAAAAATACCGGTTATATTATGCTCTTCTGAAAGAATAGCCTCCCACTTCGGTGTATTAACACCAGCTTTATTAAAAGCTCCTTTCATTTCAATTTTAGAAGTAGTTATTTTATAAAAGAACTCTTCTGAGCCCGAAAAAATTAAGTTCTTTTCTTTTAAGAGCTTCAATACAGAGACTCCTGGGGTGCCATTTACTTCGTCCCCATCACACAGATTTAAAACTACAGGCACGGTTAATTTCAACTCCTTTTCAGATACTATTTTATCAATTAATTCGTTGTAATCTTCCAGTGTTACAGGTTGCCATTGCCATTGCAGGCCCAAAACAGAAAAGGCATGGGTATATTCTGCGATACTCTGAGAAAAGTCATAGTAGTAATCCAGGTTTTCATCGTTGGTTTTTACCAAAGGAGCTAATACCCAAACTTTTACGGGCAGCTTTAATGGATTATTAAGTTTGGAACTTAAAGAGTGCATATTGGTTAGTAAGTAAACAGAAACGAGAATTTAATGACTGTTTAAATTGGATTTTGATTAATGATACTGGTTATATTAAGTAAATGTATGTAAAGCAAAGAATAATAAAAAACAATAAACAATATAAGTTAGTAAACTGTGTATTACCCGGTGATAAAAGTTAGAAAAATAACGACTCGGGGCTAGGGTAAATACAGGTAGCCAATTCGGAAATTACGGTGAAGAAAAATCAGCAAATCCACTATTGTATAGAATTGCGGCTTATTTTAATTTTACAAAAATTCAATTATTCTTATGATAAACAATCAAGCAAATGGCAACATTTTTGCCAGCGCCCTCAAGTCAGTTGCTTCTTTCTGGAACAATCTCTTTGTATCAAGTTCCACAAAAGAATTCAACAGGTTAAAAAATTTCATCGCTTCTTAATGCACATATAGCGTTGCATTACCAATCCGGCGAACACTATTAGCAAGGCAGCAAATACCTGTTACGTTATTTTGTTACCAGTTGTTGGCAGCCTTTTTATTTATGCCTCCAATCTCAATCACTTTTGCCTGCTGGAGATTATCGTTCTCAAGCTCATCCCAAAGCCTCCCCCTTGTTATAGCATCACCCACCCCCGCAATGGAACAAGCGGTATCGAAGTCTGTGTGCATACCAAATCCATCCTGTAAGGGTGGCATATTATCCAGCTCGGGAAATACAATAAAACGCTTTACAAAATAAAAGGTAGTGCCTTCAATTTTTTTTGTGTAAGAAGTGAAATTCATTTCCATAACGGTATCGTTTTAGATAGTTGGGATTCTTAATCAGACTACAAAAAGACGGAAACCAATTGAAAAGGCTTGTTAAACCCACCACTACATATTGGTATCAATCCGCTAATAAAAAACGTTTTAGAGGATATTCCAAAGGATAAATACGGAAAGCCTGTTGTTGACTAAGGCTATTAAATCATCTGAAGGATAGGAAGCGTTTATCGGATCGCTTCGTGAATTTTAAAACGGGAAAATATATTAATTAAAAAAAAGCGCATTAAGTCTTTTTGGGAAAGAGCCAAAAATACCAACAGGTTGATATACTTCTGCTTTCTTCTCTGCCCTTTCTGCTGTAACAATATATCCAAGAGAAGGCAGGCTTACTTTTATGCTTTTAAATTTTACTGAAACAGAGTTTTCATTATAAGTAATTGCCGGCTCGTCAAATATTTTAACCGGACCTTCTGATTCAACCGGCGCTTTTTCAAGCCTGATATTGTTATATGCAGAACTCAGTTTTTTTACAATATCAATTTCAGGATCGCTGATTACAGCAGGCTTTGATCTCCAGTATAAAAAATTTATAACCCAAGGAATCGAAATAAGAGAACGGGCATCAGGTTCGGCAAGATGAACAAAAACAAGCGAATCAAAAAGAGGTAATCTTACTTCTTTTCTTTTTAAAGATCTTGTTTCAACAGCAAGTATAGCCGGACAAAAATTTTCTATGCCCTTTTTACTCAGTAGTTGCGAAACCTTCCTTTCTTTTTGTGGACGAGTGTAAACTGCATACCAATTACGTGTCATTTGTAATAGTTTTTGGTTGAAAACTGCAGTTTTTCAAATACGTATCAGACCGAAAAAGCTTCTTCAGAGGAATCGAAAATCAGTTAATTAAAGGAAGTTCAAGCGGATATTTTGGAACAGTATTACTGAGAGGCATAACAAACATACAATATAATTCCGAATAATCAACGGCTTTTTATCATTATATTTTTTGGAAATACCCTCATTTATAACATACATACGCAGAACATAAAATTTTGGTTTGTTGTAATGATATATTTTTGATGGAAACTAATATTATGGAACAAAATAATCTTGGAATAGGAACACGGCTTCAACATACACAATACGGCCCCGGTGTAATTGTGGGAATTAGATATGCCACCTATTTAATTTCTTTTATAAATCATGGAATAAAGGAAATAGATAAAACAGATAACAGTCTTGACGAGATAATCCCTGAAAATGTAACTACCGAAATAGAAACTGTAAGTGATGTTGAAAAGTCGCTGCTAAAAATTTTGCGAATGTGGGGTGGTATGGGTGAAACCGTACACCTTGGCGACAGGTGGAAAGGTGGAACTATGTTATTGCAGCCTTACGATAAAACCCTTAAGCCAAAAGAAATTCCCGTTGAGGATTTTTTTCATAAGGTTGTAATGCTGAGAGACAGGCTCCGTGTACTGGAGCAGAACATAAACAGTAATAAAAAGCTGAGTGACGAAGACAAAGTAAACATACAACAGTACATAACCCGTTGTTATGGTTCACTTACTACGTTCAATGTGTTGTTCAAAAACAAAGAGCAATGGTTTGTGGGGGAAAAAACAGAATAATAACTTCTCAAACATTCATTAAAAATGTCCAGGATATTTAAAAGCCTATATGTGCAGGTTTTTTGCGCTATTATTATTGGCGTATCGCTTGGGCATTGCTTTCCTGATTTTTCAGTACAGCTAAAACCGTTGGGCGACGGGTTTATCAAATTAGTGAAAATGATGATTGCCCCGGTTATTTTCTGTACTATTGTTACAGGTATTGCAGGTATGCAAAGCACCAAAAAGGTGGGCAGTGTAGGTATAAAGGCTATTATCTATTTTGAAGTGGTAACTACGCTTGCACTTATCGTTGGTTTGATAGTGATGAATATTATGAAACCGGGAGCTGGCATGAATGTAAACCCTACAATGCTGGATGCAAAAGCCGCAGAACAATACACTATACAGGCTCATTCACAAAACACCAAAGACTTTATCCTTGACATTATTCCTGAAAATATCATCAGCGCTTTTGCCCATAACCATTTACTTCAGGTGTTGTTGTTTTCATTATTAATGGGTTTTGCTTTATCCAAAATAAAAGACAAAGCAACACCATTGTTGAAAGGAATACAATCATTAGAAGACGCCCTGTTTGCTATAATACACATGATTATGAAATTAGCTCCAATTGGTGCCCTGGGGGCGATGGCTTTTACAGTTGGCAAGTATGGAATAGGACTTTTAGGCCCATTGGCAAACCTGATGCTTTGCTTTTATGTTACCTGTATCATTTTTATTTTGATGGTTTTGGGCGGAATATTAAAGCTGGCTGGTTTTAGTATTTTTAAATTGCTTGCACACATTAAGGAGGAGTTGCTGATTGTGTTAGGCACATCCTCTTCAGAACCTGCATTGCCCGGGTTAATTGAAAAATTGGAGAAAGCAGGCTGTAGTGAACCCGTAACCGGGCTGGTAGTACCAACGGGATATTCTTTTAACCTGGATGGAACCTGCATTTATCTTACTATGGCAGCGGTGTTTCTGGCACAGGCTACCAATACGCCAATGGATATATCCCACCAAATTACACTACTGCTTGTGTTATTGCTTACTTCAAAAGGGGCGGCTGGTGTTACGGGTAGCGGGTTTATTACTTTAGCAGCCACACTGCCTTCGGTGGGCCATATACCTGTGGCAGCCATCACTCTCATTTTAGGTATCGATCGGTTTATGAGCGAAGGAAGAGCTCTCACCAATATCATTGGTAATGCAGTAGCTACAGTGGTAGTTGCAAAATGGGAAAAAGAGATTGATATGGATGTGGCAAACAAAACCATTAGCTAACCCAGGTATTTATCTTTATCACAACTAAGAATAAAAGTTTAGATTCGTAGATACATCATCTCTTACCTCAAGGTAAAGTTTGTACTCTGTGTGTTAATAATAAATTGAATTAACATAAAACAAATGTTATGAGTATGACTTCTGCAGCAAGGCAACGTGTACATTCTATTGATCTTCTTCGGGGTTTTGTAATGATAATAATGGCACTTGATCATGTACGGGATTATTTTCATAAAGCGGCCTTTATGTTTGATCCGCTGGATTTAGATAAAACAAGTGTTGTTATTTTTTTTACAAGATGGATGACACACTACTGTGCACCGGTATTTGTATTTCTTGCCGGCGTATCAGCATGTCTTGTTGGGCAAAGGAAAAATAAAAAAGAATTATCGCTCTTTCTTTTAAAGCGTGGCTTTTGGCTTGTGTTTATTGAGATGGTTGTGGTAAACTTTGGCTGGCATTTTTCTATCACTTTTCCATGGCTTTTATTTATTGTAATATGGGCATTGGGTGTAAGTATGATTGTATTGGCCGGGCTTATCCATCTCCCAAAGAAATTAATTTTTGCTATAGGAATAATATTAGTGGCTGGTCACAACCTGCTTGACGGCATACATGTGCAGGGAAATAATTTTAAAGCCTTCTTTTGGTCAATACTTCACGATTTTGGCATATTTAATTTTAAGGGAGAAAATATTTTTGTTGCATATCCAATAATACCATGGATTGGTATAATGGCATTAGGTTATTGCTTTGGTTATTTTTATATTCAAGGTTAAGACGCAGCAAAAAGAAAAAGGAATTTGCTCATAATTGGCAGCCTGCTTACTATTGGATTCATTATTCTGCGTCTGAGCAATCTTTATGGTAATCCCACTCCCTGGGAACCACAAAAAAATATTGTATTTACAATTCTTGATTTTATTAAAGTAAACAAATACCCACCCTCTCTTTTGTATGCAATGATGACACTGGGCCCCGCTATTATTTTCCTGGCCCTTACCGAAAACACCTCTAACAAGCTGGCAAGCATTATTTCTGTATATGGAAGAGTGCCGATGTTTTATTATATCCTTCATATTTATTTCATTCATTTACTTGCAATAATCTGCTCTGTGTTATTTACTAATTTGAGCTGGCGGGTTTGGCTGTTAGACAAGCCGCTTTGGATAAATGAATCTTTTGTTGGTTACGGCTATTCATTAAAAGTCGTTTACCTCATATGGGCTATAGTAGTAATTGGATTATATCCGCTGTGCAAAAAATATGATGCTTATAAAATGGCCAACAAAGACAAATGGTGGCTTAGTTATTTATAAAAAACAGGTTGTTCAAAAATCAAATAAATAATCAAGTATGAAAAAAGGATTTGTGTTTATCGCTTTTGTAATGAGCTGCGTTGCAACCACAGCACAGGAAAGTGTCATGTTCAACTTTGCATTTAATCACATGGCGCTTTCTGTAAAAGATGTACAGGCATCGGTGGATTTTTATACTAAAGTTTTTCAGTTAAAAGAAATAACCAACCGCTCTGCCATTAATGGCATACGCTGGCTTTCAATGGGCGAAGGAAAAGAACTGCATTTGATATCAATTGTAAAAGAGCCTGTTATTATGAACAAAGCAGTTCATTTGGCAATGGCCACTAAAAACTACGATGCCTTTGTATCACACCTTGATAAGCTTGGCATTACTTACTATGACTGGTCTGGAAAAGAACATACCGTAAATACAAGGGCAGACGGAGTGAAACAAATTTATTTTAAAGACCCCGATGGTTACTGGATTGAAATAAACAACGGCTATACAGTAACCCAAACCGACGACCCAATAAAAAGTGAAATATGGCAACAGGAAGAAAACTACTGGAAGTATGTAAAGAATAACGATCTAAAAGCTTACATCACTTTGTGGGATGATAAATTTATTGGGTATCCTTCTGACAACAGCATTGCAGGAAAAGATCGCATTACTGACTGGATTACCAATATGTATAAGGATAAAAGCAGGAGGTTCGGTTATGAACTCACACGAAAAGTAGAAAATGTTTTTGGCGACATTGCAATTGCATTGTACGATGTAACGGAAATATGGACAAATGAAAAAAATGAAGTAATTGAAAAAGAGACTTTCAAAATTACCCATACATGGAAGAAAACAGATAAGGGTTGGTTGATTATTGGAGGAATGGGGGCAAAAAAAATGCCTTAATATATAAGGCTAAAAAAGTAACAATGACAAAACTCAAACGAATAATTACCGTGCTGGTTGTGTTGATGCTTGCAACTACCCTAAGTGCACAAAATAAAAAAGTGTACCAAATTGCTTATGCCGATTCTGCAAAAATGACGGAGATGTATAAAGACCTTCATCAAAACCCAGAACTTGGCTTTATGGAAGTGCGTACCTCGGCCATAATTGCAAAAGAACTAAGAGCATTAGGCTATGAAGTAATAACCGGTATAGGCAAGACAGGAGTGGTAGGCATTTTAAAAAATGGAGAAGGCCCTATAGTAATGTACAGGGCAGACATGGATTGTAATTCAGTAAAGGAAATAACGGACCTGCCTTATGCCAGTACCAAAACAATGAAAAAGGAGGATGGAACGGAAACTCCGGTAATGCACGCCTGCGGACACGATGCACATGTTACCTGGTTGTTGGAGGTTGCAAAAATAATGATATCATTAAAAAGCGAATGGAAGGGCACTTTGATAATGTTGGCACAACCAGCAGAAGAAATAATAAAGGGTGCAAAAGCAATGGTGGAAGATAAAATGTACGAAAGAGGAGTGCCGGTACCCGATTATTTATTTGGTTTACATACATGGCCCATTGCAACAGGCAGCGTGGTTAATGGATTTGGAGAAAGAGCTGCAGGCAGCGATCAATTAGATGTGACCTTTTATGGAGTTGGGGGACACGGCTCCACACCCGAGGTTACTAAAGATCCGGTGGTAATGGCTTGCAATGCTGTGATGCAATATCAAACAATTATCAGCCGGAACATTGCCGCACAGGATGCCGCGGTATTAACTGCTGGTGCAATACATGCTGGTGTTGATAATAATGTAATACCAGCTTCAGCCATTGTAAAATTGAACCTTCGCTGGTTTACCGAAAAAACAAGAAATACTTTATTAGATGGTATTAAAAGAATTAATGAAGGCATTGCTGTTGCCAATGGAGTTTCAAAAGAAAACTATCCAACCATCTTAATGAAAGGAGGGGCATTTCCACAGGTGAATGACACGGCAACCGCAAAAAAAATAAACAAGGCGCTGCTGTCTTTAATCGCACCCGAAAAAATCATCACCAATATCCCACCGATAATGGGATCGGAAGATTTCAATCATTTAGTATTGGGTAATGGTAAAACAGTTTGCGATTATGTATGGGTGGGGGTGGCCGAGCCGGCGCTGTATGCAAAAGCTGCAAGTGAAGGAAAGAAACCATTTTATAATCACAATGGAAATTACAGGGTTGACCTGGCCGCTATACCATTGGGTGCTGTAATAGGAACAACGGCATTGCTGGAATTATTTACTAAATAAAAGCAGAATTCATTTTCTTTATCAAAACAAATACGCATGCCACAGGTACGTCAACTTGCCGCTATCATGTTTGCCGATATTATGGGCTATACAGCCATTATGCAAAGTGATGAAGCAAAAGCAATGGCGTTAAGAGATAAATTAAAAACAAAACTGGATGAAGAGCTGTTGGCACATGGCGGCAGGTTGATAAAGTTTAGCGGCGATGGTGCACTCTGCAGTTTCAACAGTGCATTAGAGGCAGTGTTGGCTGCAACTGCCGTACAATTATTGATGCTGCAGGAACCAATAGTGCCATTACGCATTGGCATACACCAGGCCGATGTGGTGTTTGATGATAACGACGTGTATGGTGATGGAGTAAATATTGCATCAAGGCTGGAGTCAATGGCGGTGCCAGGCAGCATTTTTGTTTCTGCCAAAGTAGTTGACGATATTAAAAATCACAAAAGCATTAAAACAACTTCTCTTGGAAAATATGTTTTGAAAAACGTGGCAGAACCAATGGAGGTGTTTTCTATCAGCAATGAGGGCTTGCAGGTTCCGCTCAATAAAAAATTAGAAGGCAAAGCAGAAAAATTTGTTGACAAATCTGTTGCCAGGAAAACAAAAAGGAGTTTTGTATTAGCTGTGATTATAATCGCAGCATTGGCTGTAGCAGGTTATGCGTTTATCAACCCATGGATGAAAAAGCAACATGCAAAAAATGATTTACTGCCAGCTATTGAGAAATTAGTGAATGATAATTTTGCCCCGCCAACAAAAGCATTTGATATGGCAATAGAAGCAGAAAAATATATTCCCCAAGATTCTGCATTAATAAAATTATGGCCAGCACTTTCAACTAATGTTTCAATGATAACCACGCCACCGGGTGCAGAAGTTTGGTGGAAAGATTATGACAATCCCAATAGCGCATGGCGGCTTGCCGGCACCACACCTTTTAAGGAGACGAAATTCCCCCGTACTTACCTGCGAATGGAAATAAGGAAGAAAGGCTATCAAACAATTGAGTATGCAGGTACTGCTGCTTCGTGGAAACTCTGGAAAGATTCTTCCAGCCTTATTTTAGATAAAGAAGGGAGCCTGCCTGCAAACATGGTACGCATACCTGCAAAAAACACACCCATGTATATTGTAGGTCTTGAAAGCAACGGTAATAAAGACGTGCCCTCTTTTTTAATAGATAAATATGAAGTAAGCAATAGGGATTACAAAATATTTATGGATGCTGGCGGATACAGCAATAAAAAATTTTGGAACAATGTGATTTATCAAAATGGTAAAGAAATTTCATTGGATGCAGCATTGACTTTATTCATTGATAAAACAGGCAGACCGGGCCCCGCCAATTGGGAGGCTGGTACTTTTCCAGACGGACAGGAAAATTTTCCGGTAACAGGCATTAGCTGGTACGAAGCTGCAGCCTATGCAGAGTATATTCAAAAGCAATTGCCCACAGTTTTTCACTGGAGTGTGGTGGCAGAAACCAGCCGTACTCAATTCATCGTGGCACTCAGCAATTTTAATGGAAAAAATACAACCGCAGTTGGCAGTAATGCTGGCTACAGTACGTTTGGTATTTATGATATTGCAGGCAATGCAAGAGAATGGTGCAGCAACAGTAATGAAAGCAAAGAAGCACATTATATTTTAGGAGGTGGGTGGAACGACCCAACCTATGCTTTTAATGACAGCTACCTGCAGCCTGCCATGGACAGAAGTATAGCCAACGGTTTCCGCTGTATAAAAAAATTGCCCGGAGATACGGCGATGGCTCAATTGACGAAACCTGTATCAATGGCTTTCCGGAACTATAAAAAAGAAAAGCCGGTAGATGATAAAACATTTGAAATTTTCCGGCAGCAATTTTTGTATGATAAAACAGCGTTGAATGAAAAGACAGAAACAACAATTGACACCGAATCTTGGACGGCAGAAAAAATAACATTTGATGCAGGTTATAATAATGAAAGAATACAGGCCTGGTTATACCTGCCAAAAGGATTTAAGGCGCCGCATCAAACCGTGTTGTTTTTTCCTGGTTCTAACGATATCTACTCAAAAATCTATGACCCTTTATCCATTAACGGCCGTATCGATTTTATTTTAAAAAGTGGCAGGGCTATCATGCGCCCTATCTATAAAGGCACTTTCGAGAGACACGATGAATTAAAAAGCGATCTTCAGGACGAGACCGTTTTTTATAAAGACCATGTGATCATGTGGCGAAAAGACATAGGAAAGTGCATCGATTACTTAGAAACAAGAAAAGATATACAGGCTGATAAAACCGGCTATCTCGGCTGGAGCTGGGGAGGATTTATGGGAGGCATTATGCCTGCAATAGAAAAAAGGTTGAAAGTGATTGTGCTGAATGTTGGTGGCATGGAAATGAGCAAAGCCTTGCCGGAAGTTGACCAAATAAATTTTTTGCCAAGGATTACACAGCCGGTGCTGATGCTGAATGGAAAACACGATTTATTCTTTCCGGTGGAAACATCACAAATACCAATGTTTAATTTTTTGGGAACGGCCAGGGAAAATAAAAAAATTATTATTTATGATGCAGGCCATTTGGTACCCAGAACTGATTTTGTAAAAGAAACTTTGCTGTGGTATGATAAATATCTTGGAGCAATAAAATAAAAAACTCAGTAGCAAATGAGTGCATATTTATGAAAATACTCTTATTGCTTTTATGCTTTCCCGTTGCACTTTTTGCACAACAATTTTCTGCATCAGAAATTGCACGGCAACAGCAATATGCCAAAAACGTAACGATCATAAGAGACAACTGGGGTATTCCCCACATTTATGGAAAAACAGACGCAGATGCTGTGTTTGGTTTAATGTATGCACAGTGTGAAGATGATTTTAAGAGAGTGGAGATGAACTATATTGAAAAACTGGGCAGGTTAAGTGAGGTAAATGGAGAGAAAGACATCTATACTGATTTGTATACACGGCTTGTTATTAATGAGTCGGAAGCTTTTGAGGATTATGAAAACCTTTCTGGTCCGTTAAAAAAATTGCTGAATGCTTTTGCTGACGGCATTAATTATTATCTCTACAAACATCCCGAAGTAAAACCAGCCTTGCTTAAAAAATTTGAACCATGGTATCCCCTAATATGGACGGACGGGAGCATTGGCGCCATCAGCACCGGCGATGTTACAGCAGAGGAACTAAAAGCTTTTTACACTGGAAAAGATGTGCCTGTTGTATTCAATAAAGAAAATGAAAACACTGGCAGCGGCAGTAATGGGTTTGCAGTTGGGCCATCCAAAACAGTTAGCGGCAATGCAATCTTGTATATTAACCCACATGTTACTTTCTATTACAGGCCAGAAGTACACATGGCTAGTGAACAGCCCGACCCCGAAGATGTAGAAAAACGAAAATTAAATACTTATGGCGCTGTTACCTGGGGACAGTTTTTTGTGTACCAGGGTTTTAATGAACACTGCGGCTGGATGCATACCAGCAGTAATGCAGATGTGAGCGATATGTACGAAGAAAAAATTATTAAAAACGACAGCGGGCTTTTTTATAAATACAACTATGAATTAAAAAGAATAACAGAAAAAATAATAGCCATCAATTACAAAAGCAATAAAGGAATTGAAACAAAAAATTTTACAGCATGGTTTACACACCACGGCCCCATCATGACAAAAAGAGAAGGTAAATATATTAGTGTAAAAAGCTTTAACCGAAGTGTTACAAGCTTTGCACAAAGCTGGATGCGTACAAAAGCAAAAGGATTTGAAGATTACAAAAAGATAATGAACCTGCGTGGCAACACCAGCAACAATACGGTTTTTGCCGACGACAAAGGTAATATTGCATACTGGCACGGTAACCATATACCCAAACGGGATGAGACTTACGATTGGGGAAAGCCGGTTGACGGAAGCATTATCAATACAGAATGGAAAGGGCTTCATACGGTAGATGAGCTGGTGCATGTTTATAATCCGTCAACAGGGTTTATTCAAAACTGCAACTCCACCCCGTTTACTGTAAGTGGAGGCAGCAGCCCACAGCAACAAAATTATTATCCATATATGGCGCCAGATGGCGAAAACTTTCGTGGCATTAACGCTGCAAGATTGTTGCAAGGAAATAGCGCATTTGATATAGATAAAATGATTGCCGTTGGTTACAACAGGCAATTGGCGGCTTTCGAAATTTTGATTCCTGCATTGGTAAGGGCGTATGAGGAAAATGCAGACGATAGAGACAGTCTGATGCTGATGATGGCTGGCCCAATAGCAACGTTGAAAAAATGGAACTATGCAATGGACGAAAATTCTGTAGCTGCATTGCTGGCAATTGAATGGGCGGAACGGCTTCCGACCAGTTTACAAAAAACATATATACAGCAAGGTGAAAAAAACCAGGTAACAGTTACAAAAGAATTTGCTCAAAAAGCAACAGCAAGCCAACTGCTGCCGCCACTATTGGAAACAATTATAGACCTGCAATTGCGGTATAATACATGGAAAATAACATGGGGTGCTGTCAATCGTTACCAGCGCATCAGCGAAGAAATTAACCAGCCATTTAATGACGACTCCAGCAGCCACCCAATTGGTTTTGCCTCAGGATTGTGGGGAGCGCTGCCTGCTTATTCAAGCAAGTACTTTCCGGGCACCGGAAAGCGCTATGGTGTTGGCGGCAACAGTTTTGTTTGTGCGGTGGAATTTGGTAAAAAAATAAAAGCAAAATCGCTGTTGGCTGGCGGCCAAAGTGGTCATAAACAAAGCAGGCATTTCAGCGATCAGCTGCTTATGTACAGTATTGGCCAGTTTAAAGACGTGTTGTTTTATAAAGAAGATATACTCAAGAATGCAGAAAGGCAATATCACCCCGGCGAATAAACAAAAAACCCGTGATTGATTTGCCGTGGGTACCCTATCCCCAACCCCTTATCCCACCTGATTTTTAGCCAAAGAAGGCGCTTTAAAATAAAGATGCCTGTATGCTTTTTTACCCTATTTTTGCCCTCCATTTTTAATTATTGAAAACAAATGCAGATCATTCAGAAAATTCGTGAAAAGGGTGCAGCGATTGTAATTGTTGTGATTACCCTGAGTTTAATTGGTTTTATATTAATGGATGCCAACCTTGGTATGAGCAGGAATGCTGGCGGCAGCGGCAGCTCTGTTGGAAAAATAAATGGCAAAACCATTACTGGTACAGAGTACGAGAACAAAGTAAAAGTGATAGAAGATATGTATGGCGGCAAAGTAAGTGGTACACAATTGTATCAATTGCGTCAGGGCGCATGGGATCAGCTGGTGTATGAAAAAGTTACTGAAGCCGAATATGAAAAACTGGGACTTAGTTTTTCTCCTAAAGAATTATCTGCTGTTATGTTTAGCAACGATGCTCCACAAAGTTTAAAACAAGCATTTACTGATAAGGCAACGGGCCAATATGATATTAATAAGGCACAGCAATGGTGGACATCGGCCAAGAAATTTAAAGGCGAACAAAAAGAAGCCATCGAAAACCAGGTGGTGGAACCAATGCGCCAGGAAGCAATGCGTAACAAATACAGTGGTATGCTGGCAGCCAGTGCTTATTATCCTGCATGGATGAAAGATAAAGAAGCTACTGAAGCAAAAACATTTGCAAACATTTCTTATGTGGCGGTACCATACAGTGTTATCAACGACAGCACAGTAAAAGTAAGCGATGAAGATATTATGAACTACATCAGCAAGCGTAAGGCAAAATACACACAGGACGGTGGCCGCCGCATTGCTTATGTAAGCTTTAGTGCCAATCCAAGCGGAGCTGACACAGCTAAAGTATTTGAAACAGTTGCCAACCTTAGGGAAACCTTTGTTGCCGACACTAATGCAAAAGTGTTTGTATCAAAAAATATGAGTGCAACAAAATTCCAGGATGCGTTTACTGTAAAATCAAAATTACCAGCAGCACAAAAAGATACATTGGCCTCATTGGCAACAGGCGCTGTATATGGCCCTTATCTTGATGGAAAAAATATTGTGCTGGCAAAAATGCTGGGCAGCACGCAGGTACCCGACAGTATAAAAGCAAGACATATATTAATAAGCACCAATCCCCAATCTGAAAAACCGATGGATGATAGCTCAGCTAAAAAATTAGCGGATAGTCTATTGGCAGTTGTTAATGCCGGAGGAGACTTTGCGGCACTTGCTCTTAATTATTCTGCTGATGGAAGCAAAGAAAAAGGCGGCGATCTTGGAACATTTGCTTACGGAGAGATGGTACCTGAGTTTAACGAGTTTGTGGCCACAAAGCCCGTGGGTAGCAAAGGCGTGGTGCAAACACAATTCGGCTATCATGTCATAGATGTTTTAGGCCAATCGAACTTTGCTCCAGCATATAAAATTGCTTACCTGTCTAAAGAAATTGTGCCAAGCGATGAAACAGTAAACAAAGCCAGTGCCCAGGCAAGCAAGCTTTCAAGCGAAGCAAGGGATTTGAAATCCTTCAATACATATCTCGATAAAAACAAAAACCTGCAAAAAATAGAACCACCTACTCTTGTAAAAGAAAATGATTATTCATTGGGTGGGTTGCAGGATGCAAGACAACTGATAATATGGGCCAATGGCGCTAAAGCAGGAGATGTAAGTGAGCCATACAGTATTGGCGATGATTTTGTAGTAGGTGTGGTTACTAAAATTGTTCCGGAAGGATTACCCGATGTAGAAACAATAAGGCCACAGGTAGAATACTTAGTAAGAAATGCGAAAAAGGCTGAAACAATAAAAGCTAAATTAACAGCTACCCCTACATTAGAAACAGCCGCTGCTGCTTATCCCAATTTGCAGGTAACAATAGCCGGTGCCGATTCATCACTTACCTTTAGCTCATCAGCTATCAATGGAGTATTAAATGAGCCAAAGTTGATCGGCGCTTCATTTAATAAAGCTTACCAAACCAAAGTAAGTGAACCAATTGAAGGATCAACAGGTGTGTATGTATTAAAAGTAAACAGCACAGGAACCAAGAATCTTGATATCCCTGCTAATAATAGTAAACAAAAAACTATGGCACAGCAAATGGCGTATGGTTGGTTTGAAGGATTGAAGAAAAACGCAGCTATTAAAGACGAAAGAAGTAAATCAAACTAATATTGATTTTAAGAATTTAAAACGCCCCGTGTTGTTAGCACGGGGCGTTCTTTTTACTTTAATAATTCCACAAAACGAAAGCCTGCCATCTCTTCTTAAAAACGATTCATCTTAATTTTGCAGTATGGAAAATGAATTGGTAAACAAGGTTAGTGAGAGTGCGTTAGTCACCATCAACCTGGAGGATTATTATCCAAAAGAAGATTTGGCGGTGTTTGATCTGAAAGATTATTTGTTTATGGGTTTGATATTGAAAGAGAAAGATTTTAGAGAAGCATTGAAGGCCCTGGATCCTTCGCCCTATGTTGGCAAAGTCATTGCTGTTACCTGTACAGCCGATGCAGTGATACCTATGTGGGCTTATATGCTGGTGGCAAGTGTGCTTCAGCCTATAGCAAAAGAAGTGATGTTTGGCAACGAGGAAGAAACAAAAAAGCAAATCCTTCTCAATAATATAAATGCAATACCGGTAAATGAGTTTGCCGATAAACGTATTGTAATAAAAGGCTGTGGCGATTTACCTATTGGAGAAGCAGCATATTTACGAGCCACTAAAATATTAAGGCCCGTGGCAAAAAGTATAATGTACGGTGAGCCATGCAGCACCGTTCCCATCTATAAAAAGAAATAATTCCAAGCTGGGCAAGCAGAGAAAAAAAGAACCATTGTTACATTGATGAAATACTTCATCGTATAGTATTAACCCTGTGTGCTCCAAAGCACAGCCTGCCAATAAATTCTCTCTTATCCCTCATTATTTTTTATCTTCATGGCTCTTAGGAATTAACCGCTTATTTTTCATGATTGAGGCCATTTTAAAAGGTATTGCAATAAGCCTGCTGCTGATAATTTCGGTAGGGCCTGTTGTATTTGCCATTTTTAAACAAAGTATTAATAACGGCCATGCAGGCGGCTTTAGCTTTGTGGCAGGCGTTTGGCTAAGTGATGTAGTGTGGGTGATTTTGAGTAATGTTTTTTCCAGCGTGGTAATAAGCCTGCTCAGGTACGAAAGGGTAATTGGTTTTTGTGGAAGTTTATTTTTAATAGCGCTGGGCGTCTATTATCTCTTCTTCAAAAAAGTACATTTAAAAGAGGATGAAAATAAAATTGTGATAAAAACAAAGGACCATGCAAAAATTGCCTTGTACGGTTTTCTTATCAATACACTTAACCCCGGAGTTATTTTCTTTTGGCTTACCACTTCCACCACTATTGCTGCGGCTGAGGCCAACAATATTCACTCTGTAAGAAATCGCATTATTATTTTCAGCACCTGCATCATCATTAATACCGGTGTTGATATTTTAAAAGTGTTGCTGGCCGGAAAGCTCCGTAGTAAAATCAACGAAAGGGTAATATCGCTTATCAATAAAACATCGGGGTTAATATTATTAAGCTTTGGTGTAGCATTAATGGCAGGGGTTTTTTATGCTACCCGGCTAAAACATTAACTTCTCAAACACGTTGTAGTTTTTATATTTACGAATGAGAATAATTTTGGTTTTTGTTTTTACAATTATTGCAGCAGCCTCCTTTGCACAGGCTTCTGATTTTATTCTATTCCGGCAAAAGGAAAGAACAGTACAAACTTTCTTTTCTGGTAGCCAAATAAAATTCACCAGCACCAATGGCGCATATATTGAAGCCAATATTTTAGGAATAAGAAACGACTCACTGTTTCTGCAGCAATATATTACCCGGCCCGTTATGACACAATTAGGAGTATATATACTGGACACAAGCTTTTATTACACTACATATCACTATAAACAAATAGCATCCATCGGTAAATCGGGCAGACGTTTCGACTGGGGCGGTAGCGGAGGTGCATTAATGGGTGGCGGTTTGCTGCTTACCGTTGCAGGCGGTGTTGTTTATTTGGTTGATAATAAAAAATTCAGCCCTGAGTTACTGGCAGCCTCTGTTGGATTATTTGGCGTGGGTTATTTGTTATCACGGTCAGCAGGGAAAGGAATGGTGATAGGAAAAAAATATTCGATAGTGTATGTGAAGGCAACAGAAAATAAAAAAAACAGTTGATTCAATTTCTGCACTAACCAGCAACAACATGAAAAAAGCCTGGCGCATTTTCAAAAAAATTTTTTTGTGGGCAGTCATTCTGCAGCTTGTTTATATCATTTTGATTAAATGGGTTAATCCGCCAATTACTATCACTCAAGTGATAAGTCTTGTTTCTGGCAATGGATTAAAAAGAAATTATATCAGCTATGATGAAATGGGGCCGAATATAAAACTGGCAGTTATTGCTGCAGAAGATCAATTGTTTCCCGACCATGACGGCTTTGATGTAAAGGCGATAAAGAAAGCCATGAAATACAATGAAAAACACCCCACTAAAACAAGAGGGGCCAGCACTATCAGCCAGCAAACTGCCAAGAATGTTTTTCTATGGCAGCATGGTGGTTATTTCCGCAAGGGGCTTGAAGTGTATTTTACTTTTATGATTGAAAAAATATGGAGCAAAGAAAGGATACTGGAAAACTACTTAAATGTGGCAGAGATGGGCAAAGGAATTTTTGGTGTGCAGGCTGCAGCCAAAGCATACTTTAATAAGGACGCAAAAAATCTCACCCGTGCAGAAGCAGCAATGATAGCCTCTTGTTTACCCAACCCAAAAGTTTATACAGTAAAGCCATTGAGCAAGTATGTTGCTAACCGCTATGATAATATTTTGCAGCAGATGAATAATTTAGATGGCGACCCAGATATCGATGAGATAGTTAAAGATGCTAAAAAAGAAAAGTAACCGCCAAGCCGCCAAGTAATTTTATTCTTGGTGCTTCTGCGCCGTTGGGTATGATAAAACTCCATCAAAAAACAAAACCCTATCTTCGCCGCCTACACCATCAAGTGACAGGCAGGTTGTGAGCCGCATGGTATAAATAATAACACCGCTGATTCAGAAAATACAACGTCTTTCCAGCCTTATAAAAAATAAAACTGTTTAATGGCATTTAACAAACTGGGATTGATAGAACCAATCCTTAAAGCATTAGCCGATGAAGGCTATGCAACACCCACACCCATTCAGCAACAATCCATTCCTTTAATTCTTGAAAAAAGAGATTTGCTTGGCTGTGCACAAACAGGCACCGGCAAAACAGCTGCTTTTGCCATCCCCATTTTGCAATTGCTGTATGAAGAAAAGAAAAATGAAGCCGGCAGAAAGAATATAAAAGTTTTGATACTGACACCCACAAGAGAACTTGCTATACAAATTGACGAAAGCTTTGCAGCATATGGAAGATATACCGGGCTAACCCATGCTGTTATATTCGGTGGCGTATCGCAGGTGCCACAGGTAAACCAACTGAAACAAGGAGTGGATATTTTAACAGCCACTCCCGGAAGGTTACTGGATTTAATGAGCCAGGGATATATCGGTTTGCAGCATTTAAAAATATTTGTATTAGATGAAGCCGACCGCATGCTCGACATGGGTTTTATACATGATGTAAAAAGGGTAATAATAAAATTACCAGTGAAAAGACAAACACTTTTCTTTAGCGCTACCATGCCGCCAGAGATTCAAAAGCTGGCAGATGTGCTGCTTACAAAGCCAGCAAAGGTAGAAGTAACACCTGTATCATCAACGGTTGATAAAATAGACCAGGGTTTGTTTTATGTAGATAAAGCAAACAAACCGCAGCTGCTGATGTATCTTTTAAAAAGCCCGGCAATTATAACCGCACTAGTTTTTACAAGAACAAAACATGGCGCAGATAAAGTGGTGAAGATTCTTCACAAAGCTGATATTACTGCTGCTGCCATTCATGGTAATAAATCGCAGAACGCAAGGCAACATGCACTCACACAATTTAAAAATGGTAACCTGCGTGTGCTGGTGGCTACGGATATTGCTGCAAGAGGAATTGATATTGATGACCTGACGCATGTGTTCAATTATGACTTACCAGATGTGCCCGAAACTTACGTTCATCGCATTGGAAGAACAGGACGGGCTGGTAATGCAGGCGTGGCGATTGCTTTTTGTGATGCAGAAGAAAGAGAAGAATTGAGAGCAATTCAAAAACTGATTGCTAAAACTATTCCTGTGGTAGAGAACCATCCTTTTCCCGCTGGTACAGCACCAGCGCCTGCGCCTGCGCCATCATCTCAGCAGCAACGGCCTTCGTTTAAAAGAGGAGGGAATAATAATTCTTCGGAGAGGCCGCCACGAAGAAACTTTGGCCGCAGGCCAGGCAATAGAACGAGAAGAGACTAATACTTCATACGATTTGAAAAAGGCTTTGCTAATTTTACAGGACAATTAATTTCTATGTCTTCTCTCTCCATCACCACCATACAAACCAATCTTGTTTGGGAAGATAAAATTGCCAACCTTGAACTGCTGAAGGAAAAAATAAATTCTATTGAAGAAAGAACAGAGATAGTGGTATTGCCCGAAATGTTCAGCACCGGCTTTACTATGCAGCCGCAATTGTTTGCAGAAGAAATGGATGGGGAAACAATGGAGTGGATGAAACGTATTGCGGCGGATAAAAGAATTGTGCTCACCGGGAGCATCATCATTAAAGAAGAGGATAAATTTTACAACCGCCTTATATGGGTATTGCCCAATGGTGAGTATGGATTTTATAATAAGCGGCATTTGTTTGCATACTCTGGCGAAGACAAACACTACTCACCTGGAAACAAAAGACTGATTGCATCAGTAAAGGGATGGAAAATTAATTTGCAGGTTTGTTACGATTTGCGTTTTCCTGTGTGGGCAAGACAGACACAGCATGATGGAGTGCTTGAATACGATGTATTAATTTATGTAGCCAACTGGCCGGAAAGAAGAAGCCATGCATGGAAAACACTATTATGTGCAAGGGCAATAGAGAACCAGTGTTATGTTGTGGGAGTAAATCGTGTGGGTATTGATGGAAATAAAATCAATCACAGCGGCAATAGTTTAATTATTGATCCTTTAGGTGAGGTATTGTACCACAAAACAGATGATGAAGATGTTTTTACTATTGCTTTAGAAAAGGAAAGGCTAGAAGAAGTAAGAGCAAAATTCCCCTTCTGGAAGGACAGCGATAGCTTTATTATCAATAAGTAAAAATATTACTCTTGTTGTTGTATCATTTCTTTTACTACCATCATTTTTTTGTCCAGCCCCCTTATAATTGCCTCAGTAGTTGGCGGAATATAAACATCAGGCATTACGCCTCTTCCATCCTTAGCCACATGATTATATTGAACGATCCTAAAAAAAGGTAAACGTACCCGGAGTTTAGTAATGGGCAATGTAATATCAGGAATCATTATTCCATTATTACCATGCCATCCTCCTCCTGCTTCTTCACCAACCAGGGTAACATTTGCCTGGCCTTTTACAGCATTGCAAAATAAAGTAGAAGCGGAGAAAGTAGGTCCGTTGATAAGTACATATACTTTTCCATCAAAATGATTTTTTGTTTTGGGTTTAAACAGGCGCCGCTCCCAGTAACCAAAATGATACAAACCGTCTTTTCTTTTCTTAGTAAGAAAAACCAAACCAAGATTGCTCCAGAAAGCGCTTTTGACTTTTGCAGTGTATGGAGAAAAGTTTTTAGATATAGAATAAGCTGTATCTGCTACCTTAAAAGGAGTATTGCGGATATATTTTGTAAGCATTGATGACAGGGTAATATCACCTCCGCCATTGCCACGAAGGTCGATGATAAGATTTTTTATTCCTTCCTGTTTTAATGTTGAAAAAGATTTTCTGAAAAACTTTCTCATTCTTCTGCCACCACCGTTACTAAATGTGGCCAGGGTCATAATGGCTGTACCGGCAGCACTGTCTGTTTGCAATAAACGGGCATTCTCAATCCTGTTTTTTTTCAATTGCTGTTTTGAAATTTTTATTTCGGGTTTTATTTCCTTTTTCTTTGAAGTATCTGGTTGTGGCGTCCACATAGGGAGTGTGGCTGTTTGCTCTTTACCTGAACTATCTGAATAAACAACCTTGTAATTTTTATATATTCCAAACACATTGCGATGGTAGTAAGGAAAGTTGCTGCTGATACGCAGGTAGTTTACATTGTTTGCATAACCATCCGTTGTGAGGTATTGAAACATTTTATCTATCATCTGCCGCACACTCATATTGTTTATTGCTTTGATGAGTGTACCCGTTTTAAAAACAGAATCTTTTTTATTAAGATTTCCTGTCACAACCATTGTATCACCCCACACTTTTATATGCAGCGGAAAAGAAGGGATGACCCTGTTTTGTACATATTTGCCCCAGTTGCGGCTCATAGCAAAGCTGGTGTGTCCACAATGAATTTTTTGAGTAAGTGGAGCCAGTATGTTCCAGCCGAACTGCAGCTCTGTCATGCTATCGGTGATAGCATTGTACAAACTGTCGAAGTAAAAATTTATACTGTCTTTAGGGGTGTACCAATACAGCGATGGATGTTTTTCTTCTAAAATATTGCGGAGCAAAGAATAATCACTTTGCAATTCTTTTTTCGAAAATTTTTTGTCGGGGTTATAGTTTTTAAAACTGGACGTACAACTGGCCAGCAATAAAACAACAGCAGCAAAAGGAATAAGCGTTTTAAGGTTCATTGTTCAATCAGCTTTTCATATGATTCCATCCCTGAGCCACCAGTTCGTGTTTGTTGCCGCCCTTAGTAATGATATGTTTACCTTCGTCCGGCGTTGTCATATAGCCCACCACACTTATTTGATCATTGGCTTTTATTTTTTCATAGTCATTTTGCGAAACAGTAAAAAGTAATTCATAATCTTCGCCGCCGCTTAATGCACAGGCTGTTGGATCTAGTTCCAGTTTGTAAGCAAACTGTCTTGCATCTTCATACACAGGAATTTTATCTTCATACAGTACACAACCCAGGGCACTTTGTTTGCAGATGTGCAGTATCTCACTACTTAAACCATCGCTAATATCAATCATTGCAGTAGGTACAATTTCTTTTTCTGCAAAAAATTCAATGATGTCTTTTCTTGCTTCTGGTTTTAGTAAACGGCCAACAATATAATTCTGCCCTTCCAAATCTGGCTGGCTGCCGGTTTCTGCATAAATCTTTTTTTCTCTTTCTAAAATTGTCAACCCCAAAAATGCACCGCCTAAAAAACCACTCACACAAATCAGATCACCTTTTTGTGCAGCGCTGCGTTTTACATATTTATCAGGCGATACTTCACCAATTGCAGTAATGGAAATTATCAAACCCTTTTGAGAGGAGGTGGTATCACCGCCAATTAAGTCAATGTTATATTTTTCACAGGCAGCATACACTCCTTCATAAAATTCATCCAGCGCCTCAAGGCTAAAGCGGTTGCTAAATGCAATGCTTAATGTAATGTGTGTGGGTGTAGCATTCATGGCATACACATCACTCAGATTTACTACCACACTCTTATAACCCAAATGTTTTAGTGGTGTGTACATTAAATCAAAATGAATCCCCTCCACCAGCATATCGGTTGTTACAACGGTTTGTTTGCCAAAATGGTCAATCACTGCTGCATCATCCCCTACGCTTAAAATGGTTGATGCATTTTTTGTTTCATTGTTCTTGGTGAGATGGTCAATTAAACCAAACTCTCCAAGGGTTGATATTTCTGTACGTTCGTTACTCATTTTAATTTAAAATTTTACTTCCATTAATTACTTCCAGCATTTCATCATGCACCAATCCGTTTGTTGCTAAAATATCAGGCTGGTATGGCGAATGTGAATTTCCATCATAGCCAGTTACTTTTCCGCCGGCTTCTTTCAAAATAATAATACCTGCTGCATTATCCCAGGCCTTTAAACTATGTTCATAAAAACCCTCAAACCTTCCTGCCGCAGTCCAGCACAAATCCAGTGCGGCACTTCCCAGTCTTCTCACTGCAATACCCTTCCTAATAAATCTTTCAAATACATCCAACGGGCTGTTCTTGCTGTCGAGATAAGTGTAAGGAAAACCTGTAACCAAACAACTCGTTAGTAAATCAGACTTTTTGCTAACCCCAATTTTTTTATCATTCAGCGAAGCGCCAAAGCCTTTTTGTGCAAAGAAAAACTCATCCATTAAAGGATTGTAAACTGCACCCATTATCAACTCGCCATTATGCTCCAGCCCAATACTCACACAACAAAGAGGAATGCCATGGGCAAAATTGATAGTGCCATCAATGGGGTCGATGATCCACTTGTACTCACTGTCCATTTTTATTTCACCAGCTTCTTCGCTTAAAATAAAATGGTTTGGAAAGTCGTGTTTGATTACTTCTATGATGGCTTTTTCCGATGCATGGTCTGCTTCAGTAACAGGATTGTTGATGCCGTCTTTGTTGGTTATTTTAAAGTTGCCGTTGAAAAATCGTTGTAATTCTTTTGCCCCGGCTTCTGTAGCTTTTAATAAGGTGCTTTTTATCATGGCGCAAAGGTAACAAATAGCAAAAGGTTGTCGCCCTTCTCATTTATCTTTAGCACATAATTTTTCACATGTCGAAAAATATACACCGCAAAAAATTTCTGCAGCTTTCTTTGTTGGCACCACTAAGCATTGCAGCCAGGCCGTTGAGTGGTTTATTTTCAGCTGATCTATATTTTATTCCCAACAGCGATAACGTTACATATCTTAAACCCGGCGATGCAGAATATGAAACATTTCGAAAGGGGTTTAATAAACGCATTGATAAAAAACCAGCCATAATTGCTTTGTGCAAAAACACTAATGGTGTATCAGAAGCTGTGCAATATGCAGCAAAAAATAATTTACCCATTGCCATAAAAAGTGGCGGCCATTGTATGGAAGGTTTTTCCTGCAATAATGGCGGCATGGTCATCAATATGGCTGCAATGAAAAATATTGAATGGCTGAATAACGAAACAGTAAAACTAAACCCGGGTTGTAAGCTGGCTGAAATTTATGATGAATTATTGCCAAAGAAAAAGATCATTCCCGGAGGATCATGTGCCGGTGTTGGCATTGGTGGTTTGGTATTGGGCGGCGGCTATGGTTTAATGGCAAGAAAATTTGGATTGACATGCGACAGCCTGCAAAGTATAACAATGGTGGATGGCACCGGCAACATTATTACAGCTTCTGGTAACGATGAGTTATTGTGGGCATGCAAAGGCGGCAATAATGGAAATTTTGGTGTGGTAACAGAGTTGACTTTTAAAGTACATACAGCACCACCTTTTATGCAGAGCCATCGTTTCAGGGCATATAAAGTAGATGCTGCAAGGGCAAAAGTTGTTTTGCAAAAATGGTTTGAGTTAACAGCAACATTGCCACCTGAATGTTTCAGCGCCTATGTATTGAATGGGAAAACGTTGTACATATTGCTTACCAATATCGGTAAGCAAACTACAGTTGTAAAAAACGTTATTGCAGGATTAAAAGCTGTTACAGATAAAACCACCATCAATACAGCACAACCTTTGGCGAAGGCGCTGAAAGTATATTATGGCAGAAGCAACCCAATGTATTTTAAAAATGCTTCCGCTGGTTTGTATAAAAATTTTGATGAGATTAATTCCTTTGTTGACAAGGCACTTGATATAGTAGTATCAACGCCGGGAATGATATATCAGGTGAATACGTTAGGAGGCAAAATCCAGGATACGGCATTTGAAAAAGCGTCTTCTTTTCCTCACAGGGCCTATTCTTTTTTTTCTGAATTGCAAACGTATTGGGATATGCCATCCCAAGAAAAAAGATTACTGCAAAAGTTTGAAGAAGTACAGCAGGTGTTCACCGGAAATGGCATTAAAGTACAATACCGGAATTACCCGGATATCAATTTTACTAATTGGCCCGAATTGTATTATGGAAGCAATTACAAAAGATTGCAGGCTGTAAAAAAACAGTATGATCCCAATAATTTATTCCGCTACGAACAGAGTATTAAAAAGGATTAAGCATATTTGTTACCGAATAAACCAAAGCATCTGCAACTTTCCATCATCATAGTAAACTACAACGTAAAATATTTTTTAGAGCAATGCCTGTGCAGCGTGCTAAAAGCCTGTGCCAGTATTGATGCAGAAATTTTTGTAGTGGATAATAATTCTTACGATGGCAGCGAATTATTTTTTTCCAACCGTTTCCCTTCAGTAAAATTTATATGGAAAAAAGAAAACGCTGGTTTCGCCAAAGCAAACAATGAAGCATTAAAACTGGCGGCAGGAGAAAAAATCTTATTCCTTAACCCTGATACTATTTTACCGGAAGATTGTTTTGAAAAATGTTTGCAGTTTTTTCAACAGCAAAAAAATATTGGCGCATTGGGAGTAAAAATGATTGATGGCAGCGGTAACTTTTTACCGGAGAGCAAAAGAGGCTTTCCATCTTTCTTTGCTTCTTTTTGTAAAATGACGGGACTTACCTCATTGTTTCCTGCTTCAAAAATATTTGCCAAATATTATCTCGGACATTTGCCGCAAAATGAAAGCAATGAAATTGATATTGTTTCCGGCGCTTTTATGATGGTTGATAAAAAAGTATTGGATGCTGTTGGCAGTTTTGATGAGGATTATTTTATGTATGCAGAAGATATTGACCTTAGTTACAGAATACAAAAGGCTGGGTATAAAAATTTTTACTTTGCAGATACAGCTATTATCCATTTCAAAGGAGAAAGTGTTTCAAAGCAAAACGCCGAATACACAAAGCGCTTTTATGGAACAATGATTCAGTTTATTCAAAAGCATTATCCTGGTTTTGCAAAGCAACTATATATATTGCTGCTCAAAATTTTTATCGGTATTAAAACAGTGTTTGCCAGCAAAGTAAAACTGCAACAGCCAAAACAACCCGAAAAAATATTTGTGATTGGAAATGATGACGGCTTCAATGGTTTTGTCCAGTCAATAAAAGCGAATAGTATCAGTGAAGTGCCCAGCGGAAATGCAGTATTGCTTTGTGAACCTGCTTTATCATTCAAAGAAATTATTACCATCATACAGAAACAAAAAAGCAAGTACTCTTTTTTTATTCATGCCAACGCATCAAAAAGTATTATTGGCAGCGGCGATAAAAACCAGCAGGGTATTACTATTGCTTGCCATCAATAATTATCGGAGCCCCATTCTTTCCCATCACAATCACTTTTGCATTTTGGCTTAATGCTAATTCTT
>CAZBTD010000018.1:0-39917 GCA_964494815.1 uncultured Ferruginibacter sp. | reverse complement strand
AAGCCCCCGGCAATGCGGGGGCTTTTGTAAAAAAGTTTTATGATTTAATCATGCTTACGGCATTCGCCCACTATGGTATGAAATACATTGTGAGCTTCTGTTATCATAGACTTCAATTGTTCGTCGGGCTTTTGCGCCACTATTGCTTTGTGCAGTGCACCACACTCAATAGTAAGTTTTTTTAACGCTGCCTTTGTTTCCTCTGCTTTGAAATCGGCTGGTATTTCTGACTTCTGCCATGCTTTTGCCGCCTTTAAAAGATCCTCTGCTTTCTCTTTTAATGGAGCCAGGTTACCTTCTTCAGCAGGGTGAAAAGTTGCCGACATTAATGTATGAAATGCTTTCATTTCGGCCCAGTTACTTTTCTTCTCTGAATGCTGGGCAAAGCATACTGCCGGAACAAATGCCAGCAATATCACCGCTAATTGAAATATTCTTTTCATTGATTTTTTGTTTTTACAAACATAATAAAATCCCATGAGTTGTTGTAAGTGCCGTGAATAATTTATTTATCCCACAGGCCACTTTCTCCCATTAAGTAAAAACTGTATCTTTCAATCATGTCCTCAAATCAAAACAAGCTCAATCTTTTTTCCTTTACCATGATTGTTATCGGGCTGGTGATTGGCATGGGAATCTTCCGGACGGCCGCCACCAGCGCTAAAGACGCTATTGCACCTTCGGTATATTTTTCTGCCTGGATAGTTGGTGGAGTTGTTGCTCTATGTGGCGCATTAACGTATGCTGAAATTGGCAGTCGTTATCCTGTTACCGGCGGGTATTATAAAGTATTTGCCAAAGCATATCATCCCAGCATTGCCTTCGCTATTAATTGTTTGATACTTGTAAGCAATGCCGCCAGCCTTAGTGGCGTGGCATTAATTGGCAGTGGCTATTTATTAAAATTATTTCCCGGCAACTGGACTGATATTGACAAAGCGCTGGTAAGCACAGTTGCCATTATTATTTTTTATATCATCAACCTTATGGGATTGCGGATGAGCTCAAGGGCACAAAATATTTTAATGCTAATTAAAATCACGATGGTGATAGTATTGATTTGTGCATTATTCTTTCCATCTCACTACGCAAATGTTGTTTCATCTACCAATCTTCAAATCACCAAATCATCAAACTATTTTGACTGGATAAAAAGCCTTGGCGTAAGCCTCATTGCTGTTTCCTTTACCTATGGTGGCTACCAGCAAACAATCAATTTTGGCAACGAAGTGGAGCAGCCTTCTAAAAATATTCCTAAAGGAATTTTTATTGGTATTGGCATCATCATCGTTTTGTACTTATTGGTGAATTTGAGTTATTATAAATTGATTGGCTTTCAGCAAATGAAAGGCGAAAGGGAAATAGCTTACGTGGTGATGAATAAAATAGCAGGGCAAACAGGTGCCACTATTTTCTCCGCTTTTTTATTTCTTGGTGTGCTGGCTTATGTAAATGGCTTATTGATGAGCAACCCCAGGGTAATGTATGCAATGGGTGATGATGGCAGCCTGCCAAAAATTTTTGCTCAACAAAACAAAAAAAATAATGTACTTACCTTTTCGCTGACTGTATTTGCAATTGTGTGTATTATTATTTTATATTTTTCACAACAGTTTGAAAAGATACTCACCTTCTCCATTTTTTTGGATTGTTTTGGAATGGTGCTGAGCAGCGGCACTATTTTCTGGTTCAGAAAAAAAACAAAAGAGCTTGATGATACCGGCATTTACAAAATGAAATTATTTCCACTGATGCCTGTGATATTTATGGCGGCATATTTATTTGTAGGTATCAGTATCACTATTGCAGACCCTGAAGCTGCATTAACCGGCATAGTATTGCTGGCAATTTTTAGTGCTATTTATTTTTTATTTCAACGGAAAACACAACGATAATTTTTTACAATGGATATTTCATACATCATAAATGAACTGGGCGAAGAAAGGGAACAATATTTTAATGCCATCGTCCCGCCCATTATGCAGACAAGCAATTTTGCTTTTAATAAAGTGGGTGATTTACGTAAAGCATTTGCTGACGAATATTCTACTTACTTATACAGCCGTGGTTTAAATCCAACAGTTGATATACTCCGTAAAAAATTAGCAGCATTGGATGGTGCAGAAGATTGTCTTGTTTTCAATAGTGGTGTATCAGCAACATTTGCTGCAGTGATGGCGAATGTAAAAAGCGGCGACCATATTGTAAGTGTAAATAATCCTTACACATGGACAAAACGTTTGTTTAATGTGATATTGCCACGCTTTGGTGTAACCACCACTTATGTTGATGGTACCAGTATAGAAAATTTTGAAAGGGCTGTATTGCCGAATACAACTGTTATTTACCTGGAAACACCCAATAGCTGGAACTATGCCATACAGGATTTAAAAGCTGTTGCAGAACTGGCAAAGTCTGAAAACATTATCACCATTGTTGATAATAGTTTTTGTACGCCATTGTATCAAAGACCAATTGAATTGGGTATTGATTTAAGTATGCAAACTGCCACCAAATATATCAGCGGCCATAGTGATACTTTGGGTGGTGTATTGTGTGGCAAAAAAGAAATGATGGAGAAAATTTATAACAGCGAATACAATACTGCCGGCATTGCTATTTCTCCTTTTAATGCATGGCTGTTACTCCGTGGACTAAGAACTTTGCCAATGCGCCTGGAACATATCACTAAAACAACATGGAAAGTGCTGGAGTATTTAAAACAACATCCCAAGGTGGAAGAAGTGTTATTTCCTTTTGATAAAGATTTTCCCCAGTATGAATTGGCCAAACAGCAAATGAGCGGCGCCTGTGGATTGATAAGTTTTTATATAAAAGCAAACACAATAGATGAAGTGGAACAATTTTGTGAAAGCCTGCAACATATTAAAATGGCAGTGAGCTGGGGCGGCCATGAAAGCCTTATCATTCCCAAATGTGCCGGCATTAAAAGAGAAAAATTTAATGCAGCATTAAAAGATCACCGCATGATGCGGTTGTATGTTGGATTGGAAGAAGCAGAATATTTAATTGGGGATTTGGAGAGAGGGTTTGGAAAGATTTAGAAGGATTAAACCTTTGCCGGACTTGTTTCGTTTACAAATTCATGCATCCGTTTTAAAAATCCATACAAGTCACTCATTGTTTCTACGTTCTGCACTTCTAAAATACCATGCTTACCTACTTGTTTCAGTTTTGCTTTATTGGTAGCCTTTTGTAAAAACTGCAGTATCAAATTAAAAGTTTCGCTTTGGAAATAAGGCGACTCAGGATTGCTGACAAAGAAGCATTTCAGCACTTCATTTTTTAAGAACAGCTTTTCAAAACCCATTTCAACAGCAATTTTCCTGGTACGTACTGTGGTAAACAAGTCTTCTACTTGTGGAGGTATCGGACCAAACCGGTCAGTTAATTCTTTATGAAAATCTATAAGTTCTTTTTCATTTTCGCAATTATCAAGTCTTGTATAAAGACTTAATCTTTCTGTTATGCTTTCAACATAACTGTCAGGGATTAAAATTTCCAAATCAGTATCAATACTGCAATCACTTACAAAATCATCCTGCTGCTGTATTTCTTCTTTAAACAACTCACGGAATTGTGAACGCTTTAGTTCTCTTACAGCCTCATCCAAAATTTTCTGATACATTTCAAAACCAATCTCCGCAATAAAGCCGCTTTGCTCACCGCCTAATAAATTCCCTGCGCCACGTATATCCAAATCCCTCATGGCAATCTGGAAGCCACTTCCCAAATCGCTGTATTGTTCTAATGTAGATAAACGCTTGCGGCTGTCTGGCGGCAATGTGCTCATAGGCGGCGCCAGCAAGTAACAAAATGCTTTTTTATTGCTCCGGCCTACACGTCCTCGTAACTGATGCAAATCACTCAGGCCAAACTGGTGTGCATTGTTTACAATAATCGTATTCACATTCGGAATATCAACTCCGCTTTCAACAATATTTGTACATACCAGCACATCATATTTTTTATCCATGAAGTCAAGGATGGTGTCTTCCAACTGATCGCCTTCCATCTGCCCATGTGCAAATGCAATGGACAGATCAGGACACAATCCTTGTATCAAACTTTTCATCTCACTCAACCCGTTCACCCGGTTATGAATAAAGAAAACCTGTCCACCTCTTTCTGTTTCGTAATAAATAGTATCCCTGATTACATCTTCATTAAACACCATCACCTCTGTTTGTATCGGTTGCCTGTTAGGCGGCGGTGTGTTGATGATACTTAAATCCCTTGCACCCATCAAACTGAATTGCAGCGTTCTTGGTATTGGGGTGGCGGTCAATGTTAGCGAATCAACCGTGGTACGAAGTTGTTTTAATTTTTCCTTTGCTGCCACACCAAATTTTTGTTCTTCGTCAATGATCATCACACCCAGGTCTTTAAACTTCATATCCTTACTTAAAATGGCGTGTGTACCAATAATGATATCAATCTTGCCTTCTTCCAGTTTCTTTAATGTTTCTTTTCTTTCTTTGGTCGATTTAAAGCGATTGATAAAATCAACTGTAACAGGGAAGTCTTTTAAGCGGTCACTAAATGTTTTGTAATGCTGGTACGCTAAAATAGTTGTTGGCACCAGCACGGCAGCCTGTTTTCCGTCGCAACAGGTTTTGAATGCGGCACGAATGGCCACTTCTGTTTTACCAAAGCCAACATCGCCGCACACTAACCTGTCCATTGGCTGCGGTTTCTGCATATCCTGTTTTACATCCTCACTTGCCTTTGCCTGGTCTGGAGTGTCTTCATAAATAAAACTTGCTTCCAGTTCTGTCTGCATGTAATTATCCGGCGCATGTGCAAATCCTTCCTGGCTTTTTCGCTGTGCGTACAGCTTTATTAAATCGGTGGCAATATCTTTTACCTGTTTCTTTGTTTTTTCTTTCAGCTTGCTCCACACATCGCTTCCCAGCTTATTCATTTTAGGAACACTTCCTTCTTTGCCGCTGTACTTACTTATTTTGTGCAGAGATGAAATGTTCACATACAGTAAATCACCGTCTTTATATTGTATCCTTACTGCTTCCTGCATTTTTCCATTCGCTTCTATCTTTTGTAAACCGCTATACACACCCACGCCATGATCAATATGTGTTACATAATCTCCGGGCTGTAACTCTCTCAGTGTTTTTAATGTAAGCGCTTTGTTTTTACTGAAAGCCTGTTTTACTTTATACTTATGATACCGCTGAAATATTTGATGATCAGTATAGCAAACGCACTTTAAATCATCATCAATAAAACCCTCATGAATAGAAAGCGTAACCGGTATAACCTGTATTTCTGCTTTCAAGTCAATAAAAATACTATGCAGCCTTTCTAATTGTTTTGGGTTGTCGGCAAAGAGGTAGATGTTGTAATGTTTTGCTTCGTACTCTTTTAAATTTTTTATTAGCAAATCGAACTGCCTGTTAAATGCCGGTTGCTCCTTCGTTGAGAATTGAATATTGAATATTGAATATTGAATATTTTCTGCGAAATATGATTTCTTTCCAAACTCAATAATATGCCTTTGCTTTATTTGTTCTTCTACATCTTTTGTTTTTACAAAATCGTCTGCAGATACTTCTTTCTTTTCTGTCAGGTCTGCATCTTCCTCTGTTGCAGCAGAATGATAGTTGCCGCTTTTCACCACTTCTAAAAACAATTCTAAGTCTTCTTCCTGTTGTTCTATCTTTTCTTTGATAAATTCCCAATCTTCGCTCCACACCACCGTATTCTCTGGTAAAAATTCAAACAAAGAAACCTTCTCCCCAGATTCAAATTGTGTTTCTACATTCGGAATAATACTTACCTGCAATAATTTTCTTTCGCTCAACTGTGTTTCCGGGTCAAATATCCTGATACTGTCCACTTCGTTGCCAAATAATTCAACACGGTATGGCTTTTCATTGCCGTAAGAATAAATATCAAGAATGCCGCCACGTACAGCAAATTGTCCCGGCTCATATACAAAATCTGTTCTTATAAAACCATTACTTACAAATTTTTCAAAGATGCCATTCACATCAATTGTATCTGCCTGTTTGATAAAAATAATATTCTCCGATAATTTCTTTGACAATACCACTTTCTCAAACAATGCTTCTGGATAAGTAACAAATATTTTTTTGTTTACCGTAAAATTTTGATTGCTGGCAATTTTAGTAAGTGCTTCTGTACGCAGCATCACGTGGCTGCTGTTGAGAAGCCGGTAATTTTTTTTGTTTTTATAAGAAGAAGGAAAATAAAAAACATCCAGTGCTCCGGTAATATTTTCTAATGTGTTGTGGAAATAAGCAGCTTCTTCAGCGTCCCGTAAAATAATAACATGGTTTATTTGTGCTGCTTTTGGGTTATTAAAAACTGCATCGACAACAAAGGCAGGGGAGCTTCCATACAGGCCTGATAAGTGTAAATATTGCGGAGAAGGTAATAGTATTCTGTCCGCTATTTGAAAACAACGGGGATTATCAGCGTACTCCTTCTTCAGCACTTCCAGGTTCATTCGTGGCGCAAAGATAAAAGTTACATCCTATACATAGCAAACAGGCTATAAATAATGCCCTGCCTGCCCCTTTAACAATTACAGTTTATACGCCTAAAATGCCCTATTTTCGGGATTTACTGCAAATACAATTTCTTCCTCATGAATATTTTTTACCGACTGCTTACATTGGTTTTGTTTTCACTTTGCTTTACTGTTGTTTCAGCACAAAAAAGAGAAGTGCCGGTGCGTTTTGTAAATGGCAATTTTATTACTGGAAATAATATTGAAAGGCAGACATTCAAAAAAGAGAATATCAATGCAGCGCTTTTTAATAACAAATACTATGTATTAGTTCAATTTAACAAACTGCCTTCTGTTGCCATACGGCAAAAGTTGGGCGCCGCCGGCATTGAGCTTCATACTTATCTTCCAGACAGAGCATTCTTATGCAGCATCAACAGCAACTTTGATTTTAGCAGGGCAAAAAATTTTGATATTATTTCTATTAATACGCTCCCCACATTTTATAAAATAAATGATGAGGTAATTGCATACAAAGCTTCTGCAAATAAAACACAGGCACAGGCCATTGCACTCACATATTTTGAAAACCTTGATAAGGCAACTGTAACTGCAGCGTTAAAAAAAGCTGGTGCTTTTATACTAAAGCAAAAATCGTTGGCAGATGGTATGGTGCTTATTGAATATAATAAAGCTGTTATTGATTCTGTGGCCGCACTCCCATTTATAATAAGTATGGAAATGCAGTTGCTGCAGGATCAGTTGCTCAACGACACCAGCAGGGCGGCACATGCCGTAACCGGCCTTAATGCACAGGCTGGAAAAAACTTAAACGGAAAAGGAGTAACAATTGGTGTTGGCGATGATGCAGACATTTCAACACATATTGATTTTGCCGGCAGGCTTATCAGCCGTACACCCGGCCCGCCAAGCAATCATGGCACTCATACTTCCGGCACTTCTGCCGGGGCTGGCATTATAAACCCTAAGTATCGTGGCATGGCTTCCAAAGCCACTATCATCAATCAGTATTTCAGCGATATTATTTTTAATGCCGCTGCCTATATTACTGATTATAACATGGTGGCAACAAACAATTCTTATCACACTGCTAATAATGGTTGTTCGGGTGAACGGGTTTATAATTCACTAAGCCGCTATGCCGATGCACAGATGTACAACAATGATAAATTGCAGCATGTTTTTGCTTCGGGCAATGATGGCGCACAAACCTGTTCACCTTATCCCACATCTTTTGGCACGGTAAAATCGGGATGGCAATGCAGTAAAAATATTTTAACTGTTGGTGCATTAAACGTAACCAACAATACCATTGCGTCTTTCAGCGGCCGCGGCCCCACACAGGATGGCAGGATAAAGCCGGAGATAACAGCAGATGGAGTTTCGGTTCGTTCAAGCATTTCATTTAACAGGTATGGTTATAATTCCGGCACCAGTATGGCTTGCCCTGCAGTTACCGGTTCTGTTGCATTGATGTATGAGCGCTACAGGCAAACACATACAGGTGCTGATCCAAAAAGTGCATTGATAAAAGCCATTGCCTGTAACACAGCCGAAGATCTTGGCAATGCCGGCCCCGACTATACTTATGGATTTGGAATGCTTAATACCAGGCGTGCAGTGGAAGCTATTGACAGCAGCCGTTATTTTTTAAATACTGTAGCTGGCGAAAATGGCAGCACACACAACATTACAGTTCCAGCCAATACAAGACAACTAAAAGTAATGTTGTATTGGAATGATGCAGCCGCTTCATCTTCCGCTTTGCCTTCATTAGTGAATGACCTTGACCTTACAGTAATTGAACCTTCCACTACATTGCGCCGTCCATTAATTCTAAACAGCGCTTCGGGCAGTGTAAACAATGTTGCCGTGGAAGGATCCGACCACATAAATAATATTGAACAGGTAGTAATTAACAATCCTGTTGCCGGTGTATATACTGCCAGTGTATATGGCTTTAATGTTCCCTCTGGTTCACAGGAATATGCGTTGAGTTATGAAATAGTAAAAAATGGTGTTATTGTAGAAGCGCCAACAGGCGGGGAGACTTTTGTACCAGGTGAAACAGAATTGATTCGCTGGAATGCTTACGGCAGTGATGCCAATAATTTTACAATTGAGTATTCTCTTAATAACGGTGGCAACTGGATTGTAATTGATAACAATGTTTCATCCACTGCAAGAATTTATTCATGGGTGGTGCCTTCCACAGCTACCAATACTGCTCTTGTAAGGGTCAGCAGAAATGGGTCTTCATTTACTGATCAAAGTAATTTCAATTTTACAATTCTTGGCCAATCCACAATTACTGCTACTACAGTTTGTGAAGGTGCTGTGCAATTAGACTGGACTGCCGTTACCAGCGCCACCAGCTATGATGTGTTGCAATTAATTGGTGATAGTATGAAGGTGATTGGCAATACTACTTCATTAACGTATTTGGTAACCGGGTTGAATAAAAATATTACCTATTGGTTTGGTGTGGCCGCAAAAAACAATACTGTTTCAGGCAGGCGTTCTGTTTCAGTATCAAACAGGCCATCTACCGGCTCCTGTACACTTACGGCATTTAACAACGATGTAAAAATTGACAGCATTTTGGAACCTAACTCTGCAAGAGATTTGTTTTCAAATATTACGAATGCCACCAAGCCGGTAAAAATTACCATAAGAAACCTTGGCATCACAGCAGTAACCGGCCCATATAACGTTTCATTTTCTTACAACAATTCCACCCCTGTTACCGAAGTGGTGAATACAACAATTGCCGCTGGCAGCTCTGTTACATACACCTTCACCGGCATGTACACTTTTCCGCCGGCTGCAGGTTACAATTATAACTTTAAAGCATGGGTTACTAAATCGTCAGACAATAATCATCTAAATGATACAGCGTATAAAAATGTAAAGTATATCAATAACGATGCTATTGTATCATTACCACTTACTGAAAACTTTGAAACAATGCCAGCTGCAGAATTTACAACTGCAGAAATGGCTATTGGCGGAAACAAATACCTCGACTTTAACAGCAACACCACCAGCGGCCGGGCAAGAACTTTTGTAAACACCGGTTTTGCACTCGGCGGTACCAAAGCGCTCACCTTAGATCAGTCGCCATACAACAGTACCAACAGCACTACGGATAGCGCCACATTTAGTTATAACTTATCATTATTTACAGCAAAGCAGGTACGTTTTGATTTTTATTATAAAAATCACGGGCAGGCAAATGCGCCAGGAAATAAAGTATGGATAAAAGGCAGCGAAAGCAATAACTGGATACAAGCATATGATCTCTTCAACAACCAGGAAGACCTTGGTGTATGGAAAAAAGCATCTGTAAATATCAATGATGTGCTTGGCAGTGCTGTGCCGGCACAAAGTATGTCTCAAACATTTCAAATAAAAATTGGCCAGGAGGGTTATACATCAGCCAATACCGTTGACCCTACCTATGATATTGACGATGGTTACACATTTGACAATCTTACATTAACAGAAGCACTTAACGATGTTGGACTACTGGCAATCAATTCGCCAAACAGCGCAGGCTGCGGCCTTGGCTCTGCAAACCCGGTAAGCATTAAAATAAAAAATTACAACAATGCCGTTCTCAGCAATGTACAGGTTAATTACAGGATAAATAATGGTACAGTGATAACAGAGTCAGTGCCATCTATTGCTGCCAACCAAACTATTGATTATGTATTTACACAAACAGCCAATTTATCTGCTTATATCGATTACGATATTGACGTTTGGATAAAATACAATACAGATAACTACGCATCAAACGACAGTATCCTTAATTATTTTATTCATAACAGCCCCATACTAAATACTCCTTATTTACAAGATTTTGAAAACAGTGATGGTGGTTTTTATGTAACAGGAAAAAATGCAACATGGGAATGGGGTGTACCTGGCGGTGTGTCTATTAGCAAAGCACCTAACGGTACCAAAATATGGGGCACCAGCTTGAATGGAAACTATTCAGACAATGAAACATCATACCTGGTTACTCCCTGCTTTAATCTTTCAGGCCTTATGAGGCCGGTGCTTTCATTTAGTTTCTTTTATGAAGCAGAACAAGATTATGATTATGCATGGGTAGAGTACAGTACTGATGGGAAAACATGGAACAAACTTGGTAATATCAACGAAGGCACTAACTGGTATAATGATGCTTCCACCAATAGCTGGAATGGTACATCGCTTATATGGCAGGCCGCAAGCATAGATATACCTGTAACCAATACAACCGTTCGTTTCCGTTTTGTACTGAGCTCAGATGGTGGTGTAACTGAGGAAGGATTGGGGATAGATGATGTGAGGATACATGAGAAACAGGAAATTGCCGGCTCGCCTTTACCGTTATTTCCTGATGAACATATTGGTTCATGGAATAGCGGCTGGCTATCTTTTGACTACGGCGATGCTGTGATGGGCCCGTGGTGGAAACTTGGCGAATTGAATTTAAACGGGCAAAATTTAGATACTATTACTGTTATCCCTTATTCTTATGGTGGTAATAATGTAAGATCGTTGAATGACGAATATTATCTGGATAAAAGTTTTGTTATTTCATCAACAAGGGCGCTTTCAGCACCGGTTGGCGTAAGGCTTTACTTTAGCGATGACGAGTTTAAAGAAATACTAAATGATGTCAATTGCCTATCCTGCACTAAACCTGAAGATGCTTACTCTCTCGGTGTGGTACAATACCGGGGGCCAGCTTCTGAACTGGATGGTACACTTAGTAATAATACAGATGGTTACTACACATTCGTTTCTCCAGACAGTGTAAAAATAATACCGCACAATGGCGGTTATTATGCTGAGTTTACGGCAACTAGTTTCGGCGAATTTTGGTTTAGCAAAGGCAATATTGCGCCACCATATACAAGTGCTTGTCAAAACGGATTGATCTTATTTGGAGCCCAGCCTGGAGCAGCCACTTACCAGTGGCAGGTAAATACGGGCAGTGGATACAACAGTATAAGCGATGGCGCAAGCTACTCCGGTACCACAGCAGATACACTTTTTGTATTTAACCTGCCTACGTCATCCAGTGGATATAAATACCGTTGCCTCTTAAACGGCTCGCCCAGTATAGAATATACTTTAAGGTTTAAAACTTTGTGGACTGGAACAGCTAACACAAGTTGGTTTAATGCTTCTAATTGGGAGTGCGGTATTGTACCAGATCAATATACGGATGTAATAATACCGTCCGGGCTTACAAATTATCCTGTACTTACTGCAGATGCATCAATAAGAAGTATAAGAATACTGAACAATGCACCTGTAATCATTAATGCAGGAATAAAATTGACTGTAACTGGTAAATAAAGAATAAAAAGAATTTAACATCAGCCCGTATGATCGCATACGGGTTTTGTTTTATACGCTTACCGGCACACTATGCACTGCAGCCGCCATTTCTTTTATCAGAGAAGGATCTTTTTCAATAGCATTGCCCACAACAATTACATCTGCACCGGCTTTGCAATTGATATAAGCTTTTTCAGGCTCAATAATACCGCCACCAATTATAAGCGGAACAGAAATGGATTGCGCCACTTTTTCAATCATACTTTCAGGAATGGCTCGTTTGGCACCGCTTCCGGCATCCATGTAAATGAGTTTCATACCGAGCATTTCACCAGCCATGGCAGTACATACGGCAATCTCATTTTTATCAGAAGGTAATGGACTGGCGTTTGAAATATAAGAAACTGTTGTTGGCGCCCCGCCATCCACCACCATATACCCGGTTGACATTATTTCGAGGCCACTCTTTTTAACTACAGGAGCACTTACCACATGCTGCCCAATAAGCAGTTCAGGATTGCGGCCACTGATAAGCGACAAGTACAACAATGCGTCAGCATATTTGCTCACCTGCGAAGGGCTGCCTGGAAAAATAATGGTGGGAATATTGCAACTGCGTTTTACCAATTGCAGGCATTCATCCAAATAGCTGGAAATAACCAAACTACCCCCTACCAGGAAATAATCAACCTTTGCATCCATAGCAAGCGTTATTAATTGGCCCATACTATGGTCGTTTACCTTGTCAGGGTCAATTAATACTGCAAAAGACTTTTTTCCGACTCTCTTGCGTTCAGTTAATGAATGATATATACCTTTTATCATCAACGGGAGATTGGTTATCTGCAAATGTAATTTTTTTTGCCTTACAGGTGGCTCTAAACGCTAAAATAGTACAGTTATCAATATCTATCCACAGAAACAGATACAGGTTCTTTACAAAGACCCATCCGCCCCCACACTTTACGCAAATAAAGTACATTTGGCTATGGATATAAATTCCGAAATAACGTTTAAGACTGCCCGTAGCGGGGGCAAGGGCGGGCAAAACGTAAACAAGGTGGAAACCATGGTAGAGGGCTACTGGCATGTCAGCCATTCATTATTATTAACGAAAGAACAGAAAAAACTGGTGGCTGAAAAGCTAGCTCCCAGGATAAATGCAGACGGCATGCTGCTGGTAAAAAGCCAGGAAGAGAGAACACAGCTTGGCAATAAGCAACTCGTAATAAAAAAAATGAATGAGTTGGTTACAAAAGCACTAATTGTTCCTAAAAAAAGGAAACCAACTAAAATTAGCAAAGCAGCAAAAGAAAAAAGACTTGATAGTAAAAAGAAACAGGGTGAAATAAAGGAGTCCCGTAAGAAAATCAGTTTTTAAATATTTGGCCTGCCTTTATACCACCGGATAATAAACCAGATAAAAGAAGTAAATGCTGGTATGCCCAAGTAAGTAGGCAGGTACGCTTTTAGTGGTGGCATTACTTTGGCATCTTTTTCTACCAAGTTTTTATCAATAAACATATTATTAAACAGGAAACCAAATAAGGCTGTGGCCCAGCTTAGTAGCAGTACCGGAAATAGAACACCTGCCTGTACTTCTGTTTTTGTCCAAGTAAAAATAGTATAGCTATCGGGTAAAAAATAAATAGCCAGCAGTATAATGCAGGAAACTATGCTGAGAAGTAGTGATATGTACCACAATTTCATACTGTGCCGGATATTGGATGCAAAAAAAGTGCAACTATTACATTGCACTTTTATAATAACGTACCAAAAGAGTGATTATTGCTTACGCTTGCCTATTAAAGTATTGAGTATCTGGCGTTGCTTTTCCGCTTCAGCTTTTTGATCGGCCTGTTTTTGTTTGTTCTCTTCAATTTCTTTCTCAATTTTTTCTTTTTTCTTTACCAAATCTTCCCCATCCTCCACTGAGTTTTTATATTTTTTATCTGCTTTTTCGGTAGCCTCTGTTTGTTCTTTTATCTGTAGTTCAAGATCGTAAGCTGTTGCCTGCTCAATATGGCCATTTAAAAAAGTTTTGGCACTTGAAAAAACGTTGGCATCATCACCTTCACTGATAAAACTTTCGTTGCCTTTTGATACCATCATTGTCAGGATAGAAATGTCTTTTTCCTTACGGCTTTTGCGGTCAGCTTTAAAATAAAGGTCGTAAGTGCCACTTCCAATCTCAGACATATTTACACCCCTGAAAACAGTATAATCTTTGCTGTCTTTTCCTTTGTACCCTTTCTTCTCCATTTTTTCCACTAGCGATTTCATCACTGTTTTCTCCTCAAAAGGTATTTCTATTTCGATGGCTGGCTGCATAGTTTTGTTGTATTCTGCAGTGGCAGTACGGGCTTGCGAAAAAGTAGTGGTTGCAATAAAAAACAAAGCGGCTGACAGTAATATTTTTTTCATAAACAATTAATTTTCTCCAAAGATAGTGGTTGTAAAAAAAAGGTTGCACATGCGTTGCTAAATTTGATATAAGTAAAGAAAAAAGGGTAACTTAACAGCAAACAAAAAAGCTAAATGGAACAGTTTAACGATATTCTCCTGGGTTCGGTCTTGATCCTTATTTTTATCGCCTGCCTTTTTTTGTATATCAAAGCAATAATAGATATTCACAAAAGAAAATTCCGCTACCTCAGAGAGAAATCAATGTGGCTCACCGTGGTAATAGCTGCTCCACTGTTGGGGAGTTTTTTTTATTTCGTCATGAAAAGAGCCGGCTGGCCAACCTCCAACCTAGTATAATTTTTTATTCCTGCACAGTACGGTTAAATTTGCCCTAAACCACAATCATTGAGCGGCGTAAAAAAACTGGCATCACAAACACTTTGGTATGGCCTGCCAACTATAGGCAGCAGGTTCCTTGGTTATATACTTAATTTCTCCCTTAGTTTTATTTATCATGCAGTGGACACTGCAGACCTTACGCAGATCTATGCAATTGTTCCTTTTTTAAACATCCTTTTTACTTACGGTGTTGAAACAAGCTATTTCCGTTTTGTACAAGACAGGGACAAATACAAACTTTACAATACACTTAATACATCGCTTATAGCATCCACCGTGTTATTCTCAGCAATACTGCTGTTGTTCACAAAACAACTGGCCGATGCCACATTCATGTCATCGCACCCGGAATATTTTGTGTGGCTTACAGGAATTATATTTTTAGATACGCTGGCAACACTTCCTTTTGCCAAACTGCGGCAGGAAGGCAGGCCACGTAAATACGCTTTTGTAAGGGTGATGGGCATTGTGGTGAATGTGCTGGTGGTTGTTTTCTTTGTTGGTATTTGCCCAAAGATTGCAGAAAAAAATCCCAACAGCGTTTTATTGTTGCTGTATAATCCATCTGTTGGCATTGGCTATTATTTAATAGGAAATTTAATTGGCAGTGCTGTTACATTTTTATTACTGTGGCCACAATGGAAAGACTTCCGATTTTCATTAGATAGTGATTTGTGGAAAGAGGTGATGAAGTATTCGTGGCCACTATTAATTGTTGGTTTTGGAGGAATGATAAATGAAATGCTAAGCCGCCTGGTATATCAACATGTAGCAGTTGATGCTGTTAAAGCAAAAGAAGATCTTGGCATTTTCGCTGCCAATTACCGACTGGCTGTTTTAATCACCATTTTTATACAAATGTTCCGCATGGCGGCAGAGCCTTTCTTTTTTAATAAAAGCAAAGATGAAAATGCACAAAAGACTTATGCAAGGGTGATGAAATTTTTTGTGATTGCCTGTTGTTTTATGTTTTTAATAATCGGATTATTTCTTGACGTGTTTAAAGAGATACTCACCATTAAATTCAAAGAATATGGAGAAGGAATACATATAGTACCGGTATTGGCGATGGGCAGTGTGTTCCTTGGCATCTATTACAATCTTTCAGTTTGGTACAAGCTCACCAATAAAAATTTATATGGTGCAGCGATTACTATTGCAGGTGCTGTTATCACTGTGCTGCTCAACATCTGGTGGATTCCGAACTTTGGCTACACTGGCAGCGCCTGGGCTACTTTTAGCTGTTATGCTTTTATGATGACAATATCATATTTCCAGGGGCAAAAACATTATCCTATTCCTTATGCCACCAAAAAATTACTTGCGTATTTAGTGCTTACCGTATTGGTTTTCTTTATACATAAAGGATTGGTAATGCTATATCATAATATTTGGTTTTCTGTGAGTACAGCGGTTTTGTTATTGCTTGGTTTCTTTTGGTTTGTGGCAATGGTTGAGAAGAAAGAGTTTCAGCAGTTGCCGGTGATTGGAAAGTATTTTAAATAAATTCACTCCTCATCTTCTTCCCAAAATACCTCATGCCCACTACCCTCTTTAAATTCTTCATTCTCCACTTCTTTACCACCAATTAAATCTGCCACTAAAGATGTCCATCCTGTTTGATGGCTGGCGCCAAGGCCGCTCCCCGTATCACCGTGAAAATATTCATAGAACAAAACAAGTTCTTCATTACCCGGTTTTTTATAAAATGAATTGTAATCGCCATAAGATTTTCGGTTCCCTTTTTCATCTTTTGCAAAAAGGCTTATCACTCTTTTTGTAAGCAATTCAGCCACTTCAAGAAGATTTAATTGATTGCCTGAACCAACAGGGCACTCCACTTTTAAACTGTCGCCATAAAACTCTCCGTACTTTCTTATAGAACGGATGATAAGATAATTGATGGGCATCCACACAGGACCACGCCAGTTGCTGTTGCCACCAAATAAATTACTTGTTGAATCGCCTGGGTCGTATTGAATGTTGTACGTTTCACCATCAATGGTTACGGAATAAGGATTGGCTTCATGATATTTTGACAAAGCCCTGATGCCTCCGCCTGATAAAAACTCATCTTCATGCAACAGGCGCTGTAATAAAAATACCAATCTTTCTTTTGGCACCAACGACACCAGCACTTCTTCGTCATCGCCACGTTCTTCATTAGGCCAAAATTTTCTATTTGCCTTCCTGTAGTTTTCAAACCATTGAATACGCCTTGTAAAATCAGGCACTGAGTTAAACTGTTCTTTGCTGATATTACTTACAGCAAACAAACTTGTTAATCCCACGATACTTTGTATTCTCAATGCCAGTGGCTCCTGCCCTGCCACACAAAGTGTATCATAAAAAAACTTGTCTTCATCATTCCACATGGTATGGCTGTTGAGCGCTTCTGCAATTAAAACAAAGTGTTCAAAAAATTTAGTAGCGCTGTCTTCAAACGCAATATCATGTTTTGAAATTTCGAGTGCCATGTCCATCATGTTAAGTGCATACATTCCCATCCAGCTGGTGCCATCTGCCTGCTCTAATTGCATGCCCTCGGTAAAATGGTGGCTACGGTTGAATACACCGATATTATCCAATCCCAAAAATCCTCCTTCAAAAATGTTATTGCCGCTTCTGTCTTTCCTGTTTATCCACCAGGTAAAATTGATTAGTAGTTTTTGAAAAACACGTTTTAAAAAAACAATATCGCCGGTACCGTAAGTTTCCTTTTCAATACGGTAAATTTCCATTGCCGCCCATGCCTGTACAGGCGGGTTTACATCACTAAAATTCCATTCATACGCCGGCAATTGTCCATCTGGCTTCATGTACCACTCCCTCATCATTAGTTGCAGCTGGTGTTTTGCAAATACCACATCCACCATTGCCAGAGAGATACAATGAAAAGCCAAATCCCATGCAGCATACCAGGGATATTCCCATTTATCGGGCATGGCAATAATGTCCTGGTTTTTTAAGTGGGTCCAGTCGCTGTTGCGGCCTTTTTGTTTTCCTATGTTTACTGCGGTAATACCATCGCTTGTAGTAAGCCAGCGTTCCACATCGTAATGATAATACTGCTTACTCCACAGCAAACCAGACAGGGCCTTCCGCTGTATGTTTTTTAAATCAGCTGGAATATCATTTGGCAATATTGCATTGTAAAAAGCATCTGCTTCTTCCTTTCTTACTTCAAATATTTTCTCAAACCCTTTGGTGAATGGCCTTGTATCAGCACTGCTGGTAAGCCGGCAATAAATAATTTTTGTTTCACCACCTTTTAAATTCATTTCATACACAGGTGAAAACTTAGTTCCTTCTTTCTTATTTCGGAGTTTTGTTTTGCTGCTGCCATTTACTATTGCATCGTTGATAGAATCTTTTGCAAAAGCACTTTTGTCGCCCGTGCCATTAAACTTATAAAAGTTGGTTTCGTTTTCTGTAAACAACCTGTCATCTGCTGGCTGAAAATAGAAATAATAATTACCAAGAATACTGTGCTTTGCACAAACAGAATTTTTATCAATAAATTTTATTGAAGGCTTTGGTTGCTCTGGAGTAAACACCCATCGGTTATAAAACCAAAGTGTTGGCAATACTGTTATAGGTGCAGCTTTGGTATTGCGGTTGGTTATAGCAATTTTGATAAATATATCCTGTGGGTTTTGCTTGGCATAAGTAATCTTTACATCAAAGTATTCATCCTTATCAAATATTTCTGTATCCAGTATTTCATACTCCGGCTCTGCTTTACCTCTTGTACGGTTTTTATCCAGCAAATCATCATAAGGAAATTCATTTTGTGGGTACTTATATAAATATTCCATGTAGTAATGTGTTGGAATATTGTCTTCATAATAATATAGTTCCTTTACATCTTCGCCGTGGTTACCATCATAATTGCCCAAACCAAATAAACGCTCTTTTAATATTTTGTCTTTACCGTTCCACAATGCCACTGCAAAACAAAGATTTTGCATATAATCCGAAATACCAGCGAGGCCGTCTTCTCCCCAGCGGTATGCCCTGTAATGTGATTGATTAAATGGCAGGTAGCCCCAGGCATCGCCATTATCGCTGTAGTCTTCCCGTACGGTACCCCATTGCCGTTCGCTAAGGTATGGGCCCCATTGCTCCAGGGGAATGGGCTTTTTATTGTTAACCGCTAAACGCTGGTGTTCTGCTGTCATCTTTTAATATTTATAACAATGCTGCACAAAACAGTTTACATTGCTTTTGTTAAGTGATATACTGATGGCAGGCAATGATAAAAATAGACAAAATAAAAAGAGCAGGCAAACGAAAGATATTTACCTCTCTGTAAAAAAATAGAATTCGTTTATGTAATAATACAGTTTAAGTAATCCGTTATAAAACTTACTGTATGAAAAAAATTCTCACATTCATTGCTGTTTTATTTCTATTGCCCAATATTGTTGTAGCACAACGGCATAAAAAATACCGTTCTCAAAACCCCTGGCAACCCACATTCGTTTATTATAATTACTACAATGATGTACAGATGATTGAAATTAGTTACTTCGCTAGCTGGCAGCAAAAAAGAAGCACACCCGAAGCTATGCAACCAACAGCAATTCCATGGGAGGCGAAAAACCCGTTGCCACCGAGTAGCTATGTTTTCAGAAACAAGAATGGAGTGATTCTAAAAAAATACTTAGCTCATAATGAAAATTTTATTGCCCACAGTTTTGCAAATCCGGGTACAGAAAAAACTATTGCCCACAAACACAAAAATCATACAGAAGAAACGGAAGATTATTTTTACTATAAACAGCTGTTACGATTGAATACCGCTGATAACGGAACCTATTTTATCAATTGCAGCGCCGATGCCAACTACCGGTATAAAGTATTTTCTTCATCCGGAAAGACAGGGCTTATTGATACACTGGGCAATCTTGTAGCCGATACCATTTATACCCAGCTTACATGTGCTGATTCTATTTATTATTTCAGCTTGAAATACAAAACAGGCATTATGACAAAAGATTTTGTTGTTACATTTCCTGATGAGCATGATTATATACAATATTTTGACAAGGGACTGTACTGTGTTACAGATTATCACAACTATGGTTTTATAGATAAAAAAGGCAAGCCCGTAACACCAATAAAATATTATGGCACTCCGGGCAAATTTGTAGATGGCCTGCTGCTGGTGCTTGAAGTAAAGACAAATCATGGAAACAAATGGGGTTTTATTGACAGTACCGGAAAAGAAGTGATAGAATTAAAATACAGCAGCCTGCAGCCTTTCCGGAATGGACTTGCCATTGCACAGCTTGATAACAAATTCGGATTCATTGATAAGAAAGGTAAAATCATCATTAACTTTAAATATGAGTATGTTAGCAGGTTTGAAAATGGGTATTCTGTAGTTAAACGCAATGGTATGTATGGCATGATAAATATAAAAGGCGATGAAGTGATACCCTGTGAATACTCTTACTTAAGTGAGTTTAGCGAAGGCCTTGCCATTGCAAGAAAGCATGGTGACCGCAATGTTGGCTATATCAACGAAAAAAATGAAACTATCATTCCTTTTATTTACGACAATGCATGGCCTTTTGAAAAAGGAAAAGCTAAGGTGCAGGTAACCGGTGAAAAAGAAATTTACATTAACAAAAAAGGTAAGCAAGTACCTGCAAATAATAAATAAAATAAAAATTACTGAACAGCGTTTTCTTATAAAGTCCATTTTTCTTAATTTTCAGGTACAGCAAAATTTATCGAGTATGAAAACACTTTCTGAAACCTGGTTTGCCGAAGGCTTTATTGATTTTGAGTTGAAGAAATATACTTTGCTTGCATACCTTCAGGAAATCAATAAAGACTTCCGGGAGAACAAGCTCTACCCTCAACTCGCCGACATCATTTTTCATTACAACAACATTGTCTCCTTTAGAGATAATAAAAAATTTCTGCAAAACCATTTTCCTAAAAGGCTTAATGGTGTGCAAATGGAAAAACTGTCACTTTTTTACGAACAGGTGATTGAAGATACTGAGCTAATGAAGGAGCTGGAGGATATTATCAACTACGCCACAGGCAAAATGAAAAACACCATTGATGACGGCACGGGTATTTATGAGTTTGTTGAGGATAAAATTAATATACAGCCCGTAGGGCTGGTTCCTCTCGATAATTCTGAAGGTTATTTCTTTTTAAACAACGGACACCTGAAAGATACCCATGTATATCAGTACCGGCTTTCTTTTTTTGAAAAAAATGATACAAAATACCGTGGCATCAAAACAAATTATGTTGATTACTGGCACCGGAGCTTTTCATCTACATATGAGCACATTAAAGCAGAACTGATAAAAAGAAAGACAGATTTGCCTAATCCTGCTGTGTATGCACTGGAAACTTCATTGAGTTTTCCTGTGGAAGAAACCTTACTACCAATAGCAAAAAGGTATTTAGTTAAATTTATTTCTGCTGCTTAATTCCCAGCTTTAAAAACATCCTGCACTTTCCCATATTGTTTTCACAGATGGGGTTGCAGGATGTTTAATCAATTTCAATTTAGCCGTTGTCATAATGCAGCAATTGGAAGTTTACACTTATTTTTTTACAACTTCCAGTTGCACTGTTGGCATTACGGTAAAGGTTTTTGAATAGCTTTTCTTACCAGCTGTAATGCTGAAGTCAAGCTCCTGGTTGAACTTTTTCTCAATTTTAAAGGTCTGCTTTTTGTCAGCTTTAAAATTGGCATTGTACAACTCACCCTCTTCAGCGTCGTTTACAGCCAAAGAAACAAGTTTGTTGCTGCCTGTTCTTACCAGCACTTCAAAGAAAAGATAATTTGCATCTTCTCCAATGTAGTTTACTGTCATCAATTCCGAAGCTGGTTCATCAGCCACGATACCAGCATTAGTTACTGGGTTTTTTACTGTTCCGGCAACGCTGTTGCCTGCAAATAACACGATCGCTGAAAGTGCTACTGCGATGTTTTTGATCTTTGTCATAGTGTTCAATTTTTATTTTTAATAGTTACGAAATACATTCTCTATTCAACTGCTTTCACAATTGCTTTTCATACAGCAGTAAATTTTTGCAAACGTTGCTAACAAGTGGCAGGCTTCGTAAGAGTCTTTATTGACTTGTGAAGTGGTGGGTTGTTTTATTTTTTATGCTGCACCACTTTTTTTGAAAGTTAATCTGTGTGCGCCAACGGATTAATTATTCACTTTGATAACGCAAAGATATAGGCAGTATTTCGCCGGATGCATTTCAATTTTAAATAGCTTTGCTTATTGTAAATGGAAAATATTTTTTCGAAAACCCCTTACAGTCAAGGGTTTCACGGTTTTTTTTTATTGATGCCCAAAAGTAAAAACTGCAAGGTTTGCAGTGCCGCTAGCAGCATAAAACAGAAAGGACTTAATATTATCTTAACATTTTTTGATACAAAGCACATCACATATTTCTGCGGTATTGACCACCAACCGCATACAAAGCATTAGTAATTTGCCCTAAAGAACAATACTTAACCGTTTCCATCAATTCAGCAAATAAATTTCCATTGTTCACAGCAACTTGCTGTAATTGCTTTAACATAGCAGCAGATTTATCCGAATGCCGTTGTTGAAATGCCTTTAGGGAATTTATCTGGTTTTCTTTTTCTTCGGTAGTACTGCGTATTACTTCTGTGGGCAATATTGTAGGAGAACCATTTTTACTTAAAAAAGTATTTACACCAACAATGGGATATTCACCTGTATGTTTCAATGTTTCGTAGTACAAACTCTCTTCCTGTATTTTATTACGCTGGTACATTCTTTCCATTGCACCTAATACACCCCCACGTTCTGTTATGCGATGAAATTCATTCAGTACAGCCTCTTCAACCAAATCAGTTAATTCTTCAATTAAGAAAGAACCCTGGTTGGGATTTTCATTTTTTGCAGTACCCAATTCCCTGTTAATAATTAACTGGATAGCCATTGCCCTTCTCACACTTTCTTCTGTTGGTGTGGTGATGGCTTCATCATAAGCATTTGTGTGAAGAGAATTGCAATTATCATAAATAGCATACAATGCCTGCAACGTTGTTCTTATATCATTAAAGTCAATTTCCTGTGCATGCAATGAGCGGCCGGATGTTTGAATATGATATTTTAATTTCTGTGAGCGGTCATTGCCTTTGTATTTCATCTTCATTGCCTTTGCCCAGATTCTTCTTGCTACTCTTCCAATCACACCGTACTCAGGATCCATACCATTGCTGAAGAAGAAAGAAAGATTGGGAGCAAAATCATCAATATTCATTCCACGGCTTAAGTAATATTCAACATAAGTAAAACCATTTGCCAACGTAAATGCCAATTGCGTAATTGGATTTGCGCCAGCTTCTGCAATGTGATAGCCACTGATACTTACGCTGTAAAAGTTCTGCACTCTATTTCCTATGAAATATTCCTGTACATCACCCATCAGCTTTAATGCAAACTCGGTGGAGAAGATACAGGTATTTTGTGCCTGGTCTTCTTTTAAAATATCAGCCTGTACTGTACCACGTACTGTCGATAATGCTTTTGCTTTTATCTGTGCATATACATCTGCAGGTAAAACATCTGCGCCGCTTAGACCCAATAATCTTAAACCCAAACCATCATTGCCTTCGGGCAATAAACCAGAAAAATTTCCTTTTGCCGGTATTACCCCTTTACCATCTGTACCAACATATTTCGGTAATCTCTCAATATTATATTTTGATTCGATGAGTTTATTTATTTCATCTCCCAATTTATTTTCGATGATATATTTTTCACACTGTTGGTCTATTGCAGCATTCATAAAAAATGCAAGGAGAATTGGAGCAGGGCCATTGATGGTCATGCTCACTGAAGTCTTCGGATCACACAGATCAAAACCGCTGTACAATTTTTTTGCATCATCTACTGTTGCAATGCTTACACCGCTGTTGCCAACCTTGCCATAAATATCAGGGCGATGATCTGGGTCTTCTCCATACAATGTAACACTGTCAAATGCAGTTGATAAACGTTTTGCCGGCTGCCCAAGGCTTACATAGTGAAAACGTTTATTGGTTCTTTCCGGTCCGCCTTCACCAGCAAACATTCTTGTTGGGTCTTCTCCTTCCCTTTTTAATGGAAACACGCCAGCAGTGTATGGAAATTCACCCGGCACATTTTCCTGCAACTGCCATTTTAAAATATCTCCCCAGTCTTTATACTTTGGTAAAATAACTTTTGCAATGCTTGTTCCAGATAAGCTTTTATAAGTAAGTGGCTGTTTAATTATCTTATCCCTTACTTTAAATTCATAAAATTCTTTTTTGTAGCGTTCAACAACTGATGGCCAGTTATTGATTAATTCCAGGTTATCCGGATTGATTTTCTTTTGAATATTCTTTCCTGTTTCATCAATATAACCCGATGCATCTGGTAATAACTTTTTTGCACCTTGCAGTTGGTAATATTGTGTTGCCAGTTCACTTTGTTCATTTACCCACTTATTGTATTCTGTATTGCTTTCAGCAATTTCTGCTAAGTATCTTACTCTCTTCGGCGGAATGATATTGGTGCTGCTATTCGTATCCTGTATATGTGAATGATGCTCTATCTCTCCATGAAACTTTACACCACATTTTTCTGAAATTTTTTCCATCAATCTTTCAAACAGTTCATTCACGCCTGCATCATTAAACTGTGCAGCAATGGTTCCTACAACAGGTAGTTCTTCATCTTTCGCTGTCCATAGCGTATGATTACGTTTGTATTGCTTTCGAACATCATGCAAAGCATCCAACGCACCAGCTTTATCAAATTTATTTACACAAACAACATCTGCATAGTCCAGCATGTTTATTTTTTCCAGTTGTGATGCAGCACCATATTCAGGCGTCATCACATACATGCTCACATTCACATAATCTAAAATAGATGCATCACTCTGTCCCACACCGGCGCTTTCTAAAATGATAAAATCGTAACCTGCATCTTTACAAATGTCAATTGCTTCCTGAACATATTCACTCAAAGCCTTATCACTCTCTCTTGTTGCCAGGCTTCTCATATAAGCTCTTGGAGAAGAAATAGAATTCATTCTTATCCTGTCCCCCAACAATGCCCCGCCTGTTTTTTTCTTACTTGGGTCAACTGAAATAACCGCAATAGTTTTATCAGTATAGTTATTTAAAAAGCGTCGAACGATTTCATCCGTCACAGAAGATTTACCTGCACCACCTGTACCTGTTATACCCAACACAGGAATTTTTTTACCTCCATCCTTTTTAGTTTCAACTTTTAACCCATTTTCAACATTCGTAATTTGTCTTGCAACTTTTCTTATATCTTTTGTTTCGCCTAAACCCATTGCTTCCTTATAGTCGCCGTTTCCATTCAAAGCAAAATCACAAGTCTTCACCACATCTTCAATCATCCCTTCCAATCCCATTTTTCTTCCATCATCGGGGCTGTAAATTTTTGTGATGCCGTATTTATGCAACTCTTCTATTTCAGATGGAAGAATCGTTCCGCCACCGCCACCAAAAATTTTTATATGCCCACAACCGTTTTGATTCAGCAAATCTTTCATGTATTTAAAAAACTCCACATGTCCACCTTGATAACTCGTTATCGCAATTCCCTGCACATCTTCTTCAATAGCACATTCCACTATTTCATGCACACTGCGGTTGTGGCCCAGGTGAATAATTTCGGCTCCTTTGCTCTGCATAATGCGGCGCATGATGTTAATAGCGGCATCATGCCCATCAAATAAAGAAGCAGCAGTTACAATTCGTACTTTGTTTTGAAGTGTGAAGCTCATAAAGATTTTTTTGGTTACCGGCCCTGGTACATTCAGCAGCACCGTTGCGTCGCACTCTTGTACATTTACAGTTTTGTGCAGCAACAAAAAAGCAATCAACTGCAAAAGTACAATCAGTAAAGCAAAATACTATCAGTCGTTAGTTTTTGTCAGCCATTTTCTTTTTAAAAAATTGGGGAATATCCAGTAGCAGCCCGGCAGATAAATTATAAGTGCGGTAGTCAACAAACTTCTGTGTCATTAAAAAAGCCATGGTCAGTTGAATCTCCAGTTTTAATCCAGGCAATTTTTTCAGGCCGAATGCATTTACAAAAGCTGGCTCCCAAAATATTTTTGTGCTCTGGTTAATATCTTTCAATTGGTATCGCTCCGCCTCTTCTGTTGTATAATCATACTTTACATTCCTGAAATTAACAACACTAATTCTTGAAGCAAAAGAAGAAGCAAACCCTTCTCCATAGCGTATCAGTATAGAAGGCTGCAGGTATAGCCGTACAACATCCATATTAAAATTTCTTGCAGGAAAATTGCCTGTAAAAAACTTATCTGTAAACGACGATTTCCCAAAGCCTGCTCCACCAAACAACTGGAAAAATGAATTCCTTCGCCTGTCAATATAAGTGTAATATCCAATGCCAAATTCAGCACTACTCCTGTTGTAATTGATAATACTGCTATCGGAGCTGTTCAAATTAAAATCCGCAAAGTTTTTTTCCCACCGCTTTGAGTAGCTGCCCTGTATGGCGAAATGATTTGTAACAGCATAAGCACCCTGCACATCAAGGCCATAACCGCTGTTTAATTTTCCTGCACTGGTTGCTGTGCTTTTTTCACCGGGGTTTACGGCATAATACCCTGCCAGCTTACTGTCGCCTTTTTTTGCCAGCAGCGGCACATTGGCAGATACAGGGCTATATACATACCGAGGGGAATAGCATGAAGCAAGCAACAAGCAAGATGCAATAAATAAAAATGAAAAGTATGTTTTTACATTTTTCAATTACTGCATTTTAAAAGTGAGTGCAGCAAAATCCTGTACACTTAGTGCTTCGGCACGTTTATTAAAAATTTCATCCTGCAGATTTTCAGCCGCAAATAAGCTTTTTACTGCATTACGCAACGTTTTTCGCCTTTGGTTAAATGCAGTTTTAACCAACACTGTAAAACTTCTTTCGCTTTTTACGTTCAGTATATCTTTCTTTCTTCTTAATCTTATCACGCCGCTCATTACTTTAGGTGGTGGGTTAAAGCAACCAGGGCTTACGTCAAATAAATATTCTACGTCATAAAAAGCCTGCACCAGCACACTCAATACGCCATATACTTTACTGCCCTCTTTACTAGCAGCCCTTTCGGCCACTTCTTTTTGAAACATACCAATTACCACTGGCACCTGTTCTTTCCAATCCAGCACTTTAAATAATATTTGTGATGAAATATTATATGGGAAGTTGCCAATTACAGTAAAGGAATCTTGAAACGGAGCCTCAATATCCAGGAAGCTTTGGGCTATTATTTTACCTTGCAATATGGGATAGGTTTTTTCAAGGTATTCAACTTTGTCATCGTCAAGTTCTACAGCTTTAAAATTAATATTGGGTATTTGTATAAGATATTTTGTGAGTGCACCGGCACCTGGGCCTACTTCAAGCAAATTATCACAAGAGTCTTTTTGCAGTTCATCCACAATTTTATGAATGATGTTTTCATCTTTTAAAAAATGTTGCCCAAGTGATTTTTTTAACTGCATACGCTGCGGTGAAATTACATGATTTAGCCTTATAGCCGCTTCATTCATTTTGTTGAAAAACATTCCCGTATTTTTACAACTTAATATTGTTTAGATATGCAGCATGAAAATAAACCGGTAATTGGATTAACCTGTGGAGATGTAAACGGCATCGGTCTTGAACTGGTAATAAAAACTGTAAGCGACAACCGGCTGCTTGAAATATGCACTCCCGTAATTTTTGCCAATAACAAAGTGCTGAATTTTTACCGGAAAAATATGGCCGATATGAATTTCAACTTTGCGGCCACCCGTGATATTTCAAGAATTAACCATAAACAAATAAATCTGTTTAGTTGCTGGGAAGAAGAAGTAACCATTACCCCCGGCAGTTTAAATGAAACTGGTGGTAAATATGCTGTAATGAGCTTGATAGCCGCTGCACAGGCACTAAAGGAAGGAAGCATTGATGGCCTGGTAACAGCACCGATACATAAAAAAAATACACAAAGTGCACAGTTTGATTTTACGGGGCATACACCTTATTTAAAAAATATTTTTGGTGCTAATGATGTGGTGATGTTTATGGTAGCAGAAAATATGAAGGTTGGGTTGGTGACTGAGCATGTGCCAGTGAAAGAAATAGCACAACACATTACAAAAGAAAAGATCATCAGCAAACTCAATATCATTCACAACTCACTTAAAAAAGATTTTGGTATTGACAAACCAAAAATTGCAGTGCTGGGATTAAATCCACATGCAGGAGATGAAGGACTGATTGGAAAAGAAGAGGAAGAAATAATACGCCCTGCGATAAAAGAAGCAAAGCAAAAAGACATCTTCTGCTTTGGACCTTATTCTTCGGATGCATTTTTTGCAAGAGGGCAACATGAAAAATTTGATGCGGTGCTGGCTATGTACCACGACCAGGGGTTGATACCATTCAAATCATTGGCAATAGGAGAAGGAGTAAATTATACTGCTGGTATTGCTGGTGTACGTACTTCGCCTGACCATGGTGTGGCATTTGACATTGCAGGAAAAGGCAAAGCCGATGAAGCTTCTTTCAGGGCAGCAATTTTTGCTGCGGTGGATATTATCAACAGCCGCAGGGGCTTTGCCGACAACAGGAAAAACCCTTTGAGAAAAATAAGCGCTGCTATGCTCAACAGGGCTGTTGACCAGGGAATAAGTGAGTTGCCGGAATAACTATTTAAACACACTATTGTCCACACCTTTATTTACAGAGTAAGAACTGAAAGTTATTTCAGCTTTACCGTTTTTGTTTTTTTCTGCAGGCTTATTGTTATTAGCGCCATCATCAAAATCAAAAGTTACTCCCTTGGGCAATTTGTAATCCTTTGTATTAAAAGTAAAAACCAGTTTATCCGGCAGGCAGTAATTAGCATATTTACCGTAAGTCATTTCTAATTGATAGCTGCCATTATCTCTTGTGGTTGTTTTGGCTTTTAATACCACCAGTTTTGTCTCATCAATGTACAAGGTGGAAAGCACCACATCTGCATTATCATCAGATGGGAGCAATTTTATTACTCTTGTTTCTGTTGTTCCCACTTTATCAGTACCGGCATCAATGGCTGTGTACTGGTTGCCGCTGATAATATTACTTAGATTAATACTTACTGCACCTTTTGGAACAAATGAAATCCCTTTTTCATTTTTTATTTTTAGTTGATTTGGCTTTTTGAAATAAATCTTTACATCGGCTTCAGGCACTTTTAAAAAAGTAACATTGGTTTTCATTTTGCCACTGGCTTCGTAATTATTCACCTGGTCAATTTTTGCTTTTACTTTTTTTACCAGTTCGCCTGCATCCTGTGCTTTGCACAGCAGCGATACACAACAGGCAATTAACATCAATACTATCCTCATCCTATTTTGTTTTATGATAAAATATCTTTCTTCCTGAACACAGCCACCGAAATACCAACAAACAGTACAATATGCCCAATTAATACCAACAGACTATTCCTGATAGCAGGCCAGTTTTCCAGCGAACCTTTTACAGTATTGCCATTATCATCAGTACCAATATAAAAGAACCCTTTCCAGCCGACTAAATAAGAAGTAAACAAAAATGGTTTTATATTTCTTTCAATAACAGGTACATTAATATTGGTAATAATGGTGCATACTATTACAATACATACCGTGGTGATGATAGGGCCAATAGAATTTTCTGCAAAAATGGAAAGTAGCAGGCTTAGTGCTGCAATCACAGTGAGTGCAACTGTGGCATAAGCAAAAGCTGCATAGTAGCGCCACATTACATCATCTTTTGTTATCAGCATTATCATAGAATCTGTTCCCTTAGTACGAAATACAAGCATATCGCCTGTTCCAAAAATTACTAAACTTAGAGCAAGCGCTGAGATAGCCATCCACAATAATAACAGGATAGTAAAGATGGTGGCAGCGGCAAACTTTACTAAAATAATCTGTGTGCGGCTTAACGGTTTTGAAATAAGCAAACGTAATGTCCCCATATTGGCTTCACCAGAAATAGAATCTGCGGCTATCAATGCCACCAGTATCGGCACCTGTATCAATAGTGTATTTAGGATAATGTAGCACATGAAATAGCCATTGATAGACTCTATTCTGTCGAATGCAAAAGTGTCTTTTACATCCTGCAGCATTAAATCCATATAGCTCTGCCCGTCGTTTTTAAATGCAAACTGAAAAATAAAAACAATAGCAGTAATAGCAGCAAAAGCAATATAAGTTCGGGGACGCCGGGATATTTTAAATAATTCAATTTGCAAAAGCCTCCACATGATCATGCTGTGTTGTAAGTGATAAAAAATAATTCTCTAAAGAATGACTTGCATTTATTGACATAACCTTCACATGGCTTGCAACTAAATCATTTATTAATGAAGGAACCATGTTTTTGTTCATCATTAATTTCAATCCTTCACCTGGTTGCAATAATTCTTTCCATGTAGTTGATAACAGTAATTGCAGCGTTGCAATATTATTTGTTGTTTCAATTTCCACAACAGTATGTTCCGGGTCAAGCAATTCATCAACACTCCCTTCCACTATTTTTTCGCCTTTATTAATAATTATCATCCTGTTGGCAATCTGCTCCACTTCACTCAGCAGGTGAGAAGAAATGATAACTGTCTTTCCCATTTCCTTACTGAGCCTTACAATCAGGCTCCTCATATCAGCAATACCCTGCGGATCTAAACCATTGGTTGGTTCATCTAATATTATCAACTTAGGATTGTGCACCAACGCAACAGCAATGCCCAGCCGCTGCTTCATACCCTGGCTAAACAAACCTGCTTTTTTATTTGCCACTTCTCCCAGGCCTACCATTTGCAACTGATCCATCAGCAGCTTTTTTGTAACCTTAACACCACTCATTTTTGCAAATATGGAAAGGTTGTTATACGCCGAAAGGTATTTATACAAATCAGGCCGCTCAATTATAGCGCCTGTTTGCTTTAAAATTTCTGACCGGTGATGTTGCAGCTCCTTATCAAAAATTTTTATGCTGCCGCTGGTTGGCTTTATTAATGTAAGCAACATACGGATAGTAGTGGACTTACCTGCACCATTCTGACCCAAAAATCCATACACATCGCCTTCGTTAACGGTAAAGCAAAGATTCTTTACTGCTGTAAAATCGCCGTATTGCTTGCTGAGGTTTTGTACACTTACGATTGCTGCCATGTAATTTTTTACTGCCTCAAAGGTAAACGGATAAAAAACTTTTTTGTTCAAATTGCTGGGTTTTAACAAGTTAGTTTTATTTCCAAAAATTAGAATTGGCAGACACAAAAAAATTGGGCATATTACACAAACAAATCGTACCACTCTCCCCGAAAAACCATCCATATTTCCAGCATCACATTCAGCATCCTTTTTAAGAAGAACTATTTTATTTCCGGTAAACTGTGGCAGGCCATTTAGTTTAATCTCATTGTACACCTAAACTTAAATGTATGAAACAGTTAATCACTTTGGCAGCTATCTGTCTTTTGCTGGCCGCTGCTTCTTCCGCTAATCCTGTTTTCCATGATAAACCAGCTAAGCGTACCGTAATTGATGACGGAAAAAAAGATTTCCAGGTATTAGCCAATTACAAAACCGGCAGCGCTACTGTAAGTTTTATAGCAGATAAAGCCGGCAAGGGAACAATTGTTGTTTTAAATGAGGACGGGGCTGCGGTTATTAAACAGCCAGTAAAACTTACAGAAGGAAAAAATAAAATTGATATCAGCAATTTCACCAATCTTTCCGAAGGCTATTATACCATTTGCCTTAATACAAATTACGGTTCGTTTTCTGCACCGTTTTTGCTGTGGAAATAAAAATTCATATCAAACTAAAAACCCCTGCTTGCTAACAGGGGTTTTTACAATTTATTTATTTGCTTCCGGATTCATATAGGTTTGCAGCGCTTTTACATATACTTCAAAGGCATCTATACCTTTAGGCGCTATCTTACAAATGGTTTGCGGATAATTGTTATTGAATTGTTTTATCACTTCAATATAGCCGGCCTCTTTAAGCTTATTTATCTGTACGCTCAAGTTACCAGCGGTTGAATTTGTTTTTTCTTTTAAAAAAGTAAATTCTGCTTCTTTCACACTTATAAGGAGGCTCATTACTGCAAGCCGCAACTGTGAATGTAATATGGGGTCAAGTTCTTTAAACATTAGCCGGGGCAGATTTTAAATATTTTTTTCGAAGGCTAATGCCTGGTATAAGCCATGCACAGGTAGCCGACAAAGAAATAAGTAACATATCCGTTTCTACTTTTGTAAATACAGATATGATGCAACTTACCCAACATAAGATACCTCCCCAAAGCATTGGCTTTAAATTCTGGCAGCCACCAGTTATGATTGTGGGTATGCCGTATAATAGTAAAAAGAAGGAAGTTATAAAACTACTGAAATTAAACTCTGGGTTACTGCCAGTTACTTCTATGTATTTTTCAAATACCGGGCTTAGCTTGTTTACAATATTGATATTGATAAAAATGAGCAGACCAATTGAAATGCCGAAGCAGGTCCACACATAATCCATCATAGTTTCATCATAACGCCTTGCTTTTCTATCTTTCTTTTCCCTTTGTACTATAATTATTTGTGGAAATATGGCTATTAACGTCAATATCCATATGTCAAAAGGAAGCTTGAATTGAAAATGGATTTGGCACCATGTAACAAGACCGCAAATGGTAATAACCGTTCCCCACAAAATGGGGCCAAGCCCTGAATCATGGTAACTGTCCCTTGCTTTGTGGATCATCTCACCAATCAGTTGCAGGCTTTCCTGCTCGGTCATTTGTTTCTGTTCCATTGCAGTTGTTTTTAGAAATTAATTACACTGATCAAATACACTTTGAGTAATTTCTTTGCCCCAGTTTGGATGGATATCGCTGGCAGGTTGAAATACTGCATATTTATCCAATGCTGTTTGCAGCACTGGCTTTGCTGTTTTGCAACCACCGCCAAATTGCTCTGGTGTATATTTCAGCCCTTGTCCTTTTAAAAAGTAAGGACGTGGATTGGCCGGATCCTGCGCCATTGCAGCCTGCATATTACTACTGCTTTCAGCTCCGTATTCTTGCCAACGTGTCATTGGATCCACCATCATGTGACAACTTGCAATCATACTTTTTATGCAGGATATTTCTGAATTATTAGGATTTAACGAATCGGCCTTGCTAATGAGTGTTGATGCTTTGTCTGCAATGGCATCTATTTTTGATTTATCCTGTTCCATAAAGCCATAGTTAACCTGGCAAAGGGCTGCATAATAATATGGAAGCCATTCCACTTTTTCTGCGTTGGCAATGCGTTCAAAGTTATTGGCAAGCGACAGCAGGTATGGTGGATTTTTAAATCCGCTGTCCATTTCTGCCAGGTTTTTTTTCATGGCACCAACAAATTTTTCATTTTGTGCAAATAAAGACAGCATTAAAAAACATCCGCCTGCGATAAGAAGAAACTGTTTCATGATTTTTTAATTATTATTTATTGTTAGTAATTTTTAGAGGTTATTATTGATTGCCTCCTGCGTTCTGTCTGTGCCAAAACTTAAGAAACAACCGATAAATACAAAACGCTTGCTGGGTGGGGTTACCGCCTCCTTCCTGCTACCATCGTTACTATAATTATAAGTATAAACCTGGTTTTGGCCCAGCACATTATTAATGCCCAATACCCAAACAGCAAATGTCCTTGTATTAGTTTTCCCAATGCTGGGTATATAGTTTACACTAAAGCTCATACTATTGTAATTAATAGTTCTTCCTATATCCGTAAAGGCATATTTATTTTGGTTGTTATCGAAAGCTATGCGATAATATGGCCTGCCTGTTGCAAAGCTGTAGCTGAAGTTAAAGCCGGTTTTCCATGACAATACAAAACGTTTGAAAACAAAAGAGGCTGTATGTTTTGCAGCAAAAGAGGGTTCAATTTCTCCTGGAAAATTCAGGTAATCTCTTTTAGTATCAAGGTATGAGTAAGAAATCCAGTAGTCAACATTCTTAATTGTTTTTTTATCACGCCAAAAAATTTCAGCCCCTCTTGCATAGCCAAAGCCATTGTTATTGACCGCTACTTCTCTTCCGTTGTTATTAAATCCTGTTTTATAAAGCTTATCGTACCCCTTATAAAACAACTCAGTACGGAATGTATAATCTTTTGTTTGGTTGATGTATTGGAGAATATAATGGCTCGCTTTAGAGTAATCAAGCTCTGCAGCGCCGGGCAATACCCTTCTCTCAGGGTTTTGATAAAAAATTCCATAAGCAAAAGAGGCCTGGCTGTTATTACCTGTTTTATATGCAAGTGAAGCTCTCGGTGCTACATTCCATTTTTTCATCAGGGAAGAATGCTCAATTCTTCCACCGAGTTTTGCTGCAAGGTTATTGGTAATATAAACATCCGTTTCCGCAAAACCAGCTAGCGTCTTGTCAACTATCTTTTCATTGTATTGGGTTCCATCATATAAAGTATAGGTTGATTTTTCATTGCTATAGCCATAGTCTGTACCAAAACGAACAGCATTAAGGCCATGAAATTTTTTCTCTAATACTAATTTTCCATTTACATATCTTCCCTTGTTTTCAAGGTCAAAGTTTTTATAGGCATAAAAAAGAGGGTTGGTAATAAGCACTTTGCTATTATTTAAATCCTGTGTTTCATTTCCTAAATCATCTTTATTGGTACTAAAACTTATACTGGTATTAATACGCCAGCCCTTACCAATTCTCTCTCTCCAGCTAAGATTATGGTACATATTCAAATTATTGAGGCGAAATGCATCTTTCAAAACCGACGAATCGATATCTTTTGTTCTAAAAGCTGTTTTATTCTGGCTTATGTATCCATAATATTTTACCATGCCTCCATTTTTTGTTCTTATCCTGAAATTAAAATCGCCTTGGTTAGCTACCGGCACCTGGTAATAATCCTGCTTTTGCTTTATTACCTTAAAGGCGAGCAGCAGGTTGGTGTGGTTAAATGAGATACCCCATGAAGATTTCTTGTCTTTGGCTAAATGCTGTATGCCGCCGCCAACACCCACCACAGAAACCCCTAAGTCAGCCTCTGAGCGTTCAGGCAAATCAATACTTTCCAAAATAAGCGCTGAAGAAAGTGCCTGACCGTATAATGCAGAGTAACCTCCTGTACTAAAAACAGTTCCTTTAAATAAAAAAGGATTGAACCTGCCTCTTGTGGCAATGCCAGGTGTGCTGGTATAAAAGAAATTATTTACCAAACTTCCATCAATAAAGATTTTACTTTCCGTAGCCGTGCCACCCCTTACAAATAAGCCCTCGCTCTCTCCTACCTGCTGGGTACCAGGCAACGACTTAAAGGCACTAGTAATATCGCCGTTGGCACTAGGCGTAGTTACCACGTCCAGCGAATTAAGTACTGCGCCTTTTGCTTTATCACTTGCTTCAAAAGTACCCGCCGAAATCACCACCGCTTTCAGCTCTGTAATCTGCTCTTTCATGGCAATATTCAGTTCAATCGGGGCCGATTGGATAATAAGTTTTTGGGAAACCGGGTTATAGCCGGAAATTGTTACGTCGAGCATTTTTTCCCCTTTTTCGTCTGTTGTAAATGAGTAATTACCAACCGAATCGGAGGTGGCGCCATCATAAGTATCTTTTAATTGAATACTTACCCCTGCTAAAGCTTTGTTCTTGTTATCAGTAATTTTTCCTGAAATTTTCACCTGCGCCTTTGTACACAAACACGGTAACAATACAGCAGCAGTTAATATCTTTTTCATGGCTTATAAATATATCACGAACATAGAATAGTTTATATTATAAACCAAATTATTTTTTGACAATGTGCCAAAAAAATATTTCAAGTGCGGCTTACCTTCGCCGTTATACATATGTAACACACTGTAAAACAATCAATTAAATACCTATTTCGGAATTTACTAACAGGGCTGGGTGCCTCAAAACTTATCAACATCGGCAAAATTTTATTTTTTTATACCGACCCATATTGTACTTTAGCAATAGAATTTAATGGGTTAGTAAGTACAAAGGGTCAGCAGAAATGTTGACCCTTTTACTTTTATTCCGGTTTAAATTTTCTATCACTTTACATTTTTCTCCACTTCTTTTTTATCATCATTTTTTATAAAAGCATGTTTCATTTTTATTTTTAAATGAATAATTAATTGCGTTCGTACTTTGCATACAACATTTGTAATTAGTAATTTTTTTAAATGAGTAAAACAAAGTCGGCATTCTTTTGTCAAAGTTGCGGATATGAAAGCGCCAAATGGTTGGGTAAGTGCCCTTCATGCAATAACTGGAATACGTTTGTAGAAGAAGTGGTGGTAAAAGGAAGTGATAAAAAAGAAAAAGATGCCTGGGGCGATTATAATGGAAACGGAAAAATAAAAACCATTTCAATAAACGAAGTAAGCAGTGCAGAAGAAAAAAGAATTGTAACAACAGATGCAGAAGTAAACCGTGTGTTAGGTGGAGGAATAGTTTTAGGAAGCATTGTATTAGTAGCAGGTGAACCGGGTATTGGCAAATCAACTTTGTTTTTACAAATCGGTTTACAGTTAAAAGACACCATTACATTATATATAAGCGGTGAAGAAAGTGAGCAACAAATAAAAATGAGAGCAGACAGGTTAGGTATTAAGAATGAAAATTTTTATTTGCTCACAGAAACCAATACACAAACTATTTTCCAGGAAATAAAAAAGCTGCGGCCTGAAATGGTGATTGTTGATTCTATACAAACATTGCAATCGCCTTATGTTGAGAGTGGCGCTGGCAGCGTAAGCCAGATAAAAGAAACAGCTGGCGAACTACAACGCTTTGCAAAAGAAACCAACACGCCTGTTTTTATAATTGGACATATTACTAAAGACGGGTCTATTGCCGGTCCCAAAGTTTTAGAGCATATGGTAGATACTGTACTGCAGTTTGAAGGTGACCGTCACTATGCTTACCGCATTTTGAGAACGTTAAAAAACCGTTTTGGCTCCACTGCAGAATTAGGCATTTATGAAATGACTGGTGATGGAATGAGAGCAGTAAGTAATCCTTCGGAAATTCTTATCACACAAAAAGAAGAGCCATTAAGCGGTATTGCTATTGCCGCAACAATGGAAGGTATTCGTCCTTTATTGATAGAAGGCCAGGCATTGGTAACACAGAGTGTGTATGGCACGCCACAAAGAACTGTAACAGGTTTTGATTTGCGACGTTTACAATTATTATTAGCTGTATTAGAAAAACGTGGTGGCTTTCATTTTGGTGTAAAGGATGTGTTTGTAAATATTGCTGGCGGTATAAAAGTAGAAGACCCATCTATTGACTTGGCGATTGTATCAGCATTATTGAGCAGTTATGAAGACATTCCTGTAAACCAACATTACTGCTTTGCTGGCGAAGTTGGATTAAGCGGAGAGATAAGAGCAGTAAACAGGATTGAACAACGTATTGCTGAAGCTGAGAAATTAGGCTTTGAAAAAATAATAGTAAGTAAATACAACGCTAAATCACTAAGTAAGTCAAAACATAAAATTGAAGTGGTATCGCTGGCAAAAGTGGAAGAATTATACCAATATTTATTTTAACTTCATTGGGCTAAATTAACAATATGCTGGCCCTTACAAGTTTGCTGAACGATTTCAAACACATCTTTTACCCCCATCTTTGTTGTGGCTGCGGCACAGATATTTTAGCCGACGATAATATGCTTTGTGCAAAATGTTTTGTCAATCTGCCGTCTACACAATATGCTCAATACGCAAATAATCCAATCGAGAAAATATTTACAGGAAGAATGAAAATTGAAGCGGCACATGCTGAATTTTATTTTGCAAAAGAATCGCTGATACAACATTTGGTGCACCAGTTAAAATACAAAAGCAATAAAGAAATTGGTGTTTATCTCGGTGAAATGATGGGGAGTTCAATACAAAAGAGCAGCCGCTTTAATGATATTGATGCATTAATTCCACTTCCCCTTTATCCAGACAAAGAAAGAAAAAGAGGCTACAACCAGGCAGCAGTTATCTGCGAAGGAATGTCTCAGGTAATGAATATTCCTGTTTATAAAGATGTCTTAATAAGACGTCGCTTTACAGAAACACAAACAAAAAAACACAGGACAGAGCGCTGGGAAAATGTGGAAGGAAGTTTTGCTATAAAGAATGAAGAAAAGGTAAAAGAGAAGCATTTATTATTAGTTGACGATGTAATAACAACCGGCGCTACTTTAGAAGCAAGTGGAAGTCGGTTGCTAAAAATTGAAGGGGTAAAACTGAGTATCGCCACATTAACCACAGCTACAAAATAAGCCTTGGCAAAATCACTTATTTTTGAAAAATGAAGTTACTGTCATCGAAATATTGCTTACTATACTTTTTTGTTTGCAGTTTATCTTTTTCATTTATCGCCTGCCAAAAAGATTCCTTCATCACTTCTGCCACAGCAAGGCTGAGCACCAGTGACGATACATTAAAGTATGATACCGTATTCACCAGCATCGGCTCCATCACCCAATCATTTACCATCAGGAATGAAAATGACCAGAAGCTTTTATTAAGCAGCATTAAACTGATGGGTGGCGCTGCATCACCTTACAAAATAAATATTAATGGCATTGCTGCAGATGAAACCAGCAATATTGAAGTTGCTGCAGAAGACAGCATGTATGTTTTTGTAACAGTAAACATCAATCCCAACCTAAACGATCTTCCATTCATTGTAAGGGATAGCATACAAATAGAATACAACGGCAATAAAAAATTTGTACAATTAGAAGCCTTTGGCCAAAACGCCAATTTTCTCCGTGGCAGAATTATAGAAACCAATACAACATGGAACAACCGCCTGCCATATGTAATACTTGACAGGTTACAAATTGATACAAACGTCACACTCTCATTAGAACCCGGCTGCAAAGTGTATTGCCATGCGAATGCACCAATATTGGTTGATGGTACTTTAATTACAAACGGAACAAAAGATGAACCTGTTGTTTTTACTGGCGACAGGCTTGATGAAGACTATAAAGACTTACCAGCAAGCTGGCCCGGTATCTATTTCAGAGGAACAAGTAAAAACAATGTGCTAAGTTTTACCAACGTAAAAAATGCTTACCAGGCAATTGTAGCTGAAAGTCCCTCAGGCAATTTATTTCCAAAAGTTACCATGCACCAATGTATTGTTGATAATGCGTATGATGCCGGTGTGCTTTGTGTAAACAGCAGTTTGTTTGCAGACAATAGTTTGATAAGTAACTGCGGCAGCAATATCAATATCATACTCGGCGGTGTGTATAGTTTTACCAATTGTACCGTTGCATCATATTCTACTTACATCAGTCATAAATACCCGGTGCTTGCTGCCAATAATTTTGCAAACATTAATGGCAGCACTGTCACTACGGCTTTGGAAGCTGCATTTACCAATTGTATTTTTTGGGGCGAAACAGGCTTTGTGGAAAACGAAGCCAATATTAATAAGCAAGGTGCCGACCCATTTAATGTTTCTTTTACTAATTGTTTGTACAGGGCAAATTCAGAACCCTCCAATTCAACAATCACCAATTGTATAATAAACCAAACTCCATTATTTGACAGTGTGGATGTAAGCAAAAGGATTTTTGATTTCCATTTAACTATAAACCCATCACCAGCAATAGATGCTGGTGTCTCCACTATCTTTCCAAAAGATCTTGACAATAATAACCGGGTGGCGCCATTTGATATTGGTTGTTATGAGAAACAATAACTGAACAAATCAATTTAATATTCGTTACTATAAAAAAGTTATTATGCTCAAATTATTTATCACTGCTGCTGCATTCGTTTCCTGTGCAGCACAAAGCAATACCCCAACTATGGCAAATGAAGTTTCTGCAGCAACCGAAGCAGTTGCAAAAAAATCTATTTATGATTTTAAAGTAGCTGCCCTCGATGGCGGCACTATTGATTTTGCATCTTTCAAAGGCAAAAAAATTTTAGTTGTAAATACGGCCAGCGAATGTGGCTTTACTCCTCAATATGAAGGGTTAGAAAAATTGTACGAAAAGTATAAAGACAAACTGGTGATTGTAGGTTTTCCTGCAAACAATTTTGGTTCGCAAGAACCCGGAAGCAATGAAGAAATCGGTGCATTTTGTAAAAAGAACTATGGTG
>CAZBTD010000017.1:40348-41894 GCA_964494815.1 uncultured Ferruginibacter sp. | reverse complement strand
GTTCACCCACATTAATAAAATTTGTTTCAGGGCGAACGATTAATGGTTCTAATCCACTGAACCTGCTGTATGGTTTTATCGTGTTCATTATTTTACCACAAGGAGCACAAAGGGTTTTCACAAAGTTCACAAAGAACCATTGATTACCCTTTTAACTCCATCTTTAAAAAGTAATACGTTAAAATTTATTAATAATCCAAGCTTGCAATTTGATAGTTTTAAATACGTCAATATTTGAGCAAGATGAATATCAGTTAATGCTTCTATTGCCTTTATCTCAACAATGAATTTATTCTCTAATAAAAAGTCGGCTCTATAACCTGCTTCCATTTTAATTTCTTCATAAATCAAAGGAATTGCTTTTTGTCGTTCTACTTTTAGGCCTGTTTTTGATAATTCATAAAACAAACACTCTTCATAAGCACTCTCCAATAAGCCTGGGCCTAAAGATTTATGAACCTTAAGCCCTGACTCGAAAACAACTTTTGCTATTTCATTTTCAGAAACCATTGTGCTCTTTGTGAATTCTTTGTGTGCTTAGTGGTTAAACCAATTCCGTTTCAACAACCGGCAATTCCCTTGGTTTAATATTTTTTACATGCTCTGCAATATGCTTAATATGGTCTGGCGTGGTGCCGCAGCAACCACCAACAATATTTACCCAGCCTTCCGCTGCCCATTCTTCTAAAAAGTGGCCGGTATCTTCAGGCCTTTCATCATACTCACCCATGGCATTGGGTAAACCAGCATTGGGATAAGCAGATACATAACAAGATGCCATTTGAGACAACTCTTCAATGTGCGGCCGCATTTCTTTTGCGCCTAATGCACAATTTAGCCCTACACTTAACGGGTTGGCATGGGAAACAGAAATATAAAATGCTTCCAGCGTTTGGCCGCTTAAGGTTCTTCCGCTGGCGTCAGTAATAGTACCACTAATCATGATAGGCAACTCTGGCTTACCGGTTTCTAAATAATATTTTTTAATGGCGAAGATGGCAGCCTTTGCATTAAGTGTATCAAAAATGGTTTCAATTAAAAATAAATCAACGCCACCTTCAACCAGACCCTCTACCTGCTGATAGTATGCTTTTACCACCTGGTCCCAGGTAACGGCACGGTAGCCGGGGTTGTTTACATCAGGAGATAAACTTAAGGTTCTGTTTAATGGGCCAATAGCACCTGCAACAAAACGTGGCTTGGATGGGTCCTTTGCTGTGTATTCATCAGCAGCACGCCTTGCAATTTTTGCACCTTCCACATTTATTTCATGCACATATTCTTCCAGCTTAAAATCTTCCTGTGCTATTACGGTGCCGGCAAACGTATTGGTTTCAATAATATCAGCACCGGCTTCTAAATATTGTTTGTGGATGCCTTCAATTATCTGTGGTTGTGTAAGGTTTAAAATATCACTGTTGTTTTTTACATCCAGCGGCCAGTTTTTAAAACGTTCGCCACGGTATGTTTCTTCAGTGGGTTTATGCTTCTGAATCATAGTGCCCATTGCACCATCAATAATCAGTATTCTTTTTTCAAGTTCTTT
>CAZBTD010000017.1:18653-40248 GCA_964494815.1 uncultured Ferruginibacter sp. | reverse complement strand
CACAACGATGCTGAACAATGCTGTGAATGCCCGTACCAAAAAATAAACATTAAACTTATAAACGCTGGAAAAACTATATGAAAGTTTTGTAACGTTTATTAGTTCTGTATTTGGCCGAACAATAAACAAATCCGCCTGTAGCGGCACAAAAATAATGCAACCTTGCCGTATTGCAAAATGTAGTAATGTCACAGAAGTTTTTTTTTCCTGTTCAGGAATGTTTTATTCCCACACAACTACATTGACTTGCAAAGGGTGTGCAGGTGATATTACTTTGGTGTCGTAATCAAATTCATCACAAACAAATTCACCATTATGAAAAAGTTGCTTATCACGCTGGTAACCGTTACAGTGCTGGTTTCCTGCGCCAAAGAAAAATTATCTTCAGACAGCAGTTCATCAACCACTTCATCATCTTCTTCGAGCAACAGTACTGAAGACAGAGTGGCAACGCCGCCACAAGTTGTATTAAATGCTTTTACTGCAAATTTTGGAAACGTATCCGTAAGACAATGGAAACTGAGAAGCGATGGAACATGGAGGGCGCATTTTACCCGTAACGGCGTGGCATGGGAAGCAACTTTTACTGCATCTGGTACTCTTGTGAAATCTGAAGCGGCAAGATAACAGGCCCGTTTTTAATTTCTGATGTTCAAAGCCCTCTTTAATAATATTAAAGAGGGCTTTAATTTTATTTTTACTGATTATCGCCCAGCCATAACTTAAAATCGCCGGAACGTTCTGTGCTTACAATGGTTTCATGCTTTGCAGGTGGATTCAGTTTCACCAACACACGGCTTTTGGAATAAGTAAACATTTCTGCAATGGCATGTATGCTGATGATGTACTGTCGATTGATTCGGAAGAATACATGTGGGTCGAGTATATGTTCCAAAGCATCAAGATTAGAATCAATGGTGTAGCGCCTTCCTTCTTTGGTGGTGATAAAATTGATTTTGTCTTCGGTATAAAAATATGCAGCTTCGTCAATACTGATGGTTTTTAGATGCTCACCATATTTTACTGCAAAGCGTTTTTTATATTTTGATTGTTCACCTGCTGCCATAGCTTCAATCAGTTTGTGAATATCCGGCGCTGCTGTTTTCTTTTGCTGCGATAAACTTTTGTGTTTTTCAATTGCAGCAGCCAGTTCATCCTTTTTTACCGGCTTTAGCAAATAATCAATGCTGTTTACTTTAAATGCCTCAATAGCATATTGATTATAAGCTGTGGTGAATATGATTGGACAAAGCGTTTTTATAGTTTTAAATATTTCAAAACTCAAACCATCTGCCAGTTGTATATCTGAGATAATCAAATCGGGCAAGGGGTTTTGCTGCAGCCATTGTATGGAAGATGAAACACTCACAATATTTTCTGGTATTACTGCACCAGGCTCAATTTCTTTCAGCATTTTTTGCAGGCGCTTTGCAGCAGGTTCTTCATCTTCAAGCAAAAGGATATTCATAATATTAGTTTTTTAAAATTGGTAATCGTACAATGAAATTTTTCCCATCATCATTTACCTGCACAGGTTGTTCATGCAGCATTGTATAGCGGCTTTTTATATTTTCCAATCCCATGCCTGTGCCTTTTTCTTTGTTCATTTTTTTGCTGATGTTGTTTTGAACAACAAGACATCCGTTCTCTATATGTATCTCAATTTTTAGTAAAGCTTCCTTTGAAACCACATTGTGTTTTATTGCGTTTTCCATAAGCAGTTGCAAAGTAAGAGGCGGCAAAAAAATATGCTGTTGTTCCGGCTGGCTTACATTAATGTTAAGTTGCAGGCTGCTGCCATACCTTTTTTGCTGGAGATACAAATAATTTTGTAACAGCGAAACTTCTTCCTGCAGCGATATTGTGTTTTTATCACGGTAGTTTACAATATTGCGGAAGAAATCCGATAACTGTTCAACATACTCCACACCTGCTTTTGGGTTGTCTTCAATAGTGGAAATAAGTGTATTAAAGCTATTGAAAAGAAAATGGGGGTTCACCTGGTTTCGTAGTACTTCAAATTCAAATTTTACTTTTTCATTTTGTAACTGCTGCACATGTGTATAGCGGCGCTCACGGGCTTTAATAAGCCAGTATAGCAACGTTGCAACAACCAGTACAACCACTGTAATGAACCACCAGGTTCGCCAAAATGGCATTGCTATTTCAAATGCAAAGGAGGCTTCAGATGCATTGGTGAAGTTTTTGTTGAGTGATGACCTTACGCTGAAAACATATTTGCCCGGCGGCAATTTTGGAAACGCCCTGCTATTATCCGTGGTGAATTGCCAGGTGTTGTAAAGCCCTTCCAGTTTATATTCAAAAAAAACATGAGCTGGATCGGTATAGTATAGCCCGATAAAATTGAACCGCATGTTGTTTTCATCGTATTTAAAATAATGAAAAGATGCCGTGTCAATATCATTTAAAAATAACTGCACGCTTTCCAAAATGGTCGCAGGGAAATTATTGGTGCCCGGTAAAGCTGCATATTGCAGAATACCTTTTTCTGTAGCAACAAAAACATCTCCTGCTGCATTGGTACAGGCGGCACCCAGGCCGTCGTTAATGTTTTCAACACCTTGCGCTGCATTTATGTAAGATACTCCGCCGGTTTTTGCATCAATAATATCAATGCCGTTGGTATGCATTATTGCTATATTACCCTGCTTATCTGTTTTAATGCTTGATAATTGCAAGCTGCTAAGCCCTTGCTTTAATGCGTAGTTGGTAAAGTTTTTTCCATCAAATGAATATACCCCTGCATTGCTGGTACTAAACCATATTTTTCCCTGCTTGTCTTCAGTAACAGAATAAATATGTTCATCTTTAATGCCGTTGGCTTCATTAAAATGTGTGTACACACCATTGTTCAGCATTGTAAGGCCTTTACCATCTGTAGCAAACCAAATACGCCCTTGGCTGTCTTTTAATACATTGTAGATATAGGTGCTGCCAATCGTTTCAATTTTATTGTAGTAAGTAAATGCGTACTCATTGTTGATGGTGGCGTTATTATCTGAAAGTTGAAATACAATTGCTCCTTCAAGCCCTGCTGTACAAACAGTGTTACCTGTGCCAGTTATAGAAAGTATGCTGCCATTTATCAAGGCTTCTTTTAATTGCCTTGTTTTGCCTGTTGCAGGATCCAGCACAAATATCCCTTTGCCCATTGTACCAATCCAAATGTTGCTAAACTTGTCCTGGTATAAGCTGGTAATATCAGTTTTAATGTCAAGGCCTGCTATGGGATATTTGCGGGAGAAATAGATATGGCCATTACTAGTATATTTTACAATAGCCATATCGGTGCCTGCCCAGTAATTGTTATCACTGTCAACCAATATGGTATGCACCGTGGCAAAGAAATCTTTATTATAAAGCGGTAGCAGCTGTAAAGTATTTCCTGTTGATCTTACCAATGTATTATTATCAGCCACCAGCCATATATTCCCCTGGTTATCTTCAATAATATTGGTAGTTGTTTTTTGTGAGGCTGATGTGTGTGATGCAGGATAAAATTTTTGTGCAGGTGCAGAATAACAAAACAGCCCACTGTCTTGTGTTGTTATCCATAAATTGTTATGGGCAAAAAATAAATCATTCACTTGCCCTTTGTTCCAATTTGCAACAGTTGCAGGTACTGTTATTTTTTTTGAAACATGATTATACAAACAAATGCCTTTGTCCTGTAAGCCAATCCAAAAGTCATCTCCGCCAGCCGGGCTAATGGCGGTTACAATATAATCAGGCAAGCCTTGTGCAGGGCCAATTTCTTTTACTGTTTTTTTATTACCGTTAACGGAACAAATATTTATGCCCTGGTCGGTAGCCGCTATGATATCGCCATTTGATGCTGCTGCAAGCACATGTATATTTAAATCTGAAAACCCGTCTTCTTCATTTACCAGGTACAGCCTTTTACCAGCAAAATAATAAACGCCTTCACCGGCAGTGCCAAACCATATTTTGCCTTTTGGGTCTTGTGTAAAACAAGTAACTCGTTTTTTAGGTGTGCCTTCTTCTGGTTCTATGTATTGAAGTTTGCCATTTTGCATACTGGCTATGCGTCCGCTGTTGCAGCCAACCCAAATGTCATTTTTGTCATCCTGGAAAATGGCAGTGACTGTATCATTAAGAGTGGGCCTGTTGGTTTCTATTTTGTTAAACGAAGTGCCGTTGAATTTATAAAGTCCATCGCTGGTGCCTGTAAGTATATAGCCCTGTTTGTTTTTGTAAAGAGAAAATATTTTTGTGTTGTTGTCTTCCGGCCTGTACTCTTTATAACCGGGAAGCTGGGCACTTGCAGAACAAAGCAGCAAGAACGAAATGGCCAATGCAATAAAAAATATCCGCTGCTGCATACATCTTTTGTTACTGTTCAATTAATTCGGCTTTCACTTCCAGCTTAATTTCTGACGCCAGTTTTTCATGCACTACTTTTGGTATCGTAATATTATGGTCAGCCAGCAATACTGTAAAATTTGATTTTACTGCAACACTTTTTTCTTTTACTGTCAAATCTACTTTTATTATTCTTTCCTGTACTACTCCATGCACTGTAAGGTTTCCTTTTGCCCTGATATTATATATACCAGGTTTGCCATAGTCTATATCTTCAATAATTTTCCCTTCAAAACTTGCATAGGGAAACACATTACTTTCCATATAATTTTCATTGAAGTGTTCTTTCTGCAAATCAGTATTAAACCCTTCAAAGCTGTTTACTTTAATTCGGAAAGCAAATTTTTTTGCTTTGGTATCAAACAGCCCAGCCAGGTTATTACTGGAAGCTTTAATTAATTCAAGCGGTGCATCACTACGAAAAGCAATAGAGCCGTTGCTTACTTTATAAATAGCCGTTGGTGTTGATGCCTGCACCAACACCAACAAAGTAATTAAAAATAATAGTTGTAATCCTTTAACCATAACACGGTTAAGGTAAATAAAAAATCGCTTATCGGTTGTTGCAAAATGTTATTATTACCTGTTCTTGCCAATGGTAAACACACGGGAAATATTAAAGCCAAAAAGAATATCCCTTTTTTCCCACTTGCCGGTAGTACCGCTGATGAATGCTCTTTCCGTCATACCGGTTGAATTAGTGAAATGCAACTGGAATACATGGCCACCTGTTTCTATATCAAAGCCAACAGACAATGGGTTGCTGGTACCTGCCACTTTATAACCAGGTATTTGATAATAATATTCCACATTAAAACTTAAACGTTTTGTAAGTTTAAACCTGCCGCCGGCACCCACGGCATATAAATCATTCGGTTCATTTGCATAAGTGGCAAGGTTACGGTGAATATAAGTTGGCATCACTTGTAAAGAAATCCCTTCTGATAACTTGCTGCCAATAATTAACTGGTGAGTATAACTAAGCCTTGAACTAAAATAATTTTTGCGGCTGGTATCTGCCCATTTTAATGACACCATGGCCACTGTGCCTACATAACTAACAGTGAGTGGCATATTTCTCTCCCCTGTTGACTGGCGCAACAGTTTAAATTTAATGAATGCATCGTACGTTTTTTGAAAAGTACTGCGACCAATACCTAGCATCAGCCTTTTGCTAATGCCATAATCAAGACCAAGGCGCATGGTGGCGTTATCAAGGCCAAACAATTCGTAGGCGCCTTTATTTAATGTACCAAACCGGTGAGAAATTTTTACATCCAGCACACCTTTGCCAACATTCTCCACGGTATGGCCGTTTATAAGCCTGGTGGTTTTAAATGTTGCCGTAGTATAGTTGGTACTGTTTTCTGCAGCTGCTTTAGCTTCTTTTTCCAACTGCGCCATAAGGTCTGTTGTATCCGATGATGGCCCTTGTGCAAACAGAAACTTTGCCGGCAAAAGAAAAAACAGTAAAAACAGTTTCTTATTACTCATAAAAACTCTTTCAAATATTTATTATGCAAATACAATTGCCGTCAGCATTTGATTACATTTTTTGATCGTACATGCAATTCACAGTTATCTCAATTGTTTTTGAAATATTATTCTCCACCAACTTGGGTATTGCTACTTTATAATCTGCCAACGCAACTGTAAAAACAGAATTGCCTGTAACCTTACCCGCCTTCACTATAAAATTCCCTTTGGCTGTTGCTTTATTGGTAACACCATGTATTGTTAAGTCGCCGCTAACAGTAACAGGGTAAGTGCCATCGGCTGAAAAATTTACTTTGCCTATGTCTGCCACTGTTCCCTTAAATGTTGATTTGGGATATTTTTCGCTTTCCAAATAATTTTCATTGAAATGTTCCTCCATCAGTGCTTTTTCAAAATGAAAATTTTTTATGATGACTGAAAACTGCAATTCGCCGCTTTGGGTATTCAGTACACTCATCACCTGGTTATTGTCTGCATTTATATCCTCCATGTTTGTTTTAGAGAAAAAAGATATGTGCCCGTTTTTAGTATAAATTTTTTGAGCTGTTGCTACACTGCCTGCAGCAAGCAATACAATGGCTGATAATAAAATGATTTTTTTCATAACGGTTTTTTTAGATGATATGATTTAATTGTTAGGGGCACCGCTTTCAATCCAGCACCTGATAATATTAATTTCTGATGGCTGCAAAGGTCCAGCCGAAGGCATAGTTTTTTCAACTACGGCCCTTGCATTCACCCTGTCTTTTGCGCTGCTTATTTGTGCATAGTTTTGAAAAATAAGCCCTCCTGAAGCTGTTGCATCGTGGCAGCCGGATGTAGCACATTTAGCAGTTATTAGTGGCAACACATCTGCACTAAATTTTGCATTGATAGTGGAGCAATTGACTGTGTTGTTTTCGGGATACAGCAATTCCTCTTTGTCGTAATAACAACTTTGCATTGCTAATGCAAGAGGTAAAATAAACAAGCCTGCTTTAATATATCCTTTCATGTGTTTTGCATTAGTTGTTAGGCGCCCCTGCTTCAATCCACTTCCTGATAATGGCAATTTTGCAATCGCTTATTTTAGCAGCATTTTTTGGCATAGGGAATGCGCCTGTTTGTTCAATGGCAGGCAATAAAAAATTGCCATTCACCATTTCTTTAACTCCATCATAAGTATCCAAAGGAATATAGCCACCTGCGCTTGCAAGGCCGCTGTGACAACCAAGACAATGTGTTTGCAAAATTGGTTTCACATTACCGCCGTAGGTAAAACTGCTGCTGTCACAAACCGGCGCACAGCCAGTAGTATTTTTAGCGCCCTCATTTATCCATTGTGCGATAAGGCTTATTTGTGTTGCAGTCAATGGTTCATTCGGTTGCTGCGGCATCCTGTCGTCACCATCTTCGGTAAGCACTTCATAAATTTTACTGTTTGCTGCATTGCCCGGCCTTACACCCCTTGCAACAATGTTTGAATAGCTGTTCAATATATACTCATCAGCAGCAGTGGCAACATCATGGCAGCCGCTTTTAGCACAATAGTTTTGAAAAATAGGCAGGATGTCATTTTCAAAACAAATATCTGTTGGGCCAGGCGTATCCGGCAGTTTTGGTATTTCATGCTTGCATGATATTACCAATATGCTTACTACTGTGCTTAGAAAAAAAATGCTTGTTCGTTTGTACATTTCCTGTTGTTATATTTTATTCTATTGTGTAGCATCTTACCAGGTATATATCTCCCATAATGCCAAGGTCGGCATCGCCCTGCCCTAATCCACTGCAAATACCTTTTATTACGATACTGCTTCCTTCTTTCGCCACCGCTTCTTCCTGTTCCATTGTACAATTTATATAAGCGCCATCCGCAGCCGTTTTCAATAAAACTACTTTCTGTTTTTGTTGGTTTACAGTTATGCTTTGTACTATGCCCTTTACCTCCAACACCTTATCTGTATATTTTACTTTGGAGGCAGCCGAGTCTGTAATAAAGGACTGGTACAAATCAACAGCTGAGACCCTTATGCCTTCGGAAGAAAGTATATTTTGGTGGGGTTTGTTCCATAAAAAATACCCGGTGATGGCGCCAATTAGCATCAGCGCCAACACCGGGATCATTATCTTTTTTATTTTGCTGCCCATTCCTGTTAATTATGCCTCTAAACTATACTACAATTGGCTGTTACCATTAACAACTTCTCTCAACAGGAAAAAAAACATACCGAACGGGAATAAATAACATTCCTGCAAAACATTTCTCCAGGTACTTAATCCACAAGTACTTTTATTACTCTTTCAAAATCAGCAGATGTAAAACGTATAAAATTAATACCACCAGGTACTGCAGTTTTGGCCATGGGTACTTCTACCTTGTTAGCACCCTCATTTAATATCGTATTTGTGGTATTAATGGTTGTGCCATTAACATTAAAAATTTGTATGGAAAGTTTTCTTGCTACATTACTGTGTATATCAAATACGGCAGGCTGTCCTGTATGCAAGGGTTGAGCCGATGCTGTTGTAATGATAATACTATTATTTTTAAGCCGTACTGTTTTTATATCAGAATATTTAAAACTGCCATCCCTGTCAATCATTTTCAACCGGTATAAAACACCCATGTTATATGCAACTGGTTTTTTATCTATGTAAGAATAGTTTTTGCTTACCGAAGAATTACCAGCGGCTGCAATAGTGGCTACTTTTATCCAGCTATTGCCATCTGCACTTGTTTCTACATCAAAGCTTGCTGTATTTTGTTCGTACTGCGTTTGCCATTGAAGATTTACGTTTGATTCATTTGCCGGAGCAACTGTAAATGAACTAAGTGATAGCGGCAATGTGCTCATAGCAGAGCTTAAAGTGGTTGTGTAAATATAATCGCCTGCTTCGCCCCCGTCATTGTCGCCTGCATTGGCAGTAATATAAAACTTTATGTTTGCTTCACCTGCGGTTGGAGCAGCTGGCGCTGTCCAGGTTAAATTGGTATATGTATATGTACTGGCATTAGCAGTTACAACAGAGTTTGCATGGCTTAATTCTGCTGTGTTGGCTGCTACAGTTCCTTTTAGTGTTGCATTCGCATTGGCTGACGTAAAAACTCCCACTACATTATTGTTAGTTGTGTTCACTGCTTTTATTGCAAAGCCCCAAATTTTCCTGTTAGCAGCGGCATGATTGATTTTAATATTGAAATTGTATGCTTGCCCAGGTGTATAGGTTGCTCCGGGCAGCCCTGTTACGGTAATGCCGCCACCGGCAGCATTAAGAGCAAAGTCGCCATGGCAACTGGTGCAATATTTTATTTGGCCTTGGTTGGGTGTGGTGGCTTTGGGCGCTCCCGTATATGCAATAGGGCAATTGGGATTACTTAATATTGATGCGGTAGTGTAGCTCATGGTTACAAAAGCAACAAGCACAATCAACAAACGATAGTGTCTAAAATTTTTCATTTTTGATTTTTTAAAGTGATGATGGATATAGATGTTTTTCATTTTGATTTCGGATTTGAAATATTTCATTCAATACATTACCGTTTACGTTTTTCAACGCAGCAGTACTGTGGTATTACAAATTTTATTTGTTCTTATTGCTGGTAGCTAAGCATATTTCCTGCTGGGGAAAATATGATTTGAGAGGTGTTATAGTGGTAAGCGATGGTGCAATAAAAAATGTTGTACCAATTTTTTATTGCGGACATTAAATGACAAGTAGTATGCCATTTTAAAAATATCTGAATAAAAGAATAATGATTGAAATCAGTTTCGCTTAAAACAAACGATTGCTGAAATACCGGCAATGTTGATGCAGTGCGGCTTCCAGGGAAAGGGATTAATCTACGTTAACTTCCTGAAGAAATATAATTTTCTACCGGGATGCGGTTGCTGATGCTTTTTGCCAAAGTCATTTCATCTGCATATTCCAGTTCACCACCAAAAGCAATTCCCCGGGCAATAGTAGTAATTTTAACAGGCAGGCCTTTTAATTTTTTACTGATGTAATACACGGTGGTATCCCCCTGAACATTTGCGTTAAGTGCAAAAATAATTTCGGAAATGCTTTCTTCTTTTACCCTTGTAATAAGTGATTCGATATTGATTTGCTCTGGCCCTACACCATCTAATGGAGAAATAATGCCGCCAAGCACATGGTACAAGCCGTTGAATTGTTGTGTACTTTCAATGGCAATTACATCACGGATGTTTTCAACCACACACACCAGTTCCTGCTTACGGCTTCGGTTGCTGCAGATATTGCAAATGGGCATATCTGAAATATTGTGACAGCGATTGCAGAATTGAATGCCTTCTCTCATTTGTGCAATAACGCTGCTAAACTGCTTTACTGATGCTTCATCCTGCTTAATTAAATGCAGTACCAAACGCAATGCTGTTTTTTTACCAATACCCGGAAGTTTGGCAAATTCATTTACTGCATTTTCTAAAAGAGAGGAAGAAAAAACCATGTGGCGAAGATAACTGATAATGAATAATGGGGAATTGACAATTCATCCATTACAACTCTATATCTTTCTCATTATCCCAGCCTGCTTTTACAGAAAGTTTTTTTGGAAGTGTGATTGCCTTTTCCGGTTGCCGTTTTTCTTTATAACTACCAGGGTCCCATTTGCCATTGTTGTTTTCATCGTATAATACTCTCAGGTCATATTCTCCCGGTTCAAATAACTTATCGCTCCAGGTATTGGCCGTTATTTGTACCGACTTTATCATTTCGTCTCCTTTAAAAAACTGGAGTACCGGGTGTTTTGCCGCATCGTAATTTACAAACCGAAGCACAAGATTGCCGTAGTTTGCTTTTCCTTTTGATTTAAACCTGGTAGTATCAGTTTTTGTAAGCTGGGCACCGGTGCTGTCAGTTACAGCTTCTTTATCAACAAGAAGGATGTAATCAAGATCTTCTGCCCATTTCAATGCAAGCGAAATAATTTTCCGGCTGCTGTCGATACTGAATTTTGTGCCGGATATTTTTTTAAACAAAGTATCTGTAAGCTGTATTTTGCTTTCATCTACATCTTTCAGTGGCCTGCTAAATGTAATTTTCAACGGAGAAAGCAAATCCTGCGGATTAGCAGCATTTACAGGTACTGTTACTTTAAGTTTTTTATCAGCTGCGGTTTTCGGCGGAGTGGCGTTTGTATTTTTCTTGCTATCTTTTTCTTCTGCATATGCATACAATGTTACTGGCTTTACAGTATCACTTACAATAATATCGCTGTCAGTAAAAGCAAAAGTTTCTATAGCTGAGTTATATGTTTTGCCGCCATCGCCATCTTTTAAAGCATATAATTTATAACTGCCCGGCGACAGGTTTTTAAAAGTAAAGTTTCCTTTTGCATTTAGCCGGGCAATATAATCCGGTTTCCTGTTTTCTACAGATGAATCAACAGCATCCTTATACAACATCGCAATAAGGGTACTGTCTGCTTTGCCTGATTCAGCAAGCAAAACCGTTCCACTAAGCTTTAACGTATCGATTGTATTGCCAGTTGAAAACACATAAGTATAGTTTCTGAACGGATTGCCCTCATTTAAGTCTCTCAAAGCAGTTCCGAAATCAATGGCATAAGTTGTATTCGACAACAATGTATCCTTGAGTTTTATGGTAACTGTTTTTAGTTTATTAGATATTTCAGGATTTCTTTTTGGATATGGCGATACGAGCAAATTGGTTTGAATATCTCTTATATCAATGTATTCATTAAAAGTGAGTATGATTTTATTCCCGGAAAAATTAGTACTGCGTTCAGCTGGTACAGCCAGCAACAGCTCTGGTGGTATGGTATCTCTTGCGCCACCGTTTGGATATCCTATCTGTGCACAGCCAGTGACAGACACTGAAATAAAATAAAATGCTGAGCAAATAAATAAGCAGTAAAGAATATATTGAATCCTCATCTGTGCAAACTTAGTTGCTTTATCCCTGTGACGCAAAGCCTTTTTCTTAAAGTTATTTTAATCTGTTTCTTCTGCCTGCAGCTCATGCAATGCCACCACCAGCTGGTTTTCTTTTACAAAATTGCACCAATGACAATCTTCTTTGCCGCAGCCAGTATAAAAATCTCTTGCCTGAATTTTTGCCCATGTGTCTTTTACCTGTTGTTTCACTGTTTCTGTATCAGCAGGTGTTATCACAATTTTTTCTTTTCGGTATTCTCTCTTTTTATCAGGCTCTACAAAATCAAACTCAGTGCTGATAACTTTCCAGTCTTTCTGTTCATAATTATCAATAAGTAATTTATAGAACACAGCTTGCCGCCAGTAATCGCCACCATTTGGCTCCTTATCGTTCGGGCCCTTTAGCTTTGGCATTGCTTTATCAATATCACCGCTTTTGTAATCCACCACATTTATCTCTTTGCCATTAAATTCCAATTTATCGAGTTTGCCTTTCAGCGGCACTCCGTTTACCACCACGCCACGGATATTTCTTTCCACTGCCACAATCTTGTTCCATGTACCGATGTATTTATCATAGTAATTACTCAATACTTCATCACCATATTCAGTTCTTCTTTCAAATGCTTCTTTGGTAAAATTTTCCCGATGGCGGTTCATGTACCAGTTAAAGTCTTTTATCATTTCTTCTTTGGATGGAAATTGTTCTTTACCACTCTCCTGCATTTTGCGGAACAGTTTTTCCAAAGCATAATGTATAGCACTTCCAAACTCTGTGGCTTCATTTTTACCGGAAGGAATACGAATAAGATTTTGATAATAAAAACCAAGAGGGCATTTTAAATAATTGTTGAGCGCTGTTACATTCATTACAAATTTTTCGAGCAGCACTGTTATAAAATCTTCTTCGGGTTTTTCAATCTCTGGTGCCTGTGCAGTAAAATGCAGCAACTGGAATTCCATCATCTCTTCTTCTCTTAACGTAACTTTTTCTATTGGCAATTGATGCTGTTCCAAAATTTCCGCAATAAACATAGATGGCTCCAGTTCCTTGCTATCATTTTTAAATTTGGCAAAAGAGATATATAAATGCTTTTCAGCCCTTGTTAAGGCTACATAAAATAATCTCCGCAACTCTTCTTCATCGCTTGAAAAAGCTTGAGATGAAAACATGGTATCAGGCAATTTGTATCCACCGCCCGGCTTTCTTTTCTTTTCCCATGATGATGCATTGCAACCGGCCAGGAAGACATATTCAAATTCCAAACCTTTGCTTCCATGTGCTGTGAGTAAATTAATTCCTTTCTCACTTCCTGATGTTTGTGTCATTGGCAAAGCAATGTCTTCTTTTTCCATAAGGTCAATTATTGCAATCAAATCCTTTAAAGCCAATGAAGGGTTGCGGCTTGTTTCTTCTTTTACAAAATCGAAAAATGCAGTTAATAAATTTATCAGCTTTACTTTTTCATGGCTTTCCATAATGTAGGAAAGCACATCAGTGCCTGGAATCTTTTGTGCATCATACGATATTATACTCCCAACCAATTTTTGTAAGGTTATGTTCGGGACATCGCCAATCAGCAACTCCAATTTTTTTCCTGTGTTTTTTAATTTTTCATTAATAGCTTTATCAAATAATGTTTTAGGCGTTTCGTTCGATTTGTCATTCAATAGCTTTCTTAATGACACCGGTTCACCACCATATTTCTTTTGATTTACTTCCACAGTGAGTTTTGCTATTTCAATGGGAGGGATCTTATAAAAATCATAATGTAGTATTTCAAACAACATTTCATCACCGCCATAAGGAATGTCGTGTTCTGCATTCAGATAGCGTAAAATTTCAATAATTTTTTTTATAAATGGTTCTTCCAAAATATTGATACTTCTCTTGCTATATACCGATACACCTTTCAGGCGCATGTATGTAGCAAGTTCTTCTCCATATTTATTCTCTTTATAAATCACCGCAATCCTTCCAGGCTCAATGCCTTCTTTGGTAAGTGCATACACCCTGTTGGTGATAGCTGCCATCTCTTCTTTCACAGAATTATATTCAATAATTTCCGGCAGATTTTTTAGCGCATTGATTTTAGTGTTGGAAGAGACAAGGTTTTTTGTGAGTTGTAAATCAGGCCGCTTATTAATCAGCCGTTCATTATTTTTTTCAATCAGCGTTTTTGAAATATTAAGAATGGGTTGAGTGGAGCGGTAATTATTTTCAAGCACAATTGCTTTCAACTTTTTATACGCACCCATAAAATTTTCCATGTTCTCCACATTGGCCCCCTGGAAACGGTAAATACTCTGGTCATCATCTCCCACTACAAACACATTGGGTTCATCCCAATAATTAATGAGTAGTTCTACAATTTTATTTTGTGTGCCGCTTGTATCCTGAAATTCATCTACGAGTATATACTGAAATTTTTCCTGGTAATTGGCAAGCAAATTTTTGTTTTCTTCAAATGCTTTTATCACCCAGTTTATCATATCATCAAAATCGTAGCGATTCTTTTTACGCATTAAATTTTGATAATTATCAAACTCTGCGACTGCCGCCCTCAGCTTTTCCATCTTCTCTTTTTCTTCATCTATCTTCTCCTGCTTTACATCGCCAGCATTAAACTGCTTGTATTTTCGTTTGTAAATAAATTCTTCTCTTGTTGGCAGGCTGCTGATGTATTCATCAATCTTTTGGTTGATAAAATCTTTTGTCCAGCCTTCTTTTTTCATATTGGAGAAAAGCTGTTTCAAATTGTTCACTTCAAAATACACATCACCACGGTATCTTTTTAATGGATGATTTTTTGGGAAATTATCAATGAGTGTTTTAAATAGCTGTATGTTTTCTAATTCTGAAATGGCATCGAGGGATGTTTTTTCAAACAAAGAAAGATTATCCTGAATCACATCATTGCAAAAAGCATGAAAGGTGTATATGTTTACTTTGTAAGCATCAGCACCTATAAACTGCTGCAGCCTGCGCCGCATGGCAATAGCGCCTGCGTCTGTATAGGTGAGGCAAAGAATATTTTCCGGCAGTGCATCTGTTTCTAATAAAATCTTTCCGATTCTTGCCGCCAGTATTTGTGTTTTGCCTGTGCCGGGGCCTGCAATCACCATCACCGGGCCTTCAATGGTATCCACTGCCTCTCTCTGCTGTACATTGAGGCTTTCGTAAGCTTCTGTAAATTTTTGATGAAGGCGTTGTTTATATAATTGCATGTTGACTTTACAAATTGTGCTGATGGTTCAATGATGACACAATGCACAAGAGTGCGACGCCACTGAAACTGAATATAGCTGTAATTGACTGGTACAAAGAAAACAAATTGCATTGATTATTGTTATGAATAAAATTTTATTGCATGAGTAAAGTTTATTCGCTCAAAACCATCCAGTTAATTCCAACCGACATCAATACCGCTTGGGATTTTTTCAGTAATCCTTCAAATCTTAAAGACATCACACCAAACAATCTTGGATTTAAAGTTATATCAAAGCATCATGGCTATAAAATGTATGCCGGGCAAATTATTGAATACAAAGTGAGCCCCGTGCTGGGCATTCCTCTCTATTGGATGACAGAGATAACGCATGTGGAAGACAAAAAATATTTTGTGGATGAACAGCGTTTTGGCCCTTACAGTTTATGGCACCACCAGCATCATTTTAAAGAAGTGCAGGGCGGTGTGGAAATGATGGATATTGTACACTATAAAATCCCTTTTTGGCTTTTGGGAGATATTGCCAACAGCCTGTTTATAGAAAAACAGCTAAAAGGCATTTTTGATTACCGCTATAAAAAGGTGGATGAAATGTTTGTAACTAAATAAAGCAACAAATAGCAGCCGGTTTATAAAACTTCTATTTTACGCAATAGTTTAAATTATCCCGCTTTTCTATTTTTCAATCTTATGCTAAACCCCTGATGTAAAAAAAGGATACTCGTCAGAATATCCTTTTTTTATTTTATTACTACAGGCTCAGTATGACACTGCAAACTCAGTGCGGCATATATCAATAGCTTTATCCCGGCATACGGCTGATATATTTTTCCATTTGTTTTATCTGGTCAGCTATCTGCGGTGTGGTTGGTTTCAGTGCCTTTGCCTTTCTGAAATAATCTTTGCCGGCACGGAACTCCCTTTTGTTAAGCATAATGGAAGACAACTGTAAGTAAGCGGCTGCTTCATTTTCTTTATCGGGCAGTCCGGCACGAATGGCGGCACGGATATAGCTTTCTGCCTGCTTAAAATCGCTTTTTTGCAAAGCCAGCATCCCGAGTTGCAACTTATTGGCTCCTTCAGCCTGCTTCATCTGGTCGCCTAATAAACCACCGCCACTCATTAAGTCCTGGCTTCTTTTCAAATGCTTTTCGGCACTTTCATAATTCTGGTTGGCCATATCAAGGTTGCCCTTTACAGTATAGTAAACCGAACGGATTGGTTTTATCAGCAAGCCGGGAAACCAAATAGAGTCCAATACTTTTTTAGCGCCTCCCATATCTCCTTCTTCCATACAGCCCTGTATAAGCCGCATGGGGCCAATGATAAAATGCCCTACAATGCAGATAACAGCAAGTAAATACAACACAAATGAAGGCCAGAAACCGGCTTGTATATTGGTAAAAATTGCCAGTGCCAGTAATACCAAACCAAGCCACAGGCGGTATTTTACAAATAAATTCAACCACTTCATATTCTTGAAATTTTAGGGTGGCAAAGATAAGGAGGTGGGAGTTATGAGTTATAAATTATGAATTATGAGTTGAGGAAAGAGCTCTATAACATCCAACTCATAACTCTTCACTCAAAATTCGTAACTACTTACACCCAATTATTTTTATGTGCCAGTGAAATTACCTGTGCTTTGCTGGTTACATGCAGTTTGGTATAGATGTTGGCTATATGCTTGCGGACGGTTAACACACTTAATGAAACTTCTACTGCAATGCGTTTGGCATCCCACCCATTTATCATGTGCTGAAGTATTTCCTTCTCCCTTACTGTAATCATTTCAGGGATAGGTGTCAGTTCATCTTCGGCTACTGCTACCGGCAGGCGGCTTAAAAGGTTTAAGGCTTTACGGGCAATGGCAGGACTCATGGGGGCTCCGCCAAATTCCAGAATATTTGTGATGGCATCATTAATTACCGAGGCAGGTTCATGCTTTAGTAAATAACCGGAAGCCCCAACCTTGATGGCTTCAAATATTTTTTCATCATCATCAAAAACAGTAAGTACAATAAAATGCACTTGCGGATATAATGCTTTGGCTATTTTGATTGTTTCAATACCATTCAGCTCTGGCATTTCAATATCCATAAAAACCACCTGTGGCAGCAACTGATGAGGCAGTCTTTTTAATTCTTCCAGAAATGCATGGCCGTTATCTGCTGTAAACAGCAGCTTAAGATCAGGATATACCTTTATTTTTTGAGCAAAAGTATTTTGATTTACCCTGTTATCTTCTGTAAGTGCAATGTTGATGGCCATAACTACAGGTTAACTCTTTTTCACAAATGATTTGTATGAATTGTTGAGCATCGTAAATTTCTCTTGTTTGTACGGCATACTCAATAACTAATTTGTAGTAGAATTAATTACAACCCTTGTGCCAGAGGGATCATTATGCTGCCAGCAAATATCCCAGCCTGCATCTTTGCTCCTGTTCCGCATGTTATACAAACCATTGCCACCGGTTTTAGAAGCTGGTGTTTCCGGAATGCCAATACCATTATCTTCAATTGTTATTGTCCAGTCTATATCACTTTTAATGGTAATAATAATTTTAGTACAGCTGCTATGCCTTAGTGCGTTAATAATCCCTTCCTGTAAAATTTTGAAAAGGTGCAGTGCCTGCATGGGAGCAAGCAGCCTGTCGGCAACAATATTTTCTTTTACATCAATTTGCACCTGCGGATAGCTTCTGTTAAGCTTTTGTATGAATACTTTAAGCCTGTCGCTGATAGAAGTTAATGCCAGTTGTTCTTTTTTTAATACCCAGATAGTGTCGTTCAGTTGGGATACTATTGCCTGGGAATTATTTTTCAACTCTTCATGCATATTGTTGGGCTGGCCGTTTTCGTTGGTTGTTATATTGTCTACATTTACCGAAATAGCTGCTGCATATGCACCAAGGTTGTCGTGCAAGTCTGCTGCTATTCTTTTTCGCTCTAACTCCTGCGCCACAGCAATTGCTTTTTCTGCAATACGTTTTTCTTCCTTTAGGGCAAAGGCCATTTCTTCCTCCTGCTTACGCTTATTGTTTTTGTAATTGACATACCAAAGCAAAATCCCAAATAACAGCAGTATGATGGCGCCGTACATCCAGGCTGTTTTCATTACCAAATCGTACCGCTGCTGAATAATGGTGTTTTCCTTTTTCTGCAATTCGTATTGAGCGTTTAATTCAGCAAGGGCATCCGAAGAATTTTTTGCATACACAGAATCTTTAAGATTGATAATATTTTGCATGGCATTTTCGTAGCCGTTTATATTGGCCATTGCTTTATAATTATCTGCAAGGCTTTGGTAAAGGAAAAAAAGCTTTGTACTAAGATTATATTTACGGGCAAGTTCGATGCCTTCATTACAGGCTGCAATTCCTTTTTCGGGCTGGCCATAGTGGGCATAGTAATAACCAAGCTGTGCAAGGTCGGATGCAGTGTAAAAAGGATCACCAATAACCTTTCGTATAGCTACTACTTCTTTCAACAAAGGCTCCGATTTTGAGGGCTGACCAGCATTTACATATATAGATGAAGCAATGGCAAGGCAATTGGATAAGGCAAACAGATTTTCATACTTCCGGGCACAATCAATACCTTTTTGCATATAATAGAACGCCGAATCGAGCTTGCCAAGATTATTATAGTTGGTGGCAATATTACCATACAATATAGCATACTTCTGAAGCAACATTGTATCGGAAGTGGTGTTCAATGCTTTTAAGTGCCATTGAATTGCTTCCTGCTGCTGGCCCATTTCAAGATAAGCCCAGCCAATAAGTGTTTTAGCTTTTACCTGCAATAGTGGATCCTTATTTTTTTCTGCCAGTTCAATAACATCATAGCCCATTTGTATAGCTTCTTTGTATTGGTTTTTTCTTACAAAACACCTGCCTTTTTGGTTAAGAATATTAGCAAGTAAAAGAGGATCATTTAAGCTTGTTTTTAAAATGTCCTCACATTTGTTCGCCACAGCAAGGGCAGAATCAAGCAGGCCCTTATTAGTAAGCGCTGCCGACTCATTAAACATTGCTTTAGCAGCAGATACCTTGTCATTTAACTCTTCTGCAATAGTATAAGCACTTTTTGCATACTCTAGTAATGTATCCGGATGTAGTGAATATCCCTGTTCACATAACAACAAAGTTGCCTGTAGCCTTGCCCTTTTATTTACTGAAGAGTAAACACTTTTTTTGAGGCTCTCAATCATTGCTGTTTGCCCACAGGCTGTACAAGAGAGGAACAGTAAAGAGAGTAATATTAATCTAAAGCGTATCAACAACAGGTTTTTTACAAGTTTACTAATATTATTTCTGTTATCGGCAGATAATGCTGCGGCTACTCCAAATGGAGTATTGGCAGATAATGGCAAAGCCTTAAACTTTACAGTTGTTTTTATATCCATTTTCTTTTAAAAACAATGACTGGCATTTCCGGTTTAATCCGTACTAAATAAAAAAATTACAGTATGAGCCAAATCTTAATTCCCACCAGCAAAGGCCCCAAGGCGGTGCCCGAGGAAAATATCATTCGCATTGAAGCCAGCAGCAACTATTGCAAAATATTTATCATCAACGACCGGCCCCTTGTAGTAGCCAAAGTGTTGCATTGGTTTCAGGATAATTTACCAGCAGATATGTTTTGCCGTATACACCGCACCCATATCATCAACCGCATGTACGTTAACGAGGTAATTGAAAGCAGTACAGTAAAGCTTACCAATGGCGACATCATCCAAATAAGCAGGCGTAGAAAAAGCCATACCGGCAGTTTATTACAAGAAAGGGCCTGATACCCGTTTTAAAAAACTTTTGTGTTTTGTTTTTATTTAACCATAGATGAAATATTTTGCAGCAATTATTACAATGCTGTTCAACATCGTTTACATATTACTGGTTTTTGGTGCAGGTTTTGGCATAGCATGGTTTTGGTTATGGGGCAAGCTTCAAAAGCAAAGCAGGCAATTAAAGAGCGCCAGTGGCTACCTTGAAAGCGAGCGGCTGATGAAAGAAACAGTACAAAAAGAGCTGGCTGTTACCCATCAAAATAAAATGGCCACAGAGCTTGATTTAAAAATGAAACTGCAGAACGCTGAAAAAATAATCAAAGAAATGGACGGCGATATTTTGCTGATGCAAAAAAATTACGAAGAAACAGAAGCTTTGCTGGAGGCTAAAGCTCCGGAAGTACATGCATTAAAACTCCAATTGATAGAAGCTCAAAACTCTATTGCCCGACTGAAGGCTAAGTTGGCCGAAAAAGAAAAATGATACAACGACATTGTATCATTTCATTAAAAATATTTTGTTGTTATTTCAATTAAGGCCTGCGTTATCCATTATAAGATAAGGGTGCAGAGCGTAAATGGGATTAAGCCTTTGGCTATAGCCCCCCATTTTTAAATGGAGAATATTACTCAGGCCCATCATCTCCCAAAGAATAAGTGGCCGGTTATTTTGCTTAATGCAAATTTCAGGAAGCAACTCAGGCAGCATCCCATCCCAGCAAAGTGTTTTTAACCTTTCGGTTGCCGATAATGTTTTTTGCTGCTGGTCTTTCTTTTCACACCATTCTCTCTTACAAAAACTTGAATTAACGTTGAGCAGCAATTCCTGGATAGCGGTTTCAGTTTCCATAATTGTTACCTTTTAGTTACCCCTTTGATAAGTATAAACGTAAAAAGCAACAAAATCGTATGATAAAGATCTGTTAAGCTAAAAAGAAAGCCACGAGCCGCATAAATGAACACGAATTATTTTCGTGAAAATTGATGTGACTCGTGGCTCAATTCTTTGTACTTATTACCAACCCAGCAGCCATGCAAATATCAGCGGTGCTACAATGGTAGCATCACTCTCTACAATAAACTTTGGTGTATGTATATCTAATTTACCCCAGGTAATTTTTTCATTTGGCACAGCACCTGAATATGAGCCAAAGGAAGTCGTGCTGTCACTTATCTGGCAGAAATAACTCCAGAAAGGCACATCATGCCATTCCAAATCCTGGTACATCATTGGAACCACACATATTGGAAAGTCGCCTGCAATGCCACCACCAATCTGGAAAAAACCAACACCTTTTCCGGCTGAATTATTCCTGTACCAATCTGCCAGCCACACCATATATTCAATACCGCTTTTAACAGTGCTTGCCTGCAGCTCGCCCTTAATTACATAGCTTGCAAAAATATTTCCAGTAGTGCTGTCTTCCCAACCTGGGCAAACAATTGGAATATTCTTTTCAGCAGCAGCCACTATCCAGCTATCTTTCGGGTCAATCTCATAATACTGTTTAAGTTCGCCGCTTAAAACCGTTTTGTATAAAAATTCATGCGGAAAATAACGCTCTCCCTTTGCTTCTGCATCTTTCCATTGCTGGTGCAAATGCTTTTGCAAACGGCGAAAGGCTTCTTCTTCTGGAATGCAAGTGTCAGTCACGCGATTCATGTGAAGGTCGAGAAGCTTCTGTTCGTCCTCAGGTGTAAGATCGCGCCAGTTAGGAACCAATTTGTAATGTTCATGAGCGACGAGGTTGAACACGTCTTCTTCGAGGT